>DJVQ01000055.1 GCA_002441265.1 Syntrophaceae bacterium UBA6252
TATGCTGCGTTGCCCTTCTTCCCTCCTCACTGCGACGTACCCTGAGTACGTCTCATTCGTCGGGACTTGGGCGCCTTGCCTCTGGAGCTTTTTCCTTTGCCGTTCGAAAAAGTGTTGAATCGGCCTTTTTGCGATTTCATCAGCCTTTCAGAAGCTCCGTCCCCGGAGGAAGGATGACGAGAACCTCCCGGATCGATTTCAAGTCCGCGTCTTCAATGACGAAGAGAACGGAATCCATGCGAAAGACCTCCTTCGGCCGGGGGATCTTTCCCATCCGGTTGAGAAGGAACCCTCCCAGGGTTTCGTAGTCGCCGTCGGGAATCTCCAGGGGGAGGATCCTTCGAAGGGTTTCGATCTTCGCCCTGCCGTTGAACAGGTATTTCCCCGGGGCCGTCTTGCGGTACAGGATCTGTCCCTCGTCGGTGTACTCGTTTTCGATCTCCCCGACGATCTCCTCGAGGATGTCCTCGATGGTGACGATGCCCAGCGCGCTCCCGTACTCGTCCACCACCACGGCCATGCGGCTTCCCGTCTCCTGAAGCTCGAAAAGGATTTCCGTCACCGGTTTGCTTTCCGGCACGTACAGGGGGGCTTCCTTCATGCAGGCGTCCACGGTGTTTCCCGTGGGGGGCGCGGGGGTCCCTTCCCGGCCCCCGAAGAGGGCCTCCATGACGTCGAAGGACCGGAGGATTCCGATGACGTTGAAGATCCTGCCGCGGTAGACGGGAATCCGGGAATACCCCTTTTCCGCGAAGACCCGCGCCGCTTCCGTGAGGCCGGCTCCGGCGGGCAGGGCGATGGTGTTCGAGATGGGCATCATGATCTCACCGGCTGTGGATTCGGAGATGTCGAAGATCCGTTCGATCATTTCCTGCTCCGTTTTCAGGATGTCGCTTTGCTCCGCCGTTTTTCCGAGAAGGTGCTTGAGGCCCCCCCGGGTGATGAAGGGGTACTGGAAGATGCCGATCCCTTCCGAGAGGAGGTGGACGGCGAGCCGGGAGATCCTGGAGATCAGCCACACGAGGGGGTACAGGATCCAGGAGGCGGTCCAGAGGAACCAGGAGATCCGGATGGCGATGATGTCGGCGTGCTGCTGGAAAACGCTCTTCGGAATGATCTCCCCGAAAACGAGAAGGAGGGGAATCATGACGAGGGCGGCCATCCATTCCCCTTCCGCCGGTCCGAGTCGGGAGATGAAAAAATAGGTGGCCAGCGCCGTGTTGGAGACGACGCACAGGTTGGTTCCCGTGAGCGTCGTCGAAAGGAACCATTCGGGCTGCTCCATGAGCCGCAGCGTGACCCGGGCGGCGCGGGAGCCGCCGCCGGCGAGGCCCCGGATCCTGTGGATGTCCGAGGACACGAGGGCGATTTCGCCGCCGGAAAAAAGTCCCTCCAGAAGGACGAAGAGCGCCATCAGTGAGAGAATGAGCCAGCTATCCACCGGCGGGGCCCTTCCCTTCCTTGCGGACGCGGATCCTGAGAATCCGCGTTCGTCCAGTCTTTTCAACCGTGAAGACCAGGGAGCCGTGGCGGATTTCGTCCCCCCGGCCGGGAAGCTTTCCGAACAGGTGGAACACGAATCCGCCGATCGTCTCGTAATCCTCTTCCGGAAGGGAGGTTCCGATCTTCCTGTTGAAGGATTCCAGGTCCGCCTGTCCCGAAACGACCCAGGTCCGCCCGTCCACCCGGTGAAAGCCCTTCTCCTTTTCTCCCCCCGCACCGAAGATGTCCCCGGCCAGGGTTTCCAGGATGTCGTCCAGGGTCACCAGCCCCTCGATGCCCCCGAATTCGTCCACCACGATGGCCATCCGGATCTTCCGGATCTGGAGGTCGCGCATGACGTTTTCGGCGCTCCGCTCCAGGGGGACGAAGTAGGGCTTCTTCAGGAGCTTCCGGATGGAGAAGGTCTTTTTTCCCCTCAGCATTTCGGCGAGAATGTCCCTGGCATGGACGATGCCGAGGAGGTCGTCCCGGTCCGTCCCGCATACGGGGGCCTGGGAGAAGCGGGCGCGGATCATTTCCCTCGCCATTTCCACTCCGTCCATGGATGCGGGAAGGCAGAACATGTCCACCCGGGGGATCATGATTTCTTCCACGGTGATGTCCGAGAGTTCGAACACCCGGTGGATCATCCGCTTCTGCGTTTCCTGGAGGGCCCCTTCCTTGTGCCCGGCGTCGACGAGGGAGATGAATTCCTTTTCCATGACGGAAGTGGGCGGGGCGGTGACGGTTTTACCGAACAGGTAGACGAAGAGATCGGAGATCTTTTCGAGGAACCAGACGGCGGGACGGATGAGGAGCGAAAAAAGGGTGAGGGGCAGCGAGACGAAGGAGGAATATCGGATGGGATAGTTGACGGCGAAGACCTTCGGGAGGGCCTCCCCGAAAACGAGAATCACCGATGTCGTGACGACGATGGAAATCCATTTTCCCTCGGCCCCGAAATAGGTAAGGAACAGGGAGGTGCTGATGACCGCGATGGTGATGTTCACCGCCTCGTTCCCGACGAGGATGGATACGAGCAGCCTCCGCGGGCGGGCGAGGAGCCTCCTGACGAAGAGGGTGAAGGGGTTGCCGTCCTCCCCCATCTTGTGGAGGTGAAGGGGGGACAGATAAAAAAGGGATGCCTCCGATCCGGAGAAGAATCCGGAAAGAAGGATCAGGAAAAGGAGGAAAACGATTTTGAATGGAATCGGAAAATCCAAAGGTTCTGTGACCCGATGGTAGAATTCATTACACCCCGCCGGAGATCCGTCTTTCCCGGCGGTCTCCACGAAAACACGATTCAATGAGGGTTTCCTTTATTTTTCTAACCTTATCCGCTCGAAAAGTCAACCGTTACGGCTTCGTAAAAAGTCCATATGCTGCGTTGCCCTTCATCTCTCCTCCCTGCGACGTACATCCCGGTACGCCTCGGTCGTCGAGACTCGGGCGCCTTGCCTCTGGAGCTTTTTACTTTGCCGTTCGAAAAAGCGTTGTTCGGACGCCTGCGATTCCGTCAACCGTTACGGCTTCGTAAAAAGTTCCTGTGCTGCCCCTTCATCCCTCCTCCCTGCGACGTACATCCCGGTACGCCCCGGTTGTCGGGACTCGGGCGCCTTGGCTTGGGAGCTTTTTCCTTTGCCGCGGCCTATTTCCGCTCCCCCCGGTTGCGGAACGCTCCGGCGAAGGGGTTGTTGAAGGGTTCCTTCTCCTTGCGGGAGGCGGGCGGGCTTTTCCTGGCGTCCCTCTCCCCGGGGGACGTTTTGTCCCGTTTCGCGCCGGGGTTTTTTTTCATGGAAAGGGCGATCCGGTTCCGTTCCCGGTCGACGGAAAGCACGGTCACCTCCACCTGCTGGCCGACCCGGACGACGTCTCCCGGGGATTTCACGAAGCCGTCGCTCAGCTCGCTGATGTGGACGAGGCCGTCCTGGTGGACCCCGACGTCCACGAAGGCGCCGAAGGCGGTGATGTTCGTCACCACGCCGGGGAGCTTCTGCCCCGGTGCCAGGTCTTCGATCTTTTCGACCCCCTCGGCGAAGGCGACGTTCCGGAACTGCCGGCGGGGGTCCCGGCCCGGCCTGGCAAGCTCGTCCAGGATGTCCCGGAGGGTGGGGAGGCCGACCGTCGCGGTCACGTATCGCTCAGGTTCGATCCGTCGCCTCAGGGATTCGTCCCGCAGGAGGTCGGCGACGGAACAGCCCTGGTCCCGTGCCATTTCCTCCACAACGGGGTAGCTCTCGGGGTGGACGGCGCTTCCGTCGAGGGGGTGCAGGCCGTCACGGATCCGGAGAAAACCGGCCGCCTGCTCGAAGGCCTTCGGACCGAGACGGCGGACATTCATCAGCTCCCGGCGGGAACGGAACGGGCCCTGTTCGTCGCGGTGCTTCACGATGTTTTCCGCCAGGGCCGGTCCAAGCCCGGACACGTAGGAGAGGAGATGACGGCTTGCCGTGTTCACCTCCACGCCCACGGCGTTGACGCAGCTTGCCACCACGTCGTCGAGACAGGCCTTCAGGTCCCCCTGGTCCACGTCGTGCTGGTACTGGCCNNACTGGCCGACGCCGATCGACTTCGGGTCGATCTTGACGAGTTCCGCGAGGGGGTCCATCATGCGTCGGCCGATGGAAACGGAGCCGCGGACGGTGACGTCCTCGCCGGGGAATTCCTCCCTGGCCGCCTGGGAGGCCGAATAGACGGAGGCCCCGCTTTCGTTCACCATGACGACGGGGATCCCGGGCGGAAGCGCCAGGGATCGAAGAAAGGACTCCGTCTCCCGGCCTCCCGTTCCATTGCCCACGGCGATCGCCTCGATGTCGAAACGGAGGCACAGATCCCGGACCCTGTCCGCCGCCTCCCGCCGGCTTTTTTCGGAGAGCAGGGGGTAGACCGTTTCATGGTGGAGGAGCTTCCCCTGGCGGTCCAGGCAGACGGCCTTGCAGCCCGTCCGGAAGCCGGGGTCGAGGGCCAGGACGGACTTCTGTCCCAGCGGGGGGGCCAGGAGGAGCTGGCGGAGGTTCTCCGCGAACACCCGGATGGCCGTTTCGTCGGCCTTCTTTTTTGTGGCAAGCCGCACCTCCGTTTCCAGGGAGCCCGAGAGAAGACGCCGGTAGCCGTCGCGGACCGCCGTCCGGACCTGCTCCGCCGCCTTCCCGGTCCCCCGGACGAAAAGGGATTCCAGGACGGCGAGGGCGTCCTCCTCCGGCGGAAGCATACGGAGGGTCAGCATGTTTTCCCGTTCGCCCCGGCGCATGGCGAGGAGCCGGTGCGACGGGACGGAGGAAACCGGTTCCTGCCAGTCATAGTAGTCCCTGTATTTGGCCCCTTCCGTCTCCCTGTCGGGAACCACCCTGGAGCGGACCGTTCCCCTGTCGAAGAAAAGGCGGCGGATCCGGTCCCTCGCTCCCCCGTCCTCGCTGATCTGTTCCGCGATGATGTCCCGGGCCCCGGCGAGCGCCTCTTCCACCGATCCGACCTCCTTCGCGGGATCGACGAAGGAGGCCGCCTCCAGTTCGGGGTCTCCGCCCTCCTGGGCGAGGATCCAGGCGGCCAGAGGTTCGAGGCCCTTTTCCCGGGCGATCATGGCCCGGGTCCGCCGTTTGGGCCGGAAAGGCAGGTAGAGATCCTCCAGGACGGCCAGGGATTCCGCCGCGGAGATCTTCTCCTTCAGGTCGTCCGTCAGAAGATTCCTCTCCTCCAGGGATTTCAGGACGGCTTCCCTGCGGGTCTCCAGTTCGGCGAGCTTCTGCATGCGGTCCCGGACGGCGGCGACGGCGACCTCGTCCAGCGATCCGGTCATTTCCTTCCGGTAACGGGCAATAAAGGGGATCGTCGCTCCTTCCTCCAGGAGGCGGGCCGCCGCGCGGACCTGGGGTGCCCCGAGGCCGAGCTCCAGGGCGATTTTCTCGCATCTCGATTCGTCCATGAAAAGGGTCGTCCTTTTTTCGGTTGGTTGCCCGGCGATTCCCTCTTTTCCCAACGGGTTGGGCCGTTCCGGGGAGTCGAACATACCACGGAAGGCGGGGGACGGCAATCCCCGCCGTCGCGGGGTCCCGGCACCCCTCGGCACGGGATCCTTCCGTGACCGGGAACGGGCGTCTCCCAGGCGATAGCCGGAGGCGATCCGCGGAATATAAAAATGCTTAATAAGAATTAGACATATAACTAATACGAATGCTATAAAACACCGTACCCTGGCGGGTGTGGCTCCGGGAGCGCTTTCCCAAGGCTCGGGAGAAGAGAAGGATCCGCCGGGAGCGGGCAAAAGGGGCGCCTTTCCGGCGACCCCGTTTCCAGGGAGAAAGGAGAGCATCATGGGTGAGGATTATCGCGGCATGTGGCGGGACCTGGGACTTGACCTGGCCGCCCACGACGTCCTTCTGGGAGTTCTGGGGAACGCCTACCGGGACATTTTCCTGTCGCAGAAGAATCGTCCCGAGGGGATGGCCTATTTCGATTTCGTCATGAGCGAGGTCCACGGGCTGCGCATCCGGGAGCTTCTGGACGAGAAGAAGAGCGGGCGTAAAATCATCGGGTCCTACTGCGTCTTCGTGCCGGAGGAGATCGTCCTCGCAGCGAACGCCAGCCTGGTGGGGCTGTGCTCGGGAGCCGATTTCGCCATGGAGGAGGTGGAGAGGCTGCTGCCCCGCAACACCTGTCCCCTCATCAAATCGTCCTTCGGGTTCAAGCTCGGCCGGGTCTGCCCCTATCTGGAAAGCGCGGACATGGTCGTCGGGGAAAACACGTGCGACGGCAAGAAGAAGGCTTATGAAACCCTGGGCGGCCTGGTGGGGAACCTCCACGTGATGGATCTGCCCCAGGTCAAGTCGGTGCAGGGACGGGCACTCCTGAAGGCGGAATACGAACGTTTCAGGGCCGCCGCGGAGAAACTTACCGGCGTTCCCGTCACGGCGGAAACGCTGAAAAAGGCGATCAAGACGGTGAACGCCAAGCGCGCCGCGATTCATTGCCTTTCGTCCCTCCGCAGGGCCGATCCCGCTCCCATCTCCGGGCTGGACGCGCTTCTGGCCAATCAGGTGTTCTTCTACGACAATCCGGCGCGGTTTACCGATTCGGTGAACGGGATCTGCGACGAACTGGAGCGGCGGATTGCTGAAAAGAAGGGCGCTTTCCCCGGGAAAACGCCCCGCATCCTTCTGTCCGGCTGTCCCCAGGCGGTTCCCAACTGGAAGCTGCCCTTCCTCGTGGAAACGTCCGGCGCGGTCATCGTGGGCGAGGAGTCCTGCGTGGGGGAACGGGGCACCCGGAACCTCACGGATGATTCCGGGGAGACGGTGGAGGAGATGATGGAGGCCATCGTGGATCGTTATTTCCAGGTGGACTGCGCCATTTTCACGCCCAACCCGGACCGTCTCGGCCACATCCGGGAAATGGCCGCCGCCTGCGGGGCGGACGGCGTGATCCACTACGGCCTGCAATTCTGCCAGCCCTACCTGATGGAATCCATTCCCGTCGAAACGGCCCTGGAGAAAGAGGGTATTCCGACCCTGCGCATCGAGACCGATTACGGCATGGAGGACGCGGGACAGCTGAAGACGCGGATACAGGCTTTCATCGAGCAACTGAGATAGCCTGCTGGCCGTCATGGAAAGCATGCTTTTCGCAGGGATCGACATCGGTTCGCGGACCATCGAACTCGTCGTGCTCGACGGCGGGGGAGGAATCGTCCACAGCCTTCAGGCGGACTCCGGTTTCGATCCCCTGGCGGAGGCGGGAAAGCTCATGGAGGGCGTCGTCTGGGACCGTATCGTGGCCACCGGCTACGGCCGGGGCCTGTTCGAGATCGCCTACGATGCGCCCACGGTCACGGAGATCCTGGCCCATGCCCGGGGTGCCCGGGCCTTCTTTCCCCATGCCGGGACGGTGCTCGACATCGGCGGGCAGGACAGCAAGGCCATCGCCCTCACCGAAGACGGCCGCGTGAAAAAGTTCGAAATGAACGACCGCTGCGCCGCGGGCACGGGGAAATTTCTGGAGGTCATGGCCGGCACGCTGGGGTTCGACATGGACACGTTCGGCCGGGAATCCCTGCTCGCGGAAAGGGAGCTTCATATTTCGAGCATGTGCACGGTATTCGCCGAATCGGAGGTTACCTCCCTCATCGCCCGTGGGCATGACCGCCGGGAAATCGCCAGGGGGCTGCACCTGAGCGTCGTCCGCCGGGTCGCCGGCATGCTCGGCCGCGTCTCTCCGGCGGGAGACATCGTCTTCACCGGAGGGGTGGCGCGAAACCCGGGCATGTGCGACCTCCTGGAGGAAAAACTGGGCCGGCGCATTCTTGTTCCCTCCGGCCCCCAGTTCGCGGGCGCCCTCGGCGCGGCCCTCCTGGCCGGGGAAGATCGGTTCGACCGTGGCAATGGGCGGGCAGCGACGGGGGAGCGGACGAATCCCCCCATGGGCGGGACGGTGTCGGGAGTCAGGGGCAATGGTGCTGGGCACCCCGCGGACTTCAAATCCGCCGGCCTCGTCTGAACCACGAGGAGGAGGTTCGATTCCCCTTGCCCCTTCCATTTCATCGGACAATCCTTCCTGCCGGGGCCCCGTCCCCCTGTCCGCATCGGAATTCCGGGAAACGATGAACGCGGGAAAATATCTCACCGTCGGGATCGCCGGCCATGTCGATCACGGCAAGACGACGCTGGTCCGTCATCTGGCGGGCGTCGACACGGACCGGATGAAGGAGGAGAAAAGGCGCGGCCTTTCCATGGAATCGGGCGTCGCCCCGCTCCTCCTTCCGTCGGGCGCCAGGATCGGGCTCATCGACGTTCCCGGCCACACCGATTTCATGAAGAACACCCTCCGGGGGCTGAGCGCCGTGGACGCCGCCGTCCTCATCGTCGCCGCCGACGACGGCGTCATGCCCCAGACGCGGGAGCACCTGTGGCTGCTCCGCTATCTGGGCGTCCGGTCCGGTTTCATCGTTCTCAGCAAGGTCGATCTGGTGGACCGGGAGACCGCCGAATTCGCTTCCCTGGAAATCCAGGAGCTGGTTGAAGGCACTTTCCTGGAGGGAAGTCCCATCCTTCCTTTTTCCGGTTTCGACGGCGGGGGCCTTGCCGAAATCGTGGCCGCCCTCGAAACGCTCGCGGAGAGGACCCGGCCGGAAAAGGGGACCGGGCTCCCGTTCAGGCTCTTCATCGACCAGATCCGGATATTCAAGGGATTCGGCACCGTCGTGAGCGGCACCGTGCTTTCCGGTTCTGTCCGCAAGGGGGACAGGGTGGCGCTCCTTCCGGCGGGGGACGTCCTCCGGGTCCGATCCATCGAAACCCATCATGATGCCGTCGAGGCGGCGGGGGCGGGCTTTCGGGTCGGCATGAGCCTTCAAGGCGGTTTTTCGAAGGGGATCTCCCGGGGGATGGTCCTGGCCGAACCGGGGTCCCTTTCCGGCGCGACGATGCTGAACGTGGAACTTCATATCATTCCCGGGGCGCCGCAGGCTCTGAAAACGGGGATGCGGGTCAGGGTGTGCCTCGGCACTGCCCTGACGGGGGCCCTGGCGGTGGTGATCGGCGGAGAGGAGATCCCGCCTGGGGAAAAGGGTCTCGCCCAGCTCCGGCTGGCCGATCCTCTGGGCGCGCTGCCCCGGGACCGGTTCGTGATCCTTCCGATGAACGTTCACCGGATCCTGGGCGGGGGGAGGGTCCTGGAGACGACGGGCGTCAAATTCCGCCGGGTCCACGGCGACCGGCTGGTTCCCATCCTGAGGGCCCTCCAGTCGGGGGACACCGGCCGGACGATTTCGGCCGTCCTGTCGGCGCACCCGGAACGGATTCTCGCTCCCGGTGATCTCGCCCCGCTCACGGGGATCTCCCGCGCAACGATCGAGGGGGAACTGGAAAAAGGGGTGTCGGAAGGCCTGCTCGTCCGGATTTCGGAGGGGCGCTACGGAAGCGCCGCCCACGCCGCGAGGGTGAAGGATTCCCTTCCGGGCATCGTGGAAAGCGCGCTGGGAAACGGCATCGTGAAGGAATGCGAGACGGCGGCGTCCATTGCATCGCTGCTGGGGCGTTCCGTGGACCCCGTTCTCCTGGAACGGCTCTTGGGGGAGCTGGTCCGGGAAGGGAGACTGGCGGCCGGGAAGAGGGGATTCGCGACGCCGGCCTTTCTTCAACGGCAGGCGGCGCTCCGGGAGATCGTGGGCAGGGAAGTCATGGCCGTCCTGGAGGAGTGCGGGATCGTTCCCGCCACCCTCCACGGCATTCTCGACCGGTTCCGGGGTGTCCGGAACCAGGATGAAATTCTGGCGGTGCTGGGATTTCTCGTCCGGCAGGGGGACGTCGTTCCCCTGTCGAACGAAAGGTACCTCTCCGCCCGGGCCCTGGACCGGATCAAGGAACGGGTCCGCGAACGGATCGAGGCGCACGGCTCCATGACGCCCCGGGACTGCGGGGACGTCCTCGGATACGGCCGGATGATCGGTCTCCCCATACTGGAGTATCTCGATTCCGTGGGGTTCACCGTCCGGGAGGGGAATGAGCGGTTCCTGAAAGGGTGACGGGAATTCAGCGGACCGACGGTCCGCTCGTCAGATGCCTCAGGTTCCGCCGTAGCCGATCCGGACCTTGCCTTCCTCCAAGATGACCGGTACTTTCCGGGCCCCGCCGGAGAGTTTGAGCATCTCCCCCAGGTCGGAGCCGCTTTTCCGGACGTCCCTGTAAACCGCTTCGTTTCCGAAAGCCTTCCTGGCTTCAGCGGTATACTCTCAGCCGTCCTTCCCGTAAATGATCACCTTGTTTTCCACGGGCGTCCTCCTATTTCCGTTTGGAATACTCTATCCCTTCCCATTCCCGTTGTCAAAACGAAAGCGCCTTTGCCCGGGAGCCCTCCTCAAGTTCCCCGCCGTTTTTCCCGATAGAGGATTCAGAACCCCTGCGCCCCGGCCGGGGGAAGGGAAGGCCGATGCCGTTCCTCCCGCCGGAGGACCGAGAGGAGAAACGTTCATGATCGTCGCACAGTCGGACATGACGCTGGCCGTCAGCCATCAGTCGGTGGAACGGGAGGAGCAAAGAACGACCATAAGGATGTGGATCGGTTCCGAACGGCCCGATTTCGAGGGGACAGGCGCATCCGCGACCCCGGTTTCCCTTTGCGGGGAGGACCGGGTGACCCTGTCGAGCGGGATCGTGGTGGAAGAGACCTGTTTCGTCGAGCCGAGGCTGGAAATCGTCCGGTTGCTCATCGAGCATCTGACGGGCAGGGCGGTGAACGTCCTTCGCCTGGAGGAGGGGACCGCGGGCGGAACGTCCGGGACGCCGTACGAGGCGTCCGGGCAGGAGGAGGCGGCCGAAACGCTGGGCTGGGGCATCGAGGTGGATACCTTCCAATCCCGTTACGAGGCGGAGGAAACCGCATTTACCGCCTCCGGCGTCATCCGTACCGCCGACGGCGGGGAGATCCGTTTCTCCATGGCCCTGGAGATGAGCCGGTACCGGTACGAGGAATCTTCGACGACCCTCCGCCTGGGCGATGCGGCCCGCATGGACCCCCTGGTCATCAATTTCGGAGGCAATGCGGCGGATCTCGCCGATGTGCGGTTTTCCTTCGATCTGGACGGAGACGGGTCGGGAGAGTCCATCGCTTCCCTCGGGAGCGGCAGCGGCTACCTCGTCATCGACCGGGACGGCGACGGAATGGCCACGGACGGGGGGGAGCTGTTCGGACCCCGGACCGGCCGGGGTTTTGCCGAGCTTGCCGCCTTCGACGATGACGGAAACGGCTGGATCGACGGGAACGACGGCATTTATGACGAGCTGAAGGTCTGGATCGGCGCGGGCTCCGGGGAGACGGGCCTGACATCCCTCGCCGACGCCGGCGTGGGAGCCCTTTCGCTGGCGAACCTGGACACCCCGTTCGACGTGAAGGACCGTTCGAATGCCCTCCTCGGATCCGTCCGGTCCACGGGGATTTACGTCGGGAACGAAGGCGCCGTGGGCACGGTCCAGCAGATCGACCTGGCGGTGTAAAAGAAGAGGAAAAATTCGGGGACGTTCCGACAGGAGGGAGGCGCGGGGAAGGGATATCCCCTGAGGGGCCGGAACGTCCCCGGAACAGGATTTGCGGGGGGCCGCCTCCCCTCACGCCCGCCCGGTTACACGATTCCCTTCGTCTTCAGGTCTTTCATCTCCGCCTGCCCGATCCCGATGGAGGAAAGGACCTCCTCCGTGTGCTCCCCCAGCAGGGGAGAGGGGGTTCGGACCCCGCCCGGGGTTCCGTACATCTTGATCGGGACGCCCTGGAGCTTGAAGGGGCCCAGGGTGGGGTGATCGACTTCGACGAACATTTCCCTGGCCTGGATCTGAGGATGCTGGGCGATCTGCTCGATGGAGTAGATGGAGGAAACGGGAACGCCCTTTTCGTTCAGGCAGTCCTCGATCTCCTGTTTGTTCCGGGCCGTCGTCCATTCCCGGATGATGGCGGTGATCTCCGCCCTGTTGGTGCATCTCAGGTCGTTGTTGGAAAACATTCCGTTTCCGGGAAGGTCGGGCCGGTTCATGGCCTCGCAAAGCCGGTTGAAGGTGTTGTTGTTCGCCGCCGCGATGACCACATGGCCGTCCCTGCAGGGGAACAGGTCGTAGGGGCTCGTTGCCGGATCGACGTACCCGACCCTGCTCAGGCTCTCTCCCCTGACGGCCAGGATGGGGAGGGCGTTTTCCAGGATGGAGAAGATCGTGTCCAGCATGGCCACGTCCACGCGCTGCCCGGTCCCCGTCTTTTCACGCCGGAAAAGGGCCATGCAGATCCCGAGGGCGAGATAGGTTCCCGTGTAGTTGTCGGCGATGGCGGGACCGGATTTCATGGGGGGGCCGTCGGGCGATCCCGTCATCTCGCAGAACCCTCCCATGGCCTGGGCGACCACGTCGTAGGCGGCCCTGTCCTTGAGAGGCCCGTACTGGCCGAACCCCGAACTTTCCGCCAGGATGATCCGGGGGTTGATTTCCTTCAGGACATCGTAACCGAGTCCGAGACGGTCCAGGGTTCCGGGACGGAAGTTGTCCACCACCACATCCGCCGTTTTCACGAGGGACTTGAACACCGCTTTTCCCCCATCCTTTGTGATGTCGAGGCAGACGCTTTTCTTGTTCCGGTTGATGGCTGCGTAGTAGCCGCTCTCGCCGTTCCTGATCGGCGGCCATTCCCGGGTCATGTCGCCCACGCCCGGTTTCTCGATTTTCAGAACTTCCGCCCCGTGATCGGCAAGATGCATGGTGCAGAAAGGACCGTTGTATGCGTGGGTCAGATCGATGACCTTGACCCCTTCCAATGCGCCACCCATAGTTACCTCCTTGGTGGGTTCACGGTCCCGGGCATCCCTTTCAGGATGCCCGGGGGCCGGTCAAGCACGAATCGTGCGGTTTGTGTCAGATGGTTTCCGTTTCCTGGCGCCCGGAACGGCGGCTGCGCCGTCAGGCGGCCGTCGCCGAGGCGACGGGCTTCTTGTCGTACATCAGGTAGCCGATAACCGCTCCGATGACCGTCGGGAGGATCCATGCCAGGCCGTAATCGGCGCCGGGCATGAGGTTGTAGAGCGCCTTGATCCCGCTGGTGTCCACCTTGGCGACGTCCAGGTACCCGATGAGGCAGTCGATGCAGCCCCAGACGAAGGCCACGATCGTGGCGCCGCCGGTGGTCCCGATGTTCCTGGTCTTGAAGAAGATGTATCCGAGCACGAGGGCGATGCAGGGAGGATAGACGAGGCTGAGAATGGGGGCGGTCAGCTTGATGATCGTCGTGAGGCCGAAGGAGCTGATCAGGGCGCTGATGACGAGCGTCCAGATGGCCACGCTCTTATAGGACCATTTCTTGTGGCTCGCCTCTTCGAAGTATGCGGCCGTTCCCGCGGCAAGGCCGACGGCGCTGGTCAGCGCGGCGAGGAAGAGGGCGATGTTGAACACGGTGCCGCCCACCACGCCCCAGAGCTGGAGGATGATGGTCGCGTACAGTTTGGCGTAGGTCACGTCTTTGAAGAGATAGCCCGTGGAAGCCCCGACGAGCATCTGGAGGAAATGGCTCACGGCGAGGACGCCGAAACCGATGGCGCCGACGAGGAGGAGGCCCTTGCTCAGCTCGCGCCCTTCGAATTTATGGGCCTTCAGGTCGGCGATGATGATGACGCCGTAGATCAGGGCCGCCGGCAGGTCCATGGTCTGGTACCCGTTGATGAAGCCGTAGGCGAAGCCGCCCTCGGAATACAGCTTGGGCATCCACTCGGACAGGGGGTTCGCCAGGGATTTGATGACCACCGCGACGATGGTGACCATGAGGACGGGAACGAGAAACTTCCCGATCTTGGGAAGCACTTCCTCGAGCTTGAAGAGGAACCAGTAAGTGATGAGATAATACACGATGGCGAAGATCAGGGCGGGAAGCATCTGGTCGGAGTTCCAGTTTCCGATCTTGCAGATGGCGTCCCAGGAGGCGGCGCTCATCCGGGGTATGACGAAAAGGGGCCCCAGAACGGCAACGGTGAGTCCCCCGAAAATGAAAGCGAACTTGTCGTTGATCCGGCTTGCCAGGACATAGAAGGACCCTTCCCCCCGGACGATGGCCAGATACCCCAGAAAGGGAAAAATGATCGCCGTGATCATGATTCCGAGGGCCGCCGGCAGCACCGAGCTTCCGCTCTGCTGGCCCCAGGTGACCGGCCACAGCATGCAGGACGCCCCGAAATGCATGGAGAACACCGCCACGCCGAACATGATGATCATCCACAGTTTCGATCCATTATTGCTTTCCATAGAAGTTGTGAAGCCTCCCTTCAATTGAATTTTTATGCCGAATTCCGTTCTTCCGCAAGCGGGACCGGGTTCGGTGGACCCTTTCGGCCTCCGTCCGTTCGATCCCTCTCCGGATCTCGCGGCGAAGAGATAAGAACGAACGGACGGTAGGCAATTAATGCAAAAAAAGGGTCGCCAACGGTCAATCCTTTTTCATGCCGTGTTCCTGCATTCTTCTTTCAAGGAAGAACTTCTCGTTTCCGCCGCCGCCGACGGCCATGAGGTGGGCGGCCTCGATCTCCAGGATCTCGTCGAAGCTGCAGCTCATGCCGAGGTCGATGGCGCTCCGGGTCAGCCGGAGGGACAGGGGCGACCGCTTGCCGATCTTTTCGCAGAACTCCAGGGTCTTCCGCTCCAGTTCCGCTTCGGGGAAGACGTAATTGACCATGCCGATCCGCAGCGCCTCCGCGGCGTCGATGAATTCCCCGGTGAACGCCAGTTCCTTCGCCTTTCCGAGACCCACGATCTGGGTGAGGAGCTTCGTCCCCGCCTGGGTGATGGTCAGGCCGATCCCCGTTTCGGGAAAGCCGAACTTCGCCGTTTCTCCGGCAATGCGGAAGTCGCAGCTCAGGGCGAACTCGCAGCCGCCGCCCACGGCCCAGCCTCTCACCATGCCGATGAGGGGCTTGTTCAGCCGGAGGGTGAGCCTCTGGACGTCCTGAAGTTTGTCCGCTTCCGTGATCCATTTCTGGAAGCTCTTTCCCGATGAGGTTTCCTTGAGATCCTCGCCGGCGCAGAACGCTTTTTCGCCGGCTCCCGTCATGACGACCGTGACGGCCTCGTCATCCCGGGCGGCCCGGATCAGGGCGTCCATGAAATCGTCGAGAAACCCTTCGTTGATCGCGTTCAGCCGATGGGGTCTGTTGAACGTGATGAATCCCACGTTGCCCTTTCGGCTGTAGAGTACCGATTCTCCCATTGTGTATACCTCCTGCATTGAATTGGCCGGGTTTCCCGGAAGCGGGGAATCCCGGTGGGACCGCTGTGTTCCGGAAAAGTTCCTTTCCGTCCGGTTGTGGGACAAGCCATCCCCTGGAAATAACGACCGGTCGGTAGATTTCCCGGATAAAAAAAATGCCACTGCGCTCAGAATGTTCTAAAAGGCGACGTCTTCGTAGGTGCCGGTGAATACCTCCTTCAGCGACGAATCTGGCGGATTTCCCCGAAGCGGGGAATCCCGGTGCTGCTTTTCAGAATCTGAAAAGGGCCTTACCGGGTCCGGCGGTGCATGATGGATGTGCCGTTGGAAAACGACCGGTCGGTAGATTGTCCGGCCAAAAAAACTATTTCCTGTCCCGGATGCCCTCGAAAATGATTTTCGTGTAGATGTCGATGATTTCCTCCTTCGAAAGATTTCCCCGGGGGTTGTACCACAGGGAGGACTGGGTGCACATGGTGATGATCGCGTTGGCGACGACCCTGGGGTCCCGGTTGATGAAGAGCCCCTCGGCGATCCCCTCCCGGATGATGTCCCTCATTTTCCGGTCGTAGTCGTCCCGCATCCGGAGAACCGACCTCAGGTTGTCGGAGGTGAGCCCCCGCAGTTCCGAATCGGAGATGATGACCTCCTTCTGCCGGTCCATGTGGAAGTTGAGATGGGTCCGGATCATCGCGATGAGCCGCGCTTCCGTGCCCTTGACGTTCACCAGGCTTTCATCGAGGCTCTGGTTCAGGTCGTCCATGGTGTCCTTGAGAATGCCGTACAGAAGCTCTTCCTTGTTCAGGTAGTGATAGTAAATGCTGGATTTCTGAATGCCCGCCCGTTCGGCGATGTTGCTGATGCTGCAGGCATGGTATCCTTTCTGATAGAAAAGCTGTATGGCGATCGACTTGATTTTCTGTTTCATGTCCGGGGCGATTTCTTTCATAGGTCCCGTTCTCTTTGAACCGAACGACCGGTCAGTTTTCACTTACGCCTCCCGGCATCCCTTTGTCAACCGTTTTTTTTCCGTGATCGTGGGAAAAAAGGGAACATGATGAAAATCTCCCCTGGATTCAAGGAGTTGGAAGGGTCCTTCAGGAGGGGCCGGCGGGAGGCCCCGGCGGGAAATTGAAACAGCCCGGCTTCACGGACCCCGGGGGTTCGGGTGCCCCGGGATTCCGCGCCGCCTGCGGTGTTTGCCGGCCTTCGCTCAGGTGTACTTTCCGGCGATGTAGTTGCTCAGTTGCTCGATGAGGAGTTCCTGCCTGGAAATGATGGACTTCACGACGTCCCCGATGGAGATGATTCCCACAAACTTTTCCTGTTCGAAGACGGGGAGGTGCCGCACGTGCTTGCCCGTCATGACGATCATGCACTCCTCCACGGTGTTCTCCGGACGCACCTGGATCAGATGGGGCGACATGACTTCCCGTACCAGGGTGTCCTTGGACGCCTTGCCCTTCAGGATGATCTTCCGGGCGTAGTCCCGTTCGGAGAGAATGCCGACCACCTTTTCCCCCTCCATGACGACCAGTGCGCCGATTTCCTTGTCGCTCATCAATTTGAGGGCCTCATAGACGGTGGCGTCCGCCGATATGGAGTGGACCTCGCTGCTCTTGCCGTTCAGTATGTCCCTGACGTAAGTCATGTGGTTCCCTCCTTATCCTTTTTCGTCATCTATAATGTAGAATATTTTTAAGGAGCTGTAAATTGAAATCAGGAGGGAAAACGGAACCGTGACTTTTTCCGGGGACGCCTCACAGACTCCGGACGATGAGGTGGATCCAGTCGCACAGACGTCCCGGCCCCCCGCTCCCCAGCCAGGCGGGATCGGCATCCTCCCCGCTGATCCGCAACCGCCTCACCCTGCGGAAGAACTCCCGGTCCCTTCCGCAAAAGCAGGCGTCCACCGTTTTCCCTTCGATGAGGACCCCCTTCCGGAGAATCGGACCGCCCCTTTCCTGGAGGAGAATCCCGCAGAGTTTCAACAGGACAAAGCATGTTTCCCGGAGATCGGAGCGGCCGGCTTTCCCGGTCCGGGTCCGGCGGTCCGCCTGCGACGGCCGGAGGAGCCCTTCATCGGGCGGGACGGGTTCCCGCTCCCCCGGAACCGCCGCCGCGACGGTGAGAACCGCTCCCTCCCGGAGGGTCGCCTTCCCGATGTCGCCCACCGGCTCCTCGTCGAGGATCACCCTGACCATCCCGCCTGGATTTCCGAGACCGAGCGTCTCCACGAGGAATGCGGCAAGGTTCTGCTCCCTGATCGTTTCGCAAAGGAATCCCGTCCGCAGAAGGGGAAGGAACTCCCGCAGGTCCTCCGGCCCCACGTCGAGAACGACCGATGAGATGCGAACCGGGACGGCGTGCCGACGGGGGCAGGCCGGCGGATGCTTTTTCGCCGGGACCCGACGGCTTTCCCCCGAGGGGCCCGCTGCCTTCCCGCTCTCCCATGGCTTGTTTGTGACGGTCATGGCGTGGTTCTTCCTCCTGATGTTTTCCGCAGATGGAATCGGTCACCGCAGGGAGAGGCGCGTTTCAGCGTTCCTGCCCGTCCGTTCCCGGCGGGTCCCGTCTTCCGCACGGCGTGAAGCCCCACCCGGGAGGGGCCTCACGGACATGGAGGGCCCCTTGTCTCCGTTCCGGGGTCCCCTCCGCACGGCCTTCCAGATTCCGGAAGCGCTGCAGCAGCTCCATGTACTCCTCCATGAGCCGCTTATACTCCTTCCAGAGGCTTTCCACCGTTCCCCGGGCCTGATCCAGGTGCCATGGATATTTCTTTTTCCTGAGGCGTGCCATGGAAACCGGTCCGCCCGGCCCTCTGCCGTTTTTCCGGTCCCGGAAGAATTTCCGGGATCCTTTGGACGAATCCTTCCCGAACCCGTCCCTCGCTTTCATCCGTCGATTTTTCCCGAAACGCCCTGCATCTTCACCGCTATAAGGCAATTAATATGCCAAAATGCATGTGTCTGATTTTATGTGATATCTATTGATCGGAAAAAGAAGGGCCCAGGGGGGTTGGCAGGAGAGGTTGGCAATTGCCGGCGGGCATGGGGCAACGTGACGGGAACGGTCCCGGCCGCCGGGAAACGGGCGGCGACGGGGAGGGCTTTCTCGATGCGGGAACGGGGCCGAGGGGCGCGGATCGGGGGCGGCGTTGCCGGGTTACGGGGAGGAGGGGCTTTTCCTGTCTCCCGGTTTTACAGATACCGGGTTTTTTCTCCCGGGCTCTTCCTCGGGGTTTTCATCGGGGGGCCCGACGGCACCCCGAGACAGACAAGGGCGATGGGATCCCTGTCCGCACCGATTCCCAGGATCTCCCGGAGGTCTTTCTTCTCGAAGAGGCTGAACCACAACGTTCCGAGTCCGAGATCGTGGGCGGCCAGCAGCATGTTCTGGATCGCCGCGGCGCAGGCCTGCTGGTACCCGAGACCGGCCCCCTCCTCGAGAAAAAGGTCCGCCCCCGATTTTTCCGGGATCCCCGACACCGCGATCAGGACGGGGACCTCTTTCAGGAATTCCAGGGAGTACCGGTCGATCCACTTCCAGCCGCTTCTCTCGGAGAGCCGCTTCCTGCAGGATTCTGCGGCCGCGAGAATCCTCTCCCGGAGATGGGGGGAACGGACGACGATGAACTCCCAGGGCTGATTGTTTGCCGGGGAAGGCGCCCAGGACGCCGCTTCGAGAATCCTCGAAATGTCCTCTTCCCGGATCGGCCTCGCCAGAAATTTTCTGCAGCTTCTCCGGTTCAGGACGGCATCGAAAAGTTCCATCGGGTTTCTCCCATGCCCGCGGGGATCGGATCAGCGGATTTCGAACGTGACGGTATGCTCCGCCTTTCTGTCCGCCAGCTTGTCCTTGATCACGGCTTTGAATCCGTAAGTGCCCGGCGGGAGCTGTCCCCCGAGATCGAGGCTGTTCCGGGCGAAGAGGTCGAGAACGGGCTTTCGCGTCGTGTAATGGAATTCCAGGATGTCCTTCCATTCCTGGATGACCTCTCCCTTCCCGTCCAGGAGGATCATGTCCTGGGTGTACCAGATCTCGTAAAGTCCCTCTTTCCTGCTCGTATAGACGTTGGAAGGCTCGTAATACACGAGGAGGCCGCCGTTTTTGTCCATCACGGGCTGTTCCAGGGGAACGTAGGACCCGAAACCGAAAATCTTGGAGCACAGGGTGAAGTTCTGGAACCCCAGGTTTCCCCGGTTCTGAAGGTCGATGATCTTTTCCTTCAGGTCGAGGATTTCGTCTCCCATGACGGGAGGGGGAAATGCGATCAGGGCGAAAAACATGAGCAAGATGGAAAGGATCCGTTTCACCGGTGCTTCAACCTCCTTGGGGTGTCAGGGTTGATGAACCCGTAAAAAATCAAACCAGCGCTTTTTACGAAGCCGTCCAGGTTGAACGCTATCGGAAAAGGGCACCTCTGTCAACGACGAAAAGTGTTGGAATGCCCGTCGAATCTGACGGGACGGTAACTATTGTTCGCCGATTCCTACGGGAATGTATTATTTTGGGGCCCACATTCCGGCTTCCCGCCGGTGCCGGTCCCGCCTGTCTTCTTTCTTTTCGGACCGGGGTCTGAAAGAATTCCGGGGGCTGCGGGGACGGACGAAACGGCGGGTCCGGTTCCTCCCGAAATCCACGTTTTTTCGGCATGAAGGTTGCAAAGGTGTGTTCGTTGATGTCCTGGTGTCCGCCGGGATGGAAGGATCGAAATCTGTCCGACGGAAGCGTGCAATGGAAAAAGAGGTGACAATGGAGGAAAGGAGCGGGACCCCCGTGGCGTTTACGAAAATGTGCGGCCACGGGAACGATTTCATCGTCGTCGACAACCTGGACGGCGCACTTGTCCGGGAATGGCCGAAGGATGCCCGCCGGTGGTGCAGGCGAAAAACCGGAATCGGGGCGGACGGGCTCCTCGTTCTGGAAGCGAGCGAACGGGAGGATTTCCGCCTCCGGATTTTCAACTCCGACGGGAGCGAGGCGGAAATGTGCGGAAACGGTTCCCGTTGCGCGGCGTCCTATGCCATGGAAAAGGGAATCGCCGGGCCGTCCATGGTCTTCGAAACCCTTGCGGGATCCATCGAGGCCGAGGTGGACGGGCGGGACGTGACGGTTCGCCTCACCGATGTGAAGGACCTGAAAAGGGACCTGAAGCTCGGGATCGGGAACAACATGGTGTTCAATGCCTTTTTCGCCAATTCCGGGGTGCCCCATGCCGTTCTTTTCGCCGAGGCGTTCCGCCAGCTTCCCATTTTCGAGGGCCCGCTCCAGGATTGTCCCGGGGACGCCATCCGGAACATCGGAAGGGCCGTCCGGTACCACCCGGTCTTCGAACCCGCCGGCACGAACGTGAACTTCGTCGAGATCGCCGGGCCGGGACACATCCGGGTGCGGACGTACGAGCGGGGCGTCGAGGAGGAGACCCTTGCCTGCGGCACCGGGGCCGCCGCCTCGGCCATCGTCGCGAGCGAAATCACGAAGGCCGGTCCCCCCCCGATCCGTGTGGAAATGGCCGGCGGAACCCTGTGGGTGGACTTCCGGAAGAATGGACCGGTATTCGAGTCCGTCCGTCTCCGGGGGGCCGTGGAATGGGTCTTCCAGGGGGAGATTGAAGAATGACGAACTCGTAAAAAGGCCGCTTCAACACTTTTACGAACGGCAAAGTAAAAAGCTCCATNNATGGGCTTTTTACGAAGCCGTCAAGAATAAGGAAAGGATGACGAATCAATGATGAACCTCATGGCCGACAGGCTCAGGGAACTTCCGCCGTACCTCTTTGCCCGGATCGACCGGATGAAATCGGAAGCCCTCTCCCGGGGAGTGGACGTAATCGACCTCGGCGTCGGGGACCCCGACGTCCCGACCCCCGCGAAGATCGTCGACCGCCTCGCAGCGGCGGCCCGGGAGGCGGGATCGCACCATTATTCGTCCTACAGCGGCATCCGGAAGCTCCGGGAGGCCTTTTCCGAATGGTTCCGGGACCGTTTCGCCGTGGAACTCGACCCCGACGGGGAGGTCCTCCCGCTCCTGGGATCGAAGGAGGGAATCGGTCACATCTGTTTTGCCCTTCTCAATCCCGGGGACGAGGTCCTGATCCCGGATCCGGGGTATCCCGTCTACACCGCCGGGGCGACGCTGGCCGGGGCCGTGCCGAGGTACTTCCCCCTTTACGAGGAAAACGGGTTTCTCCCGGACGGGGAATCCCTGCAGAAGCTCGTGACGGCGAAGACGAAGATGCTCTGGCTCAACTATCCGTCCAATCCCACGGGGGTTGTCGCGGGGGTCGAGGATTATGAAAAGGGGATCCGCCTCGCCCGGAAGGGCGGCTTCGTCCTCTGCCACGACGCTGCGTACTCGGAGATCGTCTTCGACGGGAAAAAGGCGCCCAGCATCCTTCAGGTACCCGGAGCGAAGGAAACTGCCGTGGAGTTCCATTCCCTGTCCAAGACCTTCTGCATGCCCGGCTGGAGGGTGGGATTCGCCGCCGGGAACCGGGACGTGATTTCCGCCCTGGCCCAGGTGAAGACCAATCTCGATTCGGGGATCTTTCTGCCCGTCCAGGAGGCGGCGGTAACCGCCCTCAGGGAATGCCGGGAGGATGTCGAGCGGATCCGGGCCGTCTTCGAGAATCGCCGGAACCGGTTCGTCGGCGCCCTGAACGGAGCGGGGTGGAAGGTGGCGGCGCCTCCGGCCACGTTCTACGTCTGGATGAAGGTCCCCGACGGTTCGGACTCCATGAGTTTTACCTCCCGTCTTCTTCAGGAATGTGGTATTGTGAGCACGCCGGGAACCGGATTCGGGCCGAATGGCGAAGGATTTGTCCGCATGAGCCTCACTCTTCCCGAAGACCGCCTGGATAAAGCCATTGAGCGGCTCCGCCGCTTGAGATAGGGAGTTCCTTTCATGTACCTCAGCGACCAATGTGGTGACGTGCTTTGTCCTTCCTGCAGACGGAAGGATTTCTGCGGCGTTTTCGGAATCTTCGGGAGCGGCGAGGCCGCCGCGAGAACCTACCTGGGGCTTTACTCCCTCCAGCACCGCGGCCAGGAAAGCACGGGCATCGCCACCGCCGACGGCGGGGTTCTCCATCTTCACAAGGGCGTGGGACTGGTCGCCACGGTCTTTTCCCACGGGGAGGAGCTGGAAAGGCTCACCGGGCGGGCCGCCATCGGGCACAACCGGTATTCCACCACGGGGCTTTCCGGGATCGTCAACGCCCAGCCTCTGGTCATCCGTTTCAAGGGAGGGCAGATCGCGGCCGCCCACAACGGGAACGTGGTCAACGCCTATGAACTCAGAACGGCCATGGAGCAGCACGGCTCCATTTTTCAGACCACCTCGGACAGCGAAATCGTTTTGCACCTCATCGCCCGGTCCCGGAAAAAAAGCATCGAGGGAATGATCCGGGACGGTCTGTCCCGGCTCGTCGGGGCTTACTGCTTCCTCTTCCTCACCCCGAAAAAGCTCATCGCGGCCAGGGATCCCAACGGCTTCAGGCCTCTTTGCCTGGGAAGGCAGGACGATGCCGTCCTGATCGCCTCCGAGTCCTGCGCCTTCGACATCCTCGGCGCCGAATACGTCCGGGACATAGAACCGGGGGAAATGATCGTCGTCGGTCCCCGGGGGATGAAATCCCACCTGCTTCCGCCGGCGGAACGGAAATCCTTCTGCGTGTTCGAGTTCATTTACTTTTCCCGTCCCGACAGCATCATCTACGGCGAAAAGGTGGACAAGGTCCGGCGGATGCTCGGGAAGAAACTGGCCATGGAAGCCCCGGCGCCGGCGGACATCGTCATCGCCGTGCCCGACTCGGCCAACACGGCCGCCCTGGGGTACGCCCAGGCATCGGGCCTCCGGTTCGAGCTGGGGCTGATCCGGAATCACTACGTGGGCAGGACATTCATCTCCCCCGACCAGAAGGAGCGGGACCTGGACGTCCAGATCAAGTTCAACACCGTGTCCGGGGTCCTGAAGAACAAGCGGGTCGTTCTCGTGGAGGATTCCATCGTACGGGGAACGACGCTGAAGAAGCTCGTCCGGCTCATCCGGAAGGCGGGTCCCTCGGAGATCCACGTCCGGGTCAGTTCCCCGCCCATCGTGTCCCCGTGCTATTACGGCATCGACATCTCCCAGAAGAAGGAACTCATCGCCGCTTCCCACTCGGTGGAGGAGATCCGCCGGTATATCGGGGCGGACTCGCTGGCCTATCTCACCGTGGACGGGATGCTCGACGCGGTGCGGGACCGGGAAAGCTACTGCACCGCCTGTTTCACCGGGAACTATCCCACGGAGGTCCCGGCGTCCTACGAGAAGGACCGTTTCGCCTGCTGCGGATCGGGGGTCGAAAGGGAGTAGGAATCTTTCCCGTTCCGTGATATAGAAGGCGGCCCGGAGGGGGATGGAGGACAGGTCGAAACATCCATGAAAAAAGCATTTCTTGCACTGGAAGACGGAAGGGTTTTTGAAGGCGTTTCCTTCGGCGCGTCGGGGGAATGCGACGGCGAGGTCGTGTTCAACACGAGCCTGACGGGGTACCAGGAGGTGCTCACCGACCCCTCGTACCGGGGGCAGATCGTCGCCATGACGAACCCTCTCATCGGGAATTACGGGCTCAACAGGGAGGACGAGGAATCGAGGTCCTTCTGGCTGAGCGGATTCGTCATCCGGGAACGGAGCGGGATCACCAGCAACTGGCGCTCCGAAACGGACCTCGACGCCTGTCTAAAAAAGTACGGCATCCTGGGCATCGAGGGGATCGACACCCGCGCCCTGACGCGGCACATCCGTCTTGCCGGAGCCATGAAGGCGGTTCTTTCCACCGAGGACGGGGATCCCGCGAGCCTCGTGAAAAAGGCGAAGAATTCCCCCGGCCTCGTGGGCCGGGACCTGGTGACGGAGGTGTCCTGCGGGAAGCCCTATGAGTACAGTGCGGGCCGCGGCCGCCGCGTGGCGGTGTTCGATTTCGGCGTGAAACGGAGCATCCTGGACCAGCTCGCCGCGAGAGACTGTTCCGTCATGGTGGTGCCCGCCCGGACCACGGCGGCGGAGGTCCTGGCCATGAAACCGGACGGCGTCGTTCTCTCCAACGGGCCTGGAGACCCGGAGGCGCTCGATTTTGCCGTCAAGGCGGCACGGGAGATTCTCGACGGGGGGACGACCCCCGTTTTCGGTATCTGCCTGGGACAGCAGCTCCTGGGACTCGCCCTGGGCGGGAGGACGTACAAGCTGAAATTCGGCCACCACGGCGGAAACCAGCCGGTGAAGGACCTGAAACGGGACGTCATCGGGATCACCGTCCAGAACCACGGCTTCAACGTGGATGCCGCCACCCTGGATCCGGCGGAAGTGGAAGTCACCCACGTCAACCTGAACGACGGGACCGCGGAGGGGATCCGGCACAGGCGGCTTCCCGCCTTCTCCGTCCAGTTTCACCCCGAAGCGGGACCGGGACCCCATGACGGCCGGTACCTGTTCGATCAGTTCATGGAACTCATGAAGACCCGAAAAGGGAAAGGATGACCGGGCCATGACGGAATTTGTCGCCGTATTCGATTTCGGGTCCCAGTACACCCAGCTTATCGCGAGAAGGATCCGCGAACTCGGGGTTTACTGCGAGCTTGTCCGGCACGACCTTTCCGCCGGTGAACTCCGGGAGAGGCGCCCCAGGGCGCTTGTCCTCTCCGGCGGGCCCGCTTCCGTCCTCGATCCGGGGCACCCGAGTCTGGATCCCGCCATTTTCGATCTCGGTCTTCCCATCCTGGGGATCTGTTACGGCATGCAGCTTGCGGCCCTGATGCTCGGGGGCAAGGTGGAAAAGGGAAGCGGCGGCGAATACGGGTCCGCCAGGATCGACGTGGGAGACCGGATGGGAATCTTCGAGGGGATGGACCGGAGCCTCCAGGTCTGGATGAGCCACGGCGATCACGTCGTCGAGGTCCCGGAAGGCTTTCAGGTCCTGGCGGGGACGGGGAACTGCCCCATCGCCGCCATGGGCGACGGGGAAAGACGGATCTACGGCGTCCAGTTCCATCCGGAGGTGATTCACACGCCGAAAGGCATGGACATCCTCCGGAATTTCCTCTACAAGGTCGCCCGCTGCTCCGGCGGCTGGACCATGACGAAGTTCATCGAACAGTCGATCCAGGAAATCCGCAGCACCACGGGAACCTCGAAGATCATCTGCGGCCTGTCGGGAGGGGTGGATTCCTCCGTGGTGGCCGCCCTTCTGAACCGCGCCGTGGGGGACAGGATGCGGGCCATCTTCGTGGACAACGGACTGCTGCGCGGCAACGAGGTGGAGGAAATCCGGTCCCTTTTCACCGAGCACTACCCCCTTCCCCTGGAGATCGTGGACGCCCGGAAGAATTTCATCGATGCCCTCCGGGGGGTCACCGATCCCGAGACGAAGAGAAAAATCATCGGGGAGACCTTCATCAGGATCTTTCACCGGGAGGCGATGAACGTGGAGGATGCCCGGTTCCTTGCCCAGGGAACCCTGTACCCCGACGTGATCGAAAGCCGGTCCCCCCACGGGGGGCCGTCGGCGACCATCAAGAGCCACCACAACGTGGGCGGGCTGCCGGCGGACCTTCCCTTTGAGCTGGTCGAGCCGCTTAGGTATCTTTTCAAGGACGAGGTCCGGCGGCTGGGCAGGGAGCTCGGCCTTCCGGCCAGGCTTCTCAACCGCCAGCCCTTCCCGGGCCCGGGACTGGCCGTGCGGATCCTCGGCGAGGTGACCGAGGAAAACCTGGAAATCCTGAGGAAGGCGGACCGCATCGTCCAGGAGGAGATCGTCACCTACGAGGGTTATGATGACATCTGGCAGTCCTTTGCCGTCCTTCTGCCCGTGAAAAGCGTGGGCGTCATGGGAGACGGGAGGACTTACGCGAACGTTGTGGCGCTCCGTATCGTGGCCAGCCTGGACGGCATGACGGCGGACTGGGTTCCCGTTTCCTACGGGGTCCTCGGCCGCATTTCGTCGCGGATCATCAACGAAGTGAGGGGGGTGAACCGCGTGGTATACGACATCAGCACCAAACCTCCCAGCACCATCGAGTGGGAGTGAGAGTCCTTCCATGCCCAAACGGAACGACCTGAAAAAGATTCTGATCATCGGCTCCGGTCCCATCGTCATCGGCCAGGCNNTCGACTACTCGGGAACCCAGGCCTGCAAGGCCCTCATCGAGGAGGGATACGAGGTCGTCCTTCTCAATTCCAACCCTGCGACGATCATGACCGACCCCGACATGGCCCACCGGACTTACGTGGAACCCATCACCGTGGAGGTGCTGGAGAAGATCATCGACAGGGAGCGGCCCCAGGCGGTGCTCGCCACCATCGGAGGCCAGACGGCCCTGAACACGGCCGTCGAGGCCGCGGAGCAGGGAATCTTCGAGCGTTACGGCGTGGAAATGATCGGCGCCGACCGGGCGGCCATCCGCAGGGCCGAAGACCGGGACGAATTCAAGAACGCCATGAGGGAGATCGGGCTCGAAGTTCCCAGAAGCGAAATCGCCCGGTCCATGGAGAAGGCACGGGCCATCGTCGCCGAACTGGGGTTTCCCGTGGTGATCCGGCCCAGTTTCACCCTCGGCGGCACGGGCGGTTCCATCGTTTACAACCAGGAAGAGTTCGAACGGTTCGCCCAGTTCGGGATGGAACAGAGCATGATCGGTGAGATCCTCATCGAGGAGTCGGTCCTCGGATGGAAGGAATTCGAACTCGAGGTCATGCGGGACCAGAAGGACAACGTGGTCATCGTCTGTTCCATCGAGAACTTCGACCCCATGGGGATCCACACGGGGGATTCCATCACCGTGGCGCCGGCCCAGACGCTGACGGACCGGGAGTACCAGGTCCTCCGGAACGCCTCCATCGCCGTAATCCGGAAGATCGGCGTCTCCACCGGAGGGTCGAACATCCAGTTCGCCGTCCACCCCGGCAACGGCCGGGTCGTGGTCATCGAGATGAATCCCCGGGTTTCCCGCTCCTCCGCCCTGGCTTCCAAGGCCACGGGATTCCCCATCGCCCGGATCGCGGCGAAACTCGCCGTGGGATATTCCCTCGATGAAATTCCCAACGACATCACGAAGAAGACGCCGGCGTGCTTCGAGCCCACCATCGACTACTGCGTGGTGAAGATTCCCCGGTTCGCCTTCGAGAAATTCCCCGACGCCGACGACACCCTCACCGTTTCCATGAAATCGGTGGGGGAGACCATGGCCATCGGGAGGACCTTCAAGGAAGCCCTCCAGAAGGGACTCCGGGGGCTCGAAACGGGCATCGCCGGCCTGGACCGGAAGTCGGAAAGGAAGATCGATCCGAAGCAGCTCGAACCCCGGCTCGTGAGGCCCACGCCTGAGAGGATCTTCTACATCCGCCACGCCCTGAAAACGGGGATGACCGTCGGTCGCATCGCCGAACTGACGGCGATCGATCCATGGTTTCTCCACAACCTCCGGGAGATCGTGGACCTGGAGAACGAACTGGAATCGCTGGCGGGCGAGAAGGAAATTCCCCATTCCCTTCTCCGCCGGGCCAAGGAATTCGGATTTTCCGACGCACAGCTCGGGGACCTTCTCGGGAAGACGGAAAGCGCGGTCCGGGCGCTCCGGGAGGAACGCCGGATCCTGCCGGTGTACAAGCTCGTGGACACCTGCGCCGCCGAGTTCGAGGCCTATACCCCCTACTATTATTCCACCTACGAGGAGGAGGACGAAAGCCGTCCGGGGACGAAGAAAAAAATC
>DJVQ01000044.1 GCA_002441265.1 Syntrophaceae bacterium UBA6252
TGTACTCGGGCATGTCGAAACTCACCCGGACGTGGCTCTGGGCGCCGAGGTGGTAGATCTCGTCGGGTTTCAGGTCGTTGAGCAGGTCCATCACCTGCCCCGACACGGACAGGTCTCCGAAGTGGAGGAAGAGCCTGGCCCCGGGGTCGTGAAAATCCTTGTAGAGGTGATCGATCCTGTCGGTGTTGAAGGTGCTCGACCTGCGGATGAGGCCGTGGACCTCGTAATCCCTTGCCAGGAGGAACTCGGCGAGGTAGGAGCCGTCCTGGCCGGTAATGCCCGTGATGAAGGCTTTCTTCATGAAGCCGCTCCTCTATGGATTCCCGGAGGGTTTCGATTCCCATGGGAATCGCAACGGGTTGACAGGGCTTCACATATCATCAAGGCCGCTTCTTTTCAACAGGATTGTTCCCCGCCGGGACGGGGAGGGCCGGCGGCAGGGCGGCTCCCGGCGCGTTCCGGGAGCCTTCCCGCATGCCGTGGAACGGGACCGCCCGCGGCGCAGCGCCGCGCAACGGTCCCGATATCCGTCATTCCACGTCGATTCCCATGACGACGCCGGGCGGCGTGTACTCCGAGAAGGTGTGGGTCTTGGACGTCGAGAAGAAGGGATAGAAGCCGAAGCCCTCCGCCTGGCCGGTGGTGACGTTCATGACAAAGACGGTGACTGCGAATTTTTCCGCACCGGTGTGCCAGATCTCGCACCAGAAACGGTCGTCGGGCAGCGTCTTCGCGTAGAGGGTTTCCAGGAACCCCACCATCATGGCGTATGCGGTCAGGTTTCCCATGTTCGTCCGGTACTGGGTGAGGTAGCTGTGCTGATCGCCCGTTTCCTTGACGATGTCCAGCGTAAGATCCTCGATCTGCATGTTCGACAGGCTGGTGATGGCGACTCCCGTCGACCAGCCTCCCGTCTTCACCGCGTAGGGGATCTGGACGACCTGGTCCGCCGCAACGGGTCCCGCCGCCCAGCCAATCATGAAAACAGCGCAAAGAAGGACCCATGCCGTTCTTTTCATGATCACGCCTCCTTTCCTCGCCCCTTTCGATTGCGTCCCTGTGCCGCTCCAGCCCCCGCGGCCCATTCTTCCGGAGGGGGGACGATGGAGGGTTCCCGGTTCCTCCACGGGCCGAAAGAAGGAGGACCTGGGAGACAACGGGCTGCGTGTCGAAAACCCCTCGGAAGAGCAAATGATTTTCTGGAATTGTAAATTTCTTTCCCGTGAAAATCAATGGAAATCCAGGGAACTGTCGGAAAATCCAGGGAACTGTCGGAAAAACCTGGGACACTTCCCGTATTTTTCCAAANNTGCGGGAAGTGTCCCGGCTTTTCCGAAGAAGGAGTGTCCCTGGTTTTCTGAAGTGTCCCCGTTTTTCGGGGTCGATTCGGTCAGCGATCCAGCAGGGCCGGCAGGTCCCCCGGGGAACGGACGATCCGGTCGGGTCCCGCCGCCCGGAGGCGTTCCTCCGAGTGCCAGCCCCAGGTGACGGCCACCGTCCGCACGCCCGCCGCGCGGGCCTCCCGGATGTCCCCCGCCGTGTCGCCGATGAAAAACACCGGTTCCCCGTCCCTTCGCCACCGGGCGATGGCGTGGCGGATTTTGGCGATCTTTTCCAGGAGGAAGTCGGCCCCGAGAACCGCTTCGAAAGATCCGCTCCATCCTTCCCTCGCCAGGACCGCTTCGATGGCGCGGGAGGAACTGGAGGAAATGACGACGCACCGGGCGTCCCTTTCCCGGAGGGCCGCAAGGACGGCGGCCATCCCCGGGACGGCCGTGATCCTTCGGAAATCGACGGAGGGAAGTATCTTCCCGATCTCCTCGTTGAAGCGCTCCACGTCCACGCCCCGCTTTCCGATGGATTCGTAGAAGTTATCCTCGAACAGGTCGAGAAAGTCCTCCCGGTCCCGGAGGAAGAAGTGGCCGAGCCGTTCCAGGCAGGTCCGGACCATCCCCTCGTAAAGGGTCATGGAGTCGGCGAGAACGCCGTCGAAATCGAAAAGGCAGAGCACGGGGGTTACCACCGGGCGGGCCGGGTGAAACAGGCCCCGATGGAAGCGTCGAAGGGAGGCCGCAGAACCCCCGCTTCCGTGACGATGGCCGCGATGAACCGGTTCGGTGTGACGTCGAAGGCGGGATTCCAGACGGCCGTCCCCTCCGGCGCGACGGGGCGGCCGCAGAGGATCTTCACCTCGCCGGGATCCCTCTCCTCGATGGGGATGCCGCTCCCGTCGGGGAGGGAGGGGTCGAAGGTGGACAGGGGCGCCGCCACGTAGAAGGGGAGTCCGTTCTCCCGGGCGAGGACGGCGAGCGGGTAGGTCCCGATCTTGTTGGCCGCGTCGCCGTNNTCCGGTCGGCGCCGACGATGACGAGATCGACCTTCCCCCGGGCCATGAGGGAGCCGGCCATGCCGTCGGTGATGAGCGTGGCGGGAATGTTCTCCTTTTTCATCTCCCACGCGGTGAGCCGCGCTCCCTGGAGGACGGGCCGCGTTTCGTCGATGTAGACGTGGAGTTCCTTCCCCTCGTCCCGGGCCGCCCGGACGACCCCCAGGGCCGTCCCGTACCCCGCCGTGGCCAGGGCCCCGGCGTTGCAGTGGGTGAGAATCCGGGCGCCGTTCGGGATCAGGGCCTTTCCGTGGCGTCCGATCTCCCGGTTGATGCGGATGTCTTCCTCGAAAACGGACAGGGCCTCCCGGACCAGGGCCATCCCCGCGCCGGCGGGATTTTTCCCGGTTTCCTCCTCGAACCGGCGCGTCATCCGGCGGATCGCCCAGGAAAGGTTCACCGCCGTGGGCCGGCTTGCCGCGAACGCCCGGCAGACCTCGCCGAAGAAGGACCTTTCCCCTTCCGGGTCTTCCCCGGTCCGGTCCTTCATGGCGAGGGCGATTCCCATGGCGGCGGCGACGCCGATGGCGGGAGCCCCCCGGATGGTGAGATCCCGGATCGCATCGACGACCTCCCCGTAGGTCCGGCAGGTGACGTACCGTTCCTCTCCGGGGAGGGCCTTCTGGTCGAGGAGGACGATTCCCTCGTCCGTCCAGGCGATGGGCCGTATCATTACGGGGCGAGCTTCTTCTTCAGCAGTTCGTTGANNTCGTCTGGCCGACGAAGAAGCCGAAAAGCTTGTCCTTCCCGGAACGGTACTGCTCGAGCTGGCCCGGGTTCGCCTGCATGACCTCGTCGATGGCCTGTTCGAGAAATGCCGTGTCGGTGATCTGGACAAGCCCCTTTTCCTCGACGATCCTGGCCGGCGGTTTCCCCGAGGACCACATTTCCTCGAAGACTTCCTTGGCGATCTTTCCGCTGATGGTCCCGTCCTCGATCATGCCGATCATCTCCCCGAGAGTTTGGGGCGTCACGGGGCTTTCTGGGATCTCTTTCCGCTCCAGGTTCAGGTGGGCGAGGAAATCCCCCATGATCCAGTTGCTCGCCCCTTTGGGTTTCCCGCATTCTGCCACCGTGGCCTCGAAAAAGTCGGCCAGGGCCCGGCTGGAGGTGAGCACCGAGGCATCGTAGAGGGGA
>DJVQ01000003.1 GCA_002441265.1 Syntrophaceae bacterium UBA6252
GCACCCCGACCATGGGCGGCCTGCTCATCGGCGTGTCGCTGGTCACCAGCGTGCTGCTCTGGGGCGATTTGACCAACGTCTACATCTGGCTCACGCTGTATGTCTTCGTGGGCTTCGGGGCCGTGGGCTTCTGGGACGACTACACCAAGGTGGTCAAGAAGCAGAACAAGGGCATCTCCCCGCGCGCCAAGCTGGCCGGGCAGGTCTTCGTGGCCGGGTCGGCCATCGCGCTGTTGATCTTCCAGCCCGCGTACTCGACCACGCTGGCCGTGCCCTTCTTCAAGCACTTCCATCCGGACCTGGGCCTGTTCTACCTGCCCTTCGCCGTGCTGGTGCTCGTGGCCGCCTCCAACGCCGTGAACCTCACCGACGGCCTGGACGGGCTGGCCATCGGGCCAGCCGCCATCTGCTTCGCCACCTATCTCCTGTTGGCCTACTTCGCCGGAAACGTCCGGATCGCGGGATACCTCCAGATCCCCTACGTTCCGGGGACGGGGGAACTGACGGTCTTCTGCGGCGCCATGGTCGGGGCCAGCATCGGATTTCTCTGGTACAACACCTACCCCGCGCAGATCTTCATGGGCGACGTGGGGTCCCTGTCCCTGGGGGGCAGCCTGGGGACGCTCGCGGTCATGGCGAAGCAGGAAATCCTCCTGGCCATCGTGGGGGGGATTTTCGTCGTCGAAACGGTCTCCGTCATCTGCCAGGTGGGATGGTTCAAGGTTTCCAACGGAAAAAGGATCTTCCGGATGGCCCCCATCCATCATCACTTCGAGTTGAAGGGCTGGCCGGAACCGAAGGTGATCGTCCGCTTCTGGATCATCTCGATCATCCTGGCGCTCATTGCCGTGAGCACCCTGAAGCTCCGGTAGGGAGGCATTGTGGAACTGAGGAATCGGAACGTGTTCGTCGTCGGATTCGGAAAGACGGGGCAGGCCGCCGTCCGGTTTCTGCTCGGGAAGGGGTCCAGGGTCCTCTTCTGGGACGACGGGGAATCCCGGCGGGCGGAGGCTCTCCGCGCCATGGGCGCCATGGGGCTTTCCGTCGCCGGCGGACCCGCGCTTCCCCCGGACACCGACCTCGTCGTTCCCTCCCCCGGCGTGCCCCCGTCCCATCCGCTCCTGGCCGGGGCGGCGGCAAAGGGCGTTCCCGTCCTGAGCGAACTGGAGCTGGCGTTTCGTTACATCGACAAACCGGTCGTCGCCGTAACGGGGACCAACGGCAAGACGACCACCACCGCCCTCCTGGGGGAGCTTCTCTCCACCGGGGGAAGGAAGGCCTTCGTCGGCGGGAACATCGGGACGCCCCTCCTGGAATACGTCCTGAAGCCCGGGGACGAGACCCACGTGGTGGTCGAGGTGAGCAGCTTCCAGCTCCAGTGGATCGAGACGTTCCATCCCTCGGTGGCCCTGCTCCTGAACGTGACCCCCGATCACCTGGATTACCACGGAAGCCTGGAGGCCTACCGCGCCGCCAAGGAACGGATTTTCGAAAACCAGGGGTCTCGCGACCTGGCCGTCCTGAACGGGGACGACCCGGGAACCCCCCGGCTCGCCGGGAAACTCGCGGCGGAGGTGCAGACCTTCTCCTCCCGGGGGCGGGCCGGCAGGGGCATCCGGCTGGACGGCGACGCACTTCGGACCGTCGGATTGGACGGAGGCGAGGACCGCTACCCGCTGGCCTCCATCCGGCTGAAAGGCGTCCACAACCTGGAGAACGTCATGGCCGCCCTCCTCGCCGCCCGCTGGTGCGGCGCCGCGGCGGAGGAGATGCTCCCCGTCCTCGGGGAATTCCGGGGGCTTTCCCACCGCGTGGAGTTCGTGGCGTCCAAGGGGGGGGTCTCCTTTTACGACGACTCCAAGGGGACGAACACGGGCGCCGTGGAGCGGGCCCTCGACGCCGTTGCGGGACCGGTCGTTCTTCTTCTGGGCGGCAGGGACAAGGGCGGCGATTTTGGGGAATTCGCCCCCCGGGTCCGGGAGAAGGTGAAGCTGCTCGTCCTTTTCGGGGAAGCCCGGAAGGAAATCGGACGCCAGCTTTCGGGCGTCGTCCCGGCGCTGGAGGGAAAGACCCTCGAGGAAGCGACGCTCCTGGCGTGGCAAAACGCGGCGGAAGGGGACACGGTCCTTCTTTCGCCCGGGTGCGCGAGCTTCGACGAATTCTCCGGCTACGACGAGCGGGGCCGCTTCTTCCGGTCCCTCGTGATGCGTCTCGACGCCGGGGAAAACGGCGAAAGGGGGATCCTGCCATGAAGGCCGTCCGCGGAGAACTGTGGATCCTGACGATCGCCCTGCTTCTGACCGCGGGCGGTCTCGTGATGGTTTACAGCGCCAGCTCCATCATTGCCCAGGAACGGTTCAACGACGGATACTTCTTCCTGAGGAAGCAGGCGGTCTTCGCCGGCATCGGTTTTATCGTCATGATCCTCCTGGCGAAAATCCCCTATGCCGCGTGGAGGCACCTGGCATACCCGTCCCTCCTCGTTTCCTTTTTGCTGCTCCTTCTCCTGTGCATTCCCGGATTCGGGGCGACGGCCGGCGGGGCCACCCGGTGGCTTCGCCTGGGCGGGTTCGCCTTCCAGGTGACGGAAGTGGCCAAGCTTTCCCTGGTCCTGTTCCTCGCCGCCTTTCTGGCCCGGAGGGAGGACCGGATGGGGGAGTTCCGGAAGGTCTTCACGGTGCCCCTCCTGTTTCTCGGCGTCATGGTTCTCCTGGTGCTCCGCCAGCCCGATTTCGGGACTTCCGTCCTCCTGTGCGCCGTGTTCTTCCTCCTGTTCTATCTCGCCGGATGCCGGCTCCTTCACCTGGCGGGACTCCTGTCCCTTGCCGTCCCCGCCGGGCTCTACGTTCTCTTTTTCGAGTCTTACCGGCTGAAGCGGATCCTGGCCTTTTTGAGACCCTGGGACCATGCCCAGGACCTCGGGTTTCACATCGTCCAGTCTTTCATCGCCTTCGGCTCCGGCGGCCTCTTCGGCGTGGGGCTTGGAAACGGCACGCAGAAGCTGTTCTACCTGCCCGAACCCCACACGGACTTCGTTCTCGCCGTCATCGCCGAGGAACTGGGACTCCTCGGCGTGTCGTTGCTCCTGGTCCTGTTCGCGGTCCTCGTCGTGAGGGGATTCCTCATCGCCTCGCGGACTGGGGACCGGTTCGGCTCCATTCTCGCATCGGGACTGACGGTGCTCATCGCCCTGGAAGTCGTCATCAACATGGGCTGCGCCATGGGGCTTCTTCCCACCAAGGGCCTTCCCCTGCCTTTCGTCAGTTACGGGGGAACGTCGCTCGTGGCGTCCCTGGCGGCCATGGGGATCCTGATGAACATCTCCCTTTCCCGCCGGGAAGAGGGCGAGGCCCGGGCCGGAGGTGCGCCATGATCCCGGCGGACCTTCGAATCCTCATCGCGGGCGGCGGAACGGGGGGGCACCTCTTCCCCGGCGTCGCCGTTGCGGAGGAGTTCCTCCGGCAGGTCCCCGGCGGCCGGATCCTCTTCGCCGGGACGGAACGGGGCCTGGAGGCGAAAGTGCTCCCGGGCCTGGGGTATCCGCTTCGCACCATCCCCGTTGCCGGGCTCCGGGGAAAGGGGCCCCTCGGGATTCTGGGCGGACTGATGAAGATTCCCGCCGCCCTTTCCGCCTCCCGGGACATCCTCCGGGAATACGGCCCCCACCTGGTCTTCGGCGTGGGGGGATACGCCTCCGGTCCGGTGGTGCTCGCGGCCCGGTTCATGAACGTTCCCACGGCCATCGCCGAGCAGAACGCCGCTCCCGGCCTGACGAACCGGATTCTCGGAAGATTCGCCCTCCGGATCTTCGTGTCCTTCCCGGAAACCCTGTCCTTTTTCGACGGGAAAAAGGCGGTCCTGGCGGGAAACCCCGTCCGGCGGGGATTTGTGGAGGGGCCGGCGGAAAAGAGGGACCGGGACGGCCGGTTCACCGTCCTCGTGTACGGCGGGAGCCAGGGCGCGAAGGCGATCAACGACGCCGTTCTCGCGGCCCTTCCCCTTTTCCGGGACCGGGGAGAGGACATTGTTCTCATACACCAGACGGGCGCCGCCGATTATGAGCGGGTCCGCGCGGCCTACGAGCGGGCGGGGGCGGCCGGGGAGGTGCATTCCTTCATCGACGACATGGCCGCCTTCTATGACCGGGCCGATCTTCTGATCTGCAGGGCCGGCGCCACCACGGTGGCGGAAATCACCGCAAGGGGAAAGGCCGCCGTTTTCATTCCCTTTCCTTTCGCCGTGGGGGACCACCAGACAAAGAACGCCGAAGTTCTCGTCCGGCAGGGGGCGGCCGAGATGATACTCCAGAAGGACCTGGACGGGGAGGGAATCTTCCGGGCGGTCCGCCGCCTTGCGGGGGACCGGGAAGGGACGGCCCGAATGGGGGAACGGGCCCGGAAACTTGGAAACATCCATGCCGCGCGGGATATCGTCGCCGAATGCCTTCGCCTTCTCGATGCCCGCGGGGACGGAACAGAAAGGAATACTGACTGACCATGGTCGATCCCCTGAAGAGAGATTTCATGCGCCGGAAGATCCGGGACATCCATTTTGTCGGAATCGGAGGCATCGGGATGAGCGGCATCGCCGAGGTGCTCCTGAACCTGGGCTTCTCGGTCACGGGTTCGGACCTCTCGGCCGGGGCCGCGGTGCGCCGCCTGAAATCCCTGGGCGCCACGGTCTTCATCGGCCACGGCGCGGAGAACGTCAGCGAGGCCGACGTGCTGGTCAAGTCCACGGCCATCGCCGAGAACAACCCCGAGCTGGTCAAGGCCCGGGAGCTGGGCATCCCGATCATCCCCCGGGCCGAGATGCTCGCCGAGCTCATGCGCCTCAAGACCGGCATCGCCGTGGCCGGGACCCACGGCAAGACCACGACCACCTCGCTCCTGGCCACCATCTTCACCGAGGCCGGCCTGGACCCCACGGTGATCATCGGCGGACGGCTGAACACCTACGGCTCCAACGCCCGCCTGGGCGAGGGCGAATACCTCATCGCCGAGGCCGACGAGTCCGACGGCTCGTTCCTCTGCCTCTCGCCGATCATCACCGTGGTCACCAACGTGGACAAGGACCACATGGATTTCTACCCGGACATGGCGGCCATCGACCACGCCTTCACCGAGTTCATGAACAGCATCCCGTTCTACGGCATGAACGTG
>DJVQ01000015.1 GCA_002441265.1 Syntrophaceae bacterium UBA6252
GACGAATTCCGGGTGGACCCCCACGTGAACGACATTCCCTACGACTGGAACCGCAAGGACGGCTGATCAGGCGCCCTTCTTCATGAGGAATTCGTGGATGGCCCGGGCGGACTGTTTCCCCGCCCCCATGGCCAGGATGACCGTCGCCGAACCGGTGACGATGTCCCCGCCGGCATAAACGCCGGGACGGCTCGTCTCCCCCGTTTCCCCGCTGACGGTGATGTATCCCCACCGGTTCGTCGCGAGCCCCGGCGTCGTCGCCGGAACGACCGGATTGGCCGTCGTTCCCACGGCCACCACGACCATGTCCACGGGTATGATGAAATCGGAGTCCTTCACGGGAACGGGGCTTCTTCTGCCCGATTCGTCGGGTTCCCCGAGCTCCATGCGGATGCACCGCATGCCCGTCACCCAGCCGTTCTCATCTCCCAGATATTCCACGGGCGTCGTCAGGAGTTTGAACTGGACCCCTTCCTCCTCGGCATGGTGAATTTCCTCGGCCCTGGCCGGCATTTCGGACCGGGACCGGCGATAGATGATGGAGGCGTTTTCCGCGCCGAGACGGAGGGCCGTTCTCACCGAGTCCATGGCCACGTTTCCCCCTCCGATGACGGCCACGTTCTTCCCCCGGGCGATNNAGGCCTTCATGAGGTTCGACCGGGTGAGGTATTCGTTGGCCGAGTAGATCCCGCCCAGGTTTTCCCCGGGGAGATTCATGAAAACCGGCGCCCCCGCGCCGACCCCGAGAAACACGGCGTCGAAGCCCTCGGCGAAGAGATCGTCGACGGTCTTCAGCCGGCCGATGACGGCGTTCGCGACGATCTTCACCCCCATGCGTTCCAGGTACGCCACTTCGGCTTCCACGATCGCCTTGGGAAGGCGGAACTCGGGAATCCCGTAGACGAGGACGCCCCCCGCCTTGTGGAGACCCTCGAAAATGGTCACTTCATGGCCCAGCCGGACGAGGTCGCCCGCGGCGGTGAGTCCCGCAGGGCCGGCCCCGGCGATGGCGACCCGCTTTCCCGTCGGGGGGGCGCACTCGGGAATCTCCACCTTCCCCGCGGCGCGCTCGCAATCGGCGGCGAACCGCTCGAGCCTGCCGATGGCAACGGGGTCGCCCTTCTTCCCGAGGATGCAGGCCTGCTCGCACTGGCTCTCCTGGGGACAGACCCGGCCGCACACGGCGGGAAGGCTGTTCGTTTCCTTGATCTTACGGGCGGCGCCGATGACATCTCCCTCCGCGAGCTTCTTGATGAATCCCGGGATGTCCACATCGACGGGACATCCGGCGATGCAGGAAGGCTTCTTGCACTGGATGCATCGTTTCGCCTCCAGGGCCGCCTGCTCCGCCCCATAGCCCAGGGGAACTTCCAGGAAGTTCCGGACCCGGGCCCCGGGCTCCTGCTCGGGCATGGCCTGCCTGGGGATCTTCTCTTTCCTGGCCGGTTTTTCCTTGTTATCTTCCATCGTGACACCTGCACCGATAATGTTCCATCGCCTTCTCTTCCTCGTCGCAGTACATCCGGAGGCGCTTCATGAGCAGATCGAAATCGACCTCGTGGCCGTCGAACTCGGGGCCGTCCACGCAGCCCAGTTTCGTCTTCCCGCCCACGTTCACCCGGCAGGCGCCGCACATCCCCGTGGCATCCACCATGATGGGATTGAGGCTCACGATCGTTTTTACGCCGTAAGGCCGGGTGACGTTGCACACGGCCCGCATCATGGGCACGGGGCCGATGGCAAAGATCCTCTCGATCTTCTCCCCCGAATCGAGGATGTTCTTCAGAACGGAGGTTACAAAGCCGGGGATCCCGTAGCTGCCGTCGTCGGTGGCCACATGAAGGACATCGCTGGCGTCCCGCATTTCCTCTTCCAGAATCAGAAGATTCTTCGTCCGGGCGCCGATGATGGAGATCACGCGGTTGCCCTTCTCCTTGAGGGCCCGGGAAATGGGGTAGACCACGCCGATTCCGACGCCGCCCCCGACGCACAGGGCCGTCCCGAAATTCTCGATCTCCGTGGCATGACCCAGGGGACCGAGCACCCCGAAGAGGGATTCCCCCTCCTTCATCTCCGCGAGGAAGGCCGTCGTCTTTCCCACGACCTGGAACACGATTGTCACCGTTCCCCCGGCCGGATCGGAATCCACCATGGTCAGAGGGATCCGCTCCCCCTTCTCGTGGGTCATGAGGACGACGAACTGGCCCGCCTTCCTCTTCCCGGCGATCTCCGGCGCTTCGACGACCATCTTCCAGACGCCGTCGGAAATCTCTTTTTTTTCAACGATCCGATTCAATGATGCCATCCTTCGTTTTTTAGTCAGGCCCTTCGGGGCCGTCCGCCTTTCATGCCGGGGCTGAGGCCCCGGACCACGTTTCCTTCCGTCGTCACCGGCGGCGGTGACGACGAGGCGGCCATCGCCTGGAACCCGCTACGAAACAGGGAGCCCGGGGGCTCCCTGCGGTACTTTCGATCGGTATCCACCGGCGGGAGCGATCCTCCCGCCCGTTTCCTGCTAATACTCCTTCGTCAGCTTGTCCAGCTCGGCAAGCGAAAACACGGGGCCGTCCTTACAGACGTACTTGTTCCCCACGTTGCACCGGCCGCACTTTCCGATGCCGCACTTCATCCGCATTTCCAGGGACGTGTAGATGTTCTCCTTGGAGAAGCCGAGGTCGAAGAAGACGGGCAGGGTGAAACGAATCATGATGGGGGGACCGCAGATGACCGTGACGGAGTTTTCCGAACTCGGGGCGATCTCCTTGCACACCGTGGGAACGAAGCCTTCCCGCCCCGTCCAGCCGGCATCTCCCTTGTCGACGGTCACGTTGAGGTTCAGGTCCTTCCGTTTCGCCCACTCGGTAAGCTCGTCCTTGTAAATGAGAAGCCCCGGGGACCGGGCGCCGTACACCACGGTGATATCGCCGAAGCGGGCGCGGTTTTCCTCGTAGAGCATGTAGTTCAGGAGGGAGCGCAGCGTCGTGAAGGCGAACCCGCCTCCGACGATGACCACGTTCTTGCCCTCGAGATAATTGATGGGCCAATAATTCCCGAGAGGTCCCCGGACGCCCATGGGAGTCCCTTCTTCCATGTTGTGAAGGGCCTGCGTCACCACTCCGGCCCGTTGCACCGTGAATTCCAGGTATCCCTTCTGCGTCGGAGAGGAGGCGATCCCGATGGGGGATTCCCCTTTTCCATACAGGGAAAGTTCTGCAAACTGACCCGGCATGTACTTGAAGTTCTCCTCGTCCTCCTTTTTCGTGAAGGCAAGCCGGAACGTTTTGATGTCTTTTGTATCCACTTCCGTCGTAATTTTTACGACTTCAACCGGAATGGGCAAATAAGGGTTCCTCTCCATTACCTTCTCCCGACAACTATAATTTCGAAATATCCGTTACGATTTTCCGGATGTCGATGTTCACCGGACAGTACATGACGCACCGCCCGCAGCCCACGCATGCAATGGCGTCGAAATTATCGACGAAATACTTGAACTTGTGCATGAGCCGCTGCCGCCACCGCTGCTTCTGGGAAGTCCGGGGGTTGTGGCCCGAGGTTTCCTGGGTGAAGAGCCAGTACATGCAGGAATCCCAGGACCGGACTCTTTTGCCGTCTTCTTTCTTCATTTCGTCGGTGATGTCGAAGCAGTGGCAGGTGGGACACAGGTACGTGCAGGTCCCGCAGGCGAGGCAGCTCTTGTGGATGGTGTCCCAGAAAGGGTTCTCGAAATTTGCATCCAGCCAGTTCTTGATTTCCTTTCCGGGAATTTTCGACTTGATTTCACTTTCCGCCTTTGCCAGAAGGTCCTTTTTCTTCGCTTCGGCCGCGTCGTCCGCCTTGGGCAGATCCCCCCATTTCTCCAGGAGCTTTTCCCCCTTGGGTGTCAGGAATTCAGCAAGATACGCGTCTCCGAGATCGGTAAGCAGAACGTCCGCTCCCTCCGCGGACAGCGGGTGACCGCCGACGGATGTGCAAAAACAGGTGGAATAGGGAGGATGGACGCAGCCCTTGGAAATGACTGTCGTTTTGCTTCTCCGCTCGATGTAGTAAGGGTCCTTCCAGTGTTCCTGGTCGAACAGCGAGTCGAGAAGAACGAAACTCCGGGCGTCGCAGGGTCTGACCCCGAAGAGAACCACCTCTTTCGCCTTGCCCGTCGCGTCTTCCTTCAGCTCCATACCCCGCTTCGTCCTCAGGAATCGAAGCAGCGTCTCCGCCTGGGGAAAGAAAAGATTCTTCGGCGCGTCTTTCGTATTCCCGTACTCGAGGAGGGGCTCCTTCCCGTTTTCCAGGGCGGCATAGACGACGTTGTCCCCTTCCATCACGGGGGCGTAGACGGTCCTCTCTGCGGCGAGTTTCTTCACAAGACCGGCCAGGTTTTCTTTCTTGATGATTCTCTTTTCCATATCTTCCCTTAGCTCTTCCTTGTTATTTCAGGCTTGGCGAAAGGCCTTCCGGTGCCGCCGGAAACCTTTCATTCCCCTTCCCCCCACTCCTCAGAGGAGCGCCAGGGATTTCAGAAGCGGCGCCGGGTCCGTGTTGTGGAGCTTGAACCATTCCGTCGGTCCCGGGAGCCCCATGGCCAGCGCCATGAGCTCGGTGAAGTAGAACACGGGAAGCCGGATTTCCTCCCGCGGCCTCATGTCCAGGTTGGCCATGCAGACCGGGCAGGCCGTGACCAGGCAGTTCGCACCCGCTTCCCTCGCCATGGTCATGAGCTTGTCGACGAGGCGGATGACGATGTCCGTCTTCCCGAGGGTGAGGCTCCCGCCGCAGCAGTCCGTCTTGCAGGACCAGTTCCGCGGTTCCGCTCCCATGGCCTCCATGATTTTGTCCAGGAGGACGGGATTCTCGTAATTATCGAACTCGCAGACCTCGGGGGGTCGAAGGAGCAGGCACCCGTAATAGGAAACCGGCTTCAGGCCCGCGAGTTTCCGGGTCACCTTCTCCGCAAGCTTTTCCAGCCCGATGTCCTTGGAAAAGACGTCGATGGGATTCCGGACGGCCAGATCGCCCCGGCAGGATTCCCCGATGATTTCCTCGATCTCCTTCTTCAGTGCCCCGTTCTCCCTGAGGTGGTGCTGGGCCATCTTGAAGCGGTTGAAACAAGCCGCGCAGGGAACCATGACGTCCAGACCCGCCTTTTCCGCCGAGGCGAGATTTCTCGCAGGCAAGGCCACGGAAAGCCTGTAATTCGTCATGTGGGCGGAGGAAGCGCCGCAGCAGGACCAGTCGTTCACCTCGGCCAGTTCGATCCCCAGGGCCCGGCTCACTGCCTTGACGGACTGGTCGTATTCCTTCCCCGTTGCGTGGAGCGAACATCCCGGATAGTATGAAACCTTCAAAGACCGCCTCCTTACACTCAATTGAAGACTTACTTCTGACGGCTTCGTAAAAAGCGTTGCTTTGACCTTTTACGATTTCATCACTTCTTCGTCCTGTCGAATATTTTCCGAACCGACGTCATGTCCTTCGTTTTCGGCGAAATCAGCGACAGTTTTCCCTTCATGAACATGTCGAGGCCCATCTTGAGATCGGAGAAGAGGTCGCCCGTCGTCATCTTGTACCGGGCGATCATCATGGGCTCGTTGATGCGCCCTCCCGACCGGATTCCCGCAAGGAACGCCTCGTGGAACTTGAGGATTTTCTTCTCCCGGGCGCCCAACCCTTCCTCGATGACCATTTCCCTGAGGACATCCATCATCCGGGCGATGTCCACGTCGTTGGGACAGCGGGTCACGCAGGTCTCGCAGGAAGCGCAAAGCCAGATGGTGGAGCTTCCCAGCACCTCCGCCCGTTTCCCCATCTGGATCATCTTGATGACCTTGTTGGGGTTGTACTCCATGGCGAAGGCCACCGGACAGCCGGCGGAACACTTCCGGCAGTGGTAGCACCGCTGGATGGGCACGCCGTCGATTCTCCTGTTGACTTCTTCCAAGAACGCTCCCATATCTTCTCCATTCATCCTGTTCTTCAGGGGTTATAAATGAATTCTTCCTTGTCCTCGTATGAATAGGCGCTCAGGGGAGGGGGACTCGCCATGTCGCCGCCCGGCCTGGTGTTGAAGAGTTCGAATCCGTCCTTGTCGAGTTTCTTCAGGAACGTGCGAAGATCCACGCCCATGGGGCAGACCTCGATACAGGACCCGCAGTCCACGCAGCGCCCCGCCATGTGGAAGATCCGCATGAGCTGGAACATCTGGGTGTCCGAGGGATCCACGGAAACGCCGATCCACGCGGGCTGGTTCTGCTCGGCGAAGCAGACCTTGCAGTAGCAGGAGGGACAGGTGTTCCGGCAGGCGAAACACTTCATGCACTTGGCCATTTCCTTGGTGAAGTACGCCCACCGCTCCTCCTCCGGGAGTTTTTCGAAGGCGTTCACCTTCTCGTACTCGCCTTCGGGATTCATGGGGGGGGCGGGTTCGCCGAGGGAAACGTCGACAATCACGGGATTGTTGAACCGGCAGGTCATGCAGCTGTCGGAAAGAACCGAGGAGAGGGGCACCGTTTTTTCGCCCGCCGCCGTCTGGAGCACCAGGTCCTTCCTCTTCACTTCCGCACCGGTGATCTCCCCGCCGGCCGCCCCAGCGGCTTTCTTCTTCGATACATAGCCAGTGCAGGGAACCCCGAGGATGACCACTTCGTCGCGCCCGTACTGCTTTTCCTGCAGATGGATCACCATCGATCGGGTCGTGCAGCCCCGGGCCACGATTCCCACCACTTTCTTCTTCCGCTCTTCCGGTTTCATCCGGACCTGGGAAGCCTTGTGCTGATGGATCAGGTCATGGGCGAATTTCGCCAGGTTCTGGCTGCAGAAGGGATCCCAGACGAGCTTGTCGGCGTCTTCCGGTTTCTCGATGAAGGAGGGAACGGACTGAAGGGGCAGGGTCCCCTTCTCGTAGCCGATGATGACGTCCACTTTCTTCGCCGCCAAAAGCTTTTTCGCTTCTTCCCGAAGTTTCGCTGCTGCGTTTTCCACGGTTTTTAATTCCTCGCTCCCGTTATTTGACAGAAATCATGGAATCCGTAGAGGGTCTTCCTTCCGCCGCCTTGCCGGCCCCCGCTCTTTTTCCGCGGAGACTCCCCTCTTCCGGGCGGCTTGCCCTCCCTTACAGGGCCTTCACGAGTTTCGCCGCCGGCCCCCGGGACTTCACCCGCTCGGTCACCCCTTTTACCACCTGGGCGAACCGGTCCCCCTCCGACGCGGAGCACCAGGTGAAAGTGATCCGCTCGGGCTCGATTCCCACGTAGGTCAGGAAATTCTTGAGCATGTTGAATTTCCTCCGGGCGGAGAGGTTGCCCGAGAGATAGTGGCATTCCCCGGGATGGCATCCCGACACGAGGACTCCGTCGGCCCCCTCCTGGAGGGCTTTCATGATGTAAAACGGATTGATCCTCCCCGTGCAGGGAACCCGGATGAGCCGGATGTTGGGAGGATATTGGATCCGGCTGATTCCCGCGAGATCGGCGCCGGCGTACGTGCACCAGTTGCAGACGATGCCGACGATTTTCGGTTCCCAGTTCTCTTGTGGTTTGTTCTCTGCCATACGTTCCCCGTTTCTTGTCGTCTGTCCTCAGAGGGCCCTGATCTGCGAAAGGACCTGCTCGTTCGAAAAGCCGTTCAGGTCGACGGCGTTCATCCTGCAGGAGGCCGTGCACACCCCGCAACCTTTGCAGAGGACGGCATTGACCACCGCCGCTCCCTCTTTCGCATCCACCGCGATGGCCCCGAAGGGGCAGTTCGCCTCGCAGAGGCCGCAGGCCATGCAGCGCTCCTTGATCACATAGGCCGTTTTTCCCTCGGCCTCGATGAAGTCCTTCGTCAGAATCGTGCAGGCCCTGGAAACGGCCGCATTGGCCTGGGTGATCGCCTCGTCGCTGAATTTCGGCGAATGGGCCAGTCCGCACATGAAGACGCCGTCGGTTGCGAAATCGACGGGCCGCAGTTTCACGTGGGCTTCCAGGAAGAAACCGTCCTGGTTCGTCGGAACCTTCAGCATCTTGGAGATGGACTCGTTTTCCGGGTTGGGCACCGTCCCCACGCTGAGGGCCAGGAGGTCCGCCTTGAGTTCCACGGGTTCGTTCAGGATGGGATCGAAAACGCGGATGGAAAGCCCCGAACCGTCCCGGACCACCTCGGGGGGCCGGTCCTCGTCGTACCGGACGAACCGGACGTCGGCCTCGCGGGCCGTCTTGTAGTAGTCCTCCTTGAACCCGTAGGTCCGGATGTCCCGGTAAAGGATGGTCACTTCCCTTCCGGGGTCGGCTTCCTTCAGCTTGAGGGCGTTCTTCACGGCCTCGCCGCAACAGTAGCGGCTGCAGTAAGGCCGCTCCTTGTTCCGGGAGCCGACGCACTGGATCATGACGACGCTCTTCGATCCCCGGACCTTTCCGTCCTTCTCGAAGAGCATCTTTTCCAGTTCCCGCTGGGTCACGACCCGGTCGCTTTCCCCGTAAAGGTAATCCTTCGTCTCCAGTTCGTAGGCGCCGGTGGCGACCAAGACCACGCCGTGCTCGAAGCTGGTTTCCTTTCCGCTCTGGTCGATGGTCGTCTTGTAGTTTCCGATGAACCCCTCGATGGTCTTGATGGCGGCTCCGGTGAAGACGTGGATCTTGTCGCTCTTTTTCACCTTCTCGAGGAGTTCCGCCAGGTGCTTCCGGGTGTCCAGCCCCTCGAGGGTGTAATAGAGTTTCCGGTAGTTTCCGCCGAGTTCGCTCTCTTTTTCCACGAGGTAGGATTCGAAGCCCTGTTCCGCGAGGGAAAGGGCCGCCGTGATCCCCGCGAGCCCCCCGCCGATGATGAGGGTGGCATGGTTCACGCCGAGCTGGCCGGCCTTGAGGGGTTTCAGGAACTGGGCTTTGGTAATGGCCATCCGGACAAGGTCCTTCGCCTTTTCCGTGGCCGCCTCGGGTTCGTTCATGTGGACCCAGGAGTTCTGGTCCCGGATGTTGGCCATTTCGAAGAGATACCGGTTGAGGCCGCCCTTTTCGCAGTTTTCCTGGAAAAGTCCCTCATGGGTCCGGGGAGAACAGGATGCGACGACCACGCGGGTCAGGTTCTCGTCCCGGATCACCTCCGTCATCTTGACCGCCGTGTCCTGGGAACAGGTGAACAGGTTCTCGCCCACGTAAACGACGTTGGGAAGCGACTTGGCGTATTCCACGACCGACGGGACGTCGACGACGCCGCCGATGTTGATCCCGCAGTGGCAGACGAAGACGCCGATCCTTGGACCGACTCCCCGCAGGTCCTTCTCGAGGGGGAGTTCCTCCTCCTTCACCATGGTTCCACGGCGCGCAGCGAGCAGGCTGGAGGCGCAGGCGGCGGCGCCGCTCGCTTCCATGACCGTCTCGGGGATGTCCTTGGGACCGCCGAAGGCGCCGCAGACGTACACCCCCTCCCGGCTCGTCCGGACGGGGTTGTCGAGACGGGTCCTGCAGAACCCGTGTTCCTCCAGTTCGATTCCCAGGGCCCCGGCGAGTTTCTCCGCCTCCGGCGGCGGCGTGAGCCCCACCGACAGGACGACCATGTCGAATTCCTCCTCCTTCAGGCTGCCGTCCTCCTGGACGTAGGTGAGGAGCAGATTTTTCGTCTTCTGAAGTTCCTTGAGGGAAGAGGGCATGGAGCGGATGTACCGGATGCCGTATTCGCCCTTCGCGCGGTTGACGAACCGGTCGAAGTCCTTCCCGTGGGCCCGGATGTCCATGAAGAAGATCGTCGGCTCGAGCGTTTTCAGGTGCTCCTTCCCGATGATCGCCTCCTTCGTGGCATACATGCAGCACACGGACGAACACCAGGAGTTGCCGCAGTTCATGTCCCTGGACCCCACGCACTGGATGAAGGCCACCTTACGGGGTTCCTTCTTGTCGGAGATCCGCTGGACGTGGCCGAAATTGGGCCCCGACGCGGAAAGGATCCGCTCGAACTGGATGCTCGTGACGACGTTGTCGTAAATCCCGTAACCGTATTCACCGCGGAGGGCCGCATCGAACACCTTGAACCCCGGGGCCGCGATGATGGAGCCGACCTCTATGGTCTCCTCCTCTTCCTTCATGTCGTGATTGATGCAGCCGGCGAGGCAGGCTTCCACGCACATGTAGCACTCGGAACAGATCCCGCAGCTCAGGCAGCGGCTCGCCTCGCGGACGGCTTCCTCCTCCGTCATGGGGAGGACCACTTCCTTGAAGTGGGACCGCCTTTCCCCTGCGTCCAGCATGGGCATGACCGTTCGTGCCTCTTTCTTCACTTCGGAAACGTCGGCCTTGTCGGCGAGATTTTCCTTCCAGTTCTTCTCCCTGCCCGCCTTGACGTCTTCCCCGTTCAGGTAACGCCCGATGGAAACCGCCGCCTCCTTCCCCGCGTAGATGGCCTTCACCACCGTGGCGGGTCCGGTCACGTCGTCGCCGCCGGCGAAGACCCCTTCCACGTTCGTGGCGAAGGTGACCGGGTCCACGTCGAAGGTGTTCCACTTGTTGACGGAAATGCCGCTCTCCTTGGAAATGAAGGAAAGGTCCCCCGTCTGGCCGATGGCGGGCACGATGGCGTCCACTTCGATGACGAATTCCGAACCTTTAACGGGAACCGGCCTTCTCCGGCCGCTCGCGTCCGGCTCTCCGAGTTCCATACGGAGGCACTCGATGCCGGTCACCTTGCCGTCCTTTCCGAGGATCCGGACGGGGGCGACGAGGAACTCCATCCGGACGCCCTCTTCCTCCGCCTCCTGGATCTCCTCGGGGGATGCCGGCATTTCCGCCCGGGATCGCCGATAGAGAATGAACACGTCCTTGGACCCGGTCCGGACGGCGGTCCGGACGGCGTCCATGGCCACGTTCCCGCCGCCGATGACGGCGACGCGGTTCCCCAGGAAGACCTTCTCTCCCAGGTTCACCCGTTTCAGGTAGTCGATTCCGTGATAGACGCCCTGCAGGTCCTCGCCGGGAACGTCGAGCTTGCTGCTCACGTGGGAGCCCACGCCGATGAATACGGCGTCGAAGTTCTTCCGGATTTCGTCGAAGGAGATGTCTTTGCCGACTTTCGTGTTGAGGACGATCTTGACGCCCAGTTCGCGGATGATGTCGATTTCCGCGTTGAGGACGTCCTTGGGAAGGCGGTACTCGGGAATCCCCACGGCGAGCCAGCCCCCCGCCACGGGGAGGGCCTCGTAGACGGTCACGTCGTAGCCCTCGATGGCCAGGTAGTAGGCCGCGGTGAGCCCCGCCGGGCCGGCGCCGATGATTCCGATTTTCTTGTTCTTCTTTTCCTTGACTTCGGGAACGAACCGCGTGTCGTCACGGAGGTCCAGGTCGGCGACGAACCGTTTCAGGTGCATGATGTCGATGGGGTCGTCGACCTCCCCGCGCTTGCAGGCCTCCTCGCAGGGGTGGTTGCAGACCCGCCCGCACACGGACGGGAAGGGATTGTCCTTCTTGATGAGTTTCAGGGCGTCCTTGAACCTGCCCTTGGCGATGAGGGCCACGTACCCCTGGACGCTGATGTGGGTGGGACAGGCCGCCTTGCAGGGCGAGGTCCCCAGCTTGTCGATGGCGTAGCCGCTGGGAATGGCCTGGGGGAATTTCCGGTAGATGGCTTTCCGGTCACTCAGCCCCTCGTTGAAATCGGAGGGAACGTCGACGGGGCAGACGGCGGCACAGTCCCCGCATCCCGTGCACTTGGCAAGGTCGATGAACCGCGGGGCCTTTTTCAGCTTCACGACGAAGCGGCCCGGCTCTCCCTCGACGGTCTCCACGGTCCGCCGCGTGAGAATGTCCACGTTGGGATGGCGGCCCACTTCGACCAGCTTGGGGGACAGAATGCAGGCAGAACAGTCATTGGTGGGAAAGGTCTTGTCGAGCTGCGCCATCACGCCACCGATGCTGATGTCGTTCTCGACGAGGTACACCTTCATTCCCGAATTCGCCAGGTCCAGGGAGGCCTGAATCCCCGCGATACCGGAACCTACCACCATCACGGCGCCGATTTTTTCCTCTTCCCTGATCACGCTTTTATGCACCTCTATATAGAGTTTTGATCCACACTGGATAAGATAACCATCGTGTCAAGCAGCTGCCAAAGATGACGGCTTCGTAAAAAGCCCATGTCCCGCGCCGCCCCCCACCCCTCGTCCCTGCGGCGCGCGTCCTGGCATGCCTCGGTCCTCGGGATTCGAGCGCTTTGGCTGCGGAGCTTTCTCCTTTGCCATCTGAAAAAGCGTTGTTCTACCTTTTGTGAGTTTGTTAAACGTGCTGGGGTTAACAAAAAAAGCCCCCCCTGTCAAGGTCTATTTCAGGCCGTTCCGGGGTGGAAAAACGCCCTGTCGCCGCCCCTTTCGACGGCTTTCCGGATGACCCCCCACAGGGCATCCTTCCCTTCCCCCGTCCGGGCGGAAAAGGGAAGCACCTCCTCATCCGGGCCGAGTCCCAGGGAGTCCCTGATTTCGGCGATGCGGCGCTTTTTTCCACTGTAGGAAAGCTTGTCCACCTTTGAAAGGGCGATGACGTGGAAACGCCCGTAGGCCCGGAGCCATTCCAGGAGGGACCGGTCCTGCTCGGAGGGTTCCCTGCGCACGTCCAGGATGAGGACCACGAGCCGGAGGGTCTCCCTCTCCCGGAGGAAACGTTCCACCATGGGGCCCCAGGACCGCCGGACGTCCACGGGCACCCGGGCGTATCCGTACCCCGGCAGATCGACGAAAACAACCTTGTCGTTGATGAGAAAGAAATTGAGCAGCTGGGTTTTCCCCGGCGTTGCGCTCGTGCGGGCGAGGTTCTTCCGGTTGACCAGGGTGTTGACGAGGGAGGACTTCCCCACGTTGGACCGCCCGGCGAAGGCGATCTCCGGAAAGTCCGGTTCGGGATACCGGCCGTTTGCTCCTGCACTTGTGAGGTATCGGGCGGTGGTGACTTTCATGGCGTGTCTTCCTCTTGAAGTCCCGGCGGCGGTCCCGCCGGGTCCGCGGAAAGGGAGTATAGGAGACTTTCACAGATTTCCCTCCAACGCAAGGAAATTCATGAATCACCCGTAGTTCCTTATCTTTCCTGTTGACTTGGCAAAGTAAAGTTGATAGGAATTTCCCGTTTCACATCTCTCTTCAGGAGGACCCCCATGAAAGGCGAGAAATATGTTCTTTGGTTTGACGAACTCGAACTTGACGATATCCCCGAAGTAGGGGGAAAAAACGCGTCCCTCGGAGAAATGCGGAGGGGGCTGACCGCCAAGGGGGTGAGTATCCCGGACGGATTCGCCGTGACCGCTCACGCCTACCGGTACCTCCTCGCGTCTTCCGGGATCGAAAAGAAGATCGAGCAGACCCTCTCCGGCCTGGACACCCACGACATGAAGAACCTGAGCGAGCGGGGAGAAAAAATCCGGTCGCTCATCTACAACGCCGCCCTGCCTGACGACCTCCGGAGCGCCATCATCGAAGCCTACCGGAAACTCTGCGACGAGTACGGGGAAAACACGGACGTGGCGGTGAGAAGCTCCGCGACGGCGGAAGACCTCCCCGACGCAAGTTTCGCCGGTCAGCAGGAGACCTTCCTCAACGTGCNNCAGCAGGAGACCTTCCTGAACATCCGGGGCACGGAGGACGTCATCGACGCCTGCAAGAAATGCTTCGCCTCCCTTTTCACGAACCGGGCCATTTCCTACCGGGAAGACAAGGGATTCGACCATATGTCGGTTTACCTCTCCATCGGCGTCCAGAAAATGGTCCGTTCGGACATCAACGCCTCGGGAGTCATTTTTTCCATCGACACGGAATCGGGATTCAAGGATGCCGTCCTGATCACCGCCTCCTACGGACTGGGGGAAATGGTCGTTCAGGGAACGGTCAATCCCGACGAGTTTTACGTCTTCAAACCGACCCTGCGGAAAGGCTTCAGGCCCATCGTCCAGAAAAAACTGGGATCGAAGGAAATCAAGATGGTCTATGCGGAAGGAGGGGACAAGTCCACCACCGTGATCCCCGTACCTCCGGAGGACAGGATCCGATTCTGCGTCAGCGACGACGACATTCTCACCCTCGCCAAATGGACCATGATCATCGAGGACCACTACTCGGAAAAGGCCGGATATTTCAAGCCCATGGACATTGAGTGGGGCAAGGACGGCAAGACGGGCGAACTCTTCATCCTCCAGGCCCGTCCGGAGACGGTTCAGTCCCAGAAGGACGTGAGCGTTCTGGAAACTTACACCCTTCTCGAAAAGAAAACGCCCATCGCAACGGGGACGGCGGTAGGCTCCAAGATCGGCGCCGGCCCCATCCGGACCATCGAAACCGTGGCCAACATCAAGGAATTCAAGAAAGGGGAAGTCCTCGTCACCGACATGACGGACCCCGACTGGGAGCCGATCATGAAGATCGCCGCCGCCATCGTGACGAACAAGGGCGGGCGGACCTGCCACGCCGCCATCGTGAGCCGCGAACTCGGCGTCCCCTGCATCGTCGGGACGGGTGACGGGACGGAAAAGCTGAAGAACTCGAAGGCCGCCACCGTGTCCTGCGCGGAAGGGGAAATCGGGAACGTTTACGACGGCATCCTGAAATTCGAAATCGACCGGGTCAACCTGAAGGACATGAAGCGGCCCAAGACCCAGATCATGATGAACCTGGGGAACCCGGAAAACGCCTTCAGCATCGCCGCCATTCCCAACGACGGCGTCGGCCTCGCCCGGCTGGAATTCATCATCAACAACTTCATCCGGATCCACCCCATGGCCCTGGTCCACTTCGAAAAGGTGGCCGACCCGGCGATCCGGAAGGAAATCGAGGAACTCACCCAGGGATACGCCAACAAGACCGACTTCTTCGTGGACAAGCTCGCCCAGGGCGTGGCAAAGATCGGGGCGGCCTTCTATCCCAACGACGTCATCGTCCGGATGAGCGACTTCAAGAGCAACGAGTACAAAAACCTCATCGGCGGGATCTACTTCGAGGAGGACGAGGAAAACCCCATGATCGGGTTCCGGGGCGCCTCCCGGTACTATGACGACCGGTACAAGGAAGGCTTCGCCCTGGAATGCCGGGCCATGAAAATCGTCCGCAACGACATGGGCCTCTCCAACGTGAAGCTCATGATCCCCTTCTGCAGGACCGTCGAGGAAGGGAAACGGGTGGTCCAGGTCATGGCGGACAACGGGATCCGGCGCGGGGAAAACGGCCTGGAACTCTACATGATGGTGGAGATTCCGAGCAACGTGGTCCTCATCGAGGAGTTCGGCAAGGTCTTCGACGGCTTCTCCATCGGTTCCAACGACCTCACCCAGCTCACCCTGGGGCTCGACCGCGACTCGAACATGGTGGCCCACATCTTCGACGAGCGGAACGGCGCCGTCATGGATCTCGTGAAGACCGCCATCACGAAGGCAAACAAAATGAAACGAAAAATCGGGATCTGCGGGCAGGCCCCCAGCGACTACCCCGAGTTCGCCCGGTTCCTCGTGGAATGCGGCATCAACAGCATGTCCCTCAACTCGGACACGGTCATCAAGACCACCCTCGATATCCTGGAAACGGAGAAGCATCTGGGAATCAAGGCATGACGGCTTCGATCGAATGAAAAAGGCGCCCCCCGGGGCGCCTTTTTTTATACCGGCATCATCGACGCCGTTCCATTCCCCTTTCAGCTCCCCCCTGAGGCCGGCGCTCCGGCGCCGAGGGTTCCCAGGGCCACCCCCGAATAATAGTATTTCAGGATCTCCTCATAGGTATGGCCCTTTTCGGCCATGCCCCGGGCGCCCCACTGGCTCATCCCCACCCCGTGGCCGTATCCCTTCCCCTCGAAACGCACCGCCGTTCCCTCCTTTTCCAGGGTGAACAGGGTGCTCTTGATTTCCCGGGGAAACGACTTGACCCGGAAGTGGTTTCCCGTGAGGACCTTCTCCCCCGCCGTGTGGACGATCTTTATTTTCCTGATCCTCCCGGAGGGGCTCTTCTCCAGCGGCTCGATCCGCCGGACCGTTCCCAGGGTCTCCCCGCTCCGCTTCAGGGCGTCGGAAATCTCTTCCAGGGACACCTTCGCGGTCCACTCGTAGCTCGGCCCGATCCCGCTGTAATCGTCCCGGACGCCCTTCAGGTAGGGAACCTCTGCGGTCCAGACCTCCTTCGCGTCCTCCGTCATGCCCCCGCTGTTGGAATGAAAATAGGCCAGAACGAGCTGCCCGTTGTAAAAGAGCACCCTGCCCCTCGTCTCCGCCACGGCCCGGTTCGTCTGTTCCTTTTCCACTTCGACCCCGCCGTACACCTGGGAACTGGTCGTCCCGTAGACGTCGTACTCCTTCTCGCCGCTCCGGGATTTCTGGTAGAGGGCATAGCTCCGGGCGGCCACCGCCTGGGCCTTGAGGGCTTCCGGAGGCCAGCTCCAGGACATCTCTTTCGGAAGGACGCCGCAAAGATATTCTTCCAGGCCGAGGATGTTGATCCCGTTCAACCTGCCCCCGGAAACGGACAGAAGGATCCTGCCCCGGTACTCGGTCCCGTTGACGGCGATGGGCGCAGCCCCCGAGGGCACCAGAACGGCCTGGTTTTCCGTGAATCGGGTTCCTCCCGAGGCGATCCCCTCTCCCGAGGGGAAAACGGGGTGATCGGTTCCCTCCCGGAAGGTGTGAAGGGTTTTCCGCTCCTCCCGGTCCTTCAGGAAAACGGGAGCGGCGGAACGGATCACGATCTTCGCCGCCCCTTCCTCGATCAGCACCCGAATGGGAGGGTTGGCGGGCAGAGCTTCGGGCGTCTTTTCCTCCTTCCTTTCGGGAACCGGGGGCGGATTCAGGCAGGCCTCGATCATGAACTCGGCGGTCATGCGGCGGTCCGACGCCGGATAACGGGAAACATACTCGCGGAAGAGCGCCAGCGCTTCGGTGAACCGGTTCTTTTCAAAAAGAAGCATCCCCGAATTGAAGAGCGCGTTTCCCCCCGAGGACGTGTCGGCGTATCGCTCCCGGACGGCCCGGTACTTTTCCAGGGCGGGGTCGGGTTCATTCAGGAAAATCGCGTAGATGTCTCCGACCCTGAGGAGGAACCGCGCGACCGACTCCCGGTCCTTCGACTGGTCGGCCGCCTCCTGGTAGGCCCCGATCGCCTCCAGGTACATGCCTTTCCGCAGGTACTCGTCGCCCGCCTGCAGATCCTGTCCCCGGGCGGGAGCCGCACCGCCTGCAAAAAGGAAAAGAACGGCGAAAAAGAAGAGCAGGGGCAAAGCCGGCGGTTTCCGTCTCACGGTCGGCCTCCTTTCGGGCTGGCATGGAAACGATGCGGGGAAAAACGAAGGGGAGTGCGCTGCGGCGGAGCCGGTCTGTAAGCCGAGTTCTGTACTCCCGTAAAAGGAGTGATGGTCATTCCTCTGGGACGGCGGTTGCCCGCCGCCTCAAGCGACGCTACCCGAGAACATCAGGCGGGCAGCCTTCTGGCGTTCTCCTATTTGGTCTTGCTCCGGATGGGGTTTACCTAGCTTTTCCGGTCACCCGGAAAACTGGTGAGCTCTTACCTCACCNNNCCCTGCGGAGCTCGGACTTTCCTCCCCCCCGCTCGTGGCGGAAGAGCGACCATCCGACCGACTCCCGTTCGGCGCACTCCCTTTGCTCAGATTACCGGATTGCGAGCCCGCCGTCAATGGCCTCGTTGGCGAGACGGTCCGCTTCGCGGTTCTTTTCCCGGCCCACGTGGGCGACGGTCCAGGATTCCAGGCGGCCGAGAAGAGCGGCCGCCTGGTCGTAAAGCTTCTTCAGCCGCTCGTTTTTCACCCTGTAGCGGCCCGAGAGCTGGCGGACGACAAGTTCCGAGTCCAGAAATATGGAAAGGTTCCGGTACCCCTCTTCGAGACTCTTCGTAAGTCCGAGGATGAGGCCCTGGTACTCCGCCTCGTTGTTGGTACCGGTCCCGAGGAACGTTTTCCACTCGTAGAGGGTCTCGCCGTTTTCCCCGAAGAGCACCGCCGCCGCACCGGCGGGACCGGGATTCCCCCGGCTCGCCCCGTCGGCGTGGAGCCTCACCCGCTCACTGCCCCTGTCCATTCCGGTCCTCCCAGTACAGGATCCGGTTGCAATGCGGGCAGAGGATGAATTCCTCGTGCCTCTGAAGATTGTTGTAGAGCTGAGGCGGGATGTTCACATGGCACCCCCCGCAGACCTCCTTCCATACGGAAACGACGGCTTTCCCGTTTCTTCTCTGCCGGATCATGTCGTAACGCCGGATCAGTTCGGGCCGGACTTTTTCCCTGGCCCCGCTGTGCTTCTTCTGGATTTCCTCCAGCCGCAGATCGATTTTCCCGATTTCCCTTTCAATCTCGAGGATTTCTCCTTCATGCCTTTCCCGGTAGTTCCGGCATTCGGCCTCCGCCTCCTCCAGAACCCGGCGGGATTCATCGACCCGCTCATAGTCACGGAGAATCCTGTCTTCCACGGCCTCGCTCGCCTCGGCGATGGTGTCCATCTCCTTCAGCATGGCCTGATATTCCTTGTTTGTCTTCACCTCGGAAAGGCGGGATTTTCCCTTGCTGAGGCTTTCGGCGAGCCGCTTCAGCTCCCGTTCGCTTTCCTTCAGGCTTTGCCGCGCCGCTTCGGAAAGGTCTCTCTTTTCCAGGACGGCGGCCTCACGGGACCGGATTTCTTCCCTCAGCTTTTCGATTCTCTCCGGCAATTCCTTTTTCTTCAACGCTTCCTGGAGGATTTCATCATCCAGTTTCTGAAGCTCGATCAAAAGCGCAACCTGTTCTTTCAAAATCCTTCCCTCGATCGTATTAAAAAAAAATGCACCAGAATCTGGTGCATTTGCAGTTCCCCGGTTGCAGACGAACATCCTGCCTTGCCTGATCGCTTTGTTTGACTCATGATGAGGAATCGGGGCATGTCATCCATCTGGTGGGCCCACCTGGGTTCGAACCAGGGACCTACCGGTTATGAGCCGGTGGCTCTTCCAGCTGAGCTATGGGCCCAGAAAAATATTAAGCAATTTACATAGACCTCTTTCCATGATATGTCAAGGCCATTTGACGGATTCGCGTTGCGCCGTGGTACGCCGATGGTTCAGCCGGCGGGATCTTCTCCTGAGGGAGGAGGCTCCTGGCATGGGTTCCATGGCGGCATGAAAATCTTTGTTGACAAAAGCGATTTTATTTTTATAATAGCGGTTTCAATTTCCGTAGAAAAAGGATCGATTTATGTTCGCGGTAATCAAAACAGGCGGGAAACAGTACCGGGTCGCTCCGGGGCAAATCATCCGGATCGAAAAGATCGAAGCGGACAAGGGGGCTTCCGTCTCTTTCAGTGAAGTGCTCCTCATCGGAAAAGACGACGGCATCCAGATCGGCAGACCCGCCCTTTCCTCGGCCACGGTCAAGGGAGAGGTCCTCGGCCAGATCCGCGGGCCGAAGCTGATCGTTTTCAAGAAGAAGAGAAGGAAGGGATACCGGAAGAAAACGGGGCACCGGCAGTCCCTCACCGTGATAAGAATCAAGGAAATCGCCTCATAGCGGAGGACGTCATGGCACACAAGAAAGGACAGGGAAGTTCCCGGAACGGACGGGACAGCCACGGCCAGCGGAGGGGGGTCAAGGTCTTCGGCGGCCAGGCCATTTCCGCCGGAACCATTATCGTTCGCCAGCTCGGGACCAAGATTCACCCCGGGAAAAACGTGGGGCTGGGGAAGGATTTCACCATATTCTCCAAGATCGACGGGGTGGTGAAATTCGAACGGTTCGACAAGACGCGGAAAAAAGTCAGCGTTTACCCCAACTGAAACCACCGGGGTTTCAGAAAATCGGAGAAGCGAAAGAAAGGTGTTTGCGGGAACATTGCCCTGCCAAACACCTTTTTTCTTGACGGGAAGGGATTCCCCGGTTCGGTGCGATGCATTTCGTTGACGAGGCAAAAATCTATGTGAAGGCCGGAGACGGCGGGAGGGGATGCGTCAGCTTCCGGAGGGAGAAGTATGTCCCCAGGGGCGGGCCCGACGGCGGGGACGGCGGAAAGGGCGGAGACGTGATCCTGCGGGCTTCCCGGAACCTCAGGACCCTCCTGGATTTCAAGTACCAGCAGCACCACGTGGCCGAAAGAGGGGGGCACGGCAAGGGGAGCAACCGGACGGGAAGAAACGGGCAGGACCGGGAGATTCTTGTCCCGGCCGGGACGGTGGTTCACGACGTCGAAACGGGGGAAACCCTGGCGGACCTGACAGAGGAAGGGGACACCTTCGTCGTCGTCCGGGGGGGGAAAGGCGGCAGGGGGAACGCGCGGTTCGCCACGGCCACCCGGCAGGCCCCCCGGTACGCCCAGGAAGGCATTGCCGGAGGGGAGCTGTGGATCCGGCTGGAGCTGAAGCTTCTTGCCGACGTGGGCATCATCGGACTGCCCAATGCGGGAAAATCGACCCTGATCTCGCGGATCTCCGCGGCAAAACCGAAAATCGCCGACTACCCCTTCACCACCCTGACCCCCAACCTGGGGGTGCTGGAGANNTTCAAGTCGAGCACCAACCGCGCACCGCGCCAGAACACGCCGGGGCAGGAAGGGGAAAAGCGCGAACTGAAACTGGAGCTCAAGGTGCTGGCCGATGTCGGCCTGCTCGGCCTGCCCAACGCAGGCAAGTCCACCTTCATCCGTGCCGTTTCCTCGGCGCGGCCGAAGGTCGCCGACTATCCGTTCACGACCCTGCACCCGAACCTCGGCGTCGTACGCGTCGACACCAACCGCAGCTTCGTCGTCGCCGACATCCCCGGCCTCATCGAGGGGGCCCACGAGGGAGCGGGGCTGGGAATCAAGTTCCTGCGGCACGTGGAGCGCACCTCCGTCCTGCTCCACCTGCTCGACATTTCCCGGGAGCCGGCTTCCGATCCGTGGCGGGACTATGAAATGATCAACAGGGAGCTTGCCAGCTTCAATCCGGCCATGATAGAAAAACCCCAGGTGGTCGCCGTCACCAAGCTGGACCTGCCGGCGGCCCGGGAACGATTCAGGGAAACGGCCCCCCTGTTCAGGGAAAAGGGGATTCCCCTTTTTCCCGTGTCGGCCGTGACGGGAGAGGGGCTGGCGGCGCTCCTCGGAGAGATTGTCCGCCTGCTGAAGGGAAGGGAAACGGAGAACACACCATGTCCGGAGAAAGAAAAGAATACCTGAAGCACGCGAAAAGGATCCTGGTGAAAGTCGGCACGGGGACCCTGACAGGAGCGGACGGGCTCGACCTCGCCATCATCGAGCAGCTTGTCGATGAAATCGCCGGCTTCGAAAAACAGGGTTACCAGTTCGTCATGGTGTCCTCCGGTGCCATCGCCTCGGGAAAGCACCGGATGGGCATCAAGGGAGCGCTGAAGAGCCTCCCGGAAAAGCAGGCCGCCGCTTCCATCGGACAGGGCCGGCTCATGCGGGTCTATTCCAATGCCTTCGGCAGGCACGACCTCTACGTGGCCCAGTTGCTTCTCACCATGAGCGATCTCACCGACCGGACCCGGTTCCTGAATATCCGCAACACCCTGTCCGTTCTCATGGAGTGGGGCGTCGTCCCCATCATCAACGAAAACGACACCGTCTCCGTCGACGAGATCAAGTTCGGCGACAACGACAACCTGGCCGCCATCATGGCCAACATCATGGAAGCGGACCTTCTCATCAACCTCACCAACACGGAAGGGCTCTACGACCGCAACCCCAAAGGCGGCGTGAAGGCCCGGCTCATCCAGACGGTGCCCGAGATCACGGAGGACATCGAAGCCTTCGCCTCTTCCGAGGCCGACCCGGTGGGCATGGGCGGAATGAAAAGCAAGGTGCTCGCCGCAAGGAAAGTGACGGCCTTCGGGATCCCATTCATTATCGCCCTGGGAAAGCGCAAGGGGATCATCCGGGAAATCCTGGAGGGAAACGAAGCGGGAACGCTTTTCCTCCCCGTGAAGGAAGCGCTGAAAAGCCGGCAGCACTGGATCGCCTTCACCCTCCGGTCACGGGGAAAGCTGTACGTCGACGACGGCGCGCGGGACGCCGTCCTGCTCAAGGGGAAGAGCCTTCTGCCCTCGGGAATCGTCGCCGTGGAGGGGGACTTCGCCGTCGGCGATCCCGTCATGTGCTTCGACAGCTCCGGGAAGCTGTTCGCCAAGGGACTGGTGAACTACAGCGCGGCCGACGTCGACCGGATCAAGGGATTGCGGACGACGCGGATCGAGCAGGTCCTGGGAAACAAGCCCTACGACGAGGTCATGCACCGGGACAACATGGCCGTCACGAAGGTTTTGTCCAAGAAATCCTGACGGCGGCTCAGGAACCGAACCCGATCTCCCGGAGCACCTTGAGCGTGTTTTTGGAAACGGGCAGACCCCGCAGTTCCTCCCAGGTCAGCCACCGGGCATCCGCGGCATCGTCGGCGGCCCTGACCTCGCCTTCCAGGTACCGGGCCGCGAGATCCACGATCACGTAATGAAAACGCACCTCCCCCGACGCATCCCGCTCGATGAAGTCAAAGGAATACACGGGGCGGTCCGCCTCGATCCGGATGCCCGTCTCTTCCAGGATCTCCCTTTCCGCGGCCGCCGCGAGGGTTTCCCCGATTTCCACGCCCCCTCCGGGGATGGCCCAGAGACCCTGGCTCGGCGGTATGCCCCTGCGAACGAGCAGAACCCGGTCCCCGTCAATGACGATGGCTCCCACACCGACCCTCGGACAGTCGGGATATTCCCGTTTCCCTGGCTTCCCGCCGCCGGTCCGGCTCACGGTTTCCCTCCCTCGACGGAAAAGGTGAAGCGTCTTTCATCGAAGACGCCCGGTCCGTCCCGGAACGTCCGCTCGATGAAGACCGCCTCCCCGCTTCGATGAAGGATCAGAACCGTGGCGGAACGGGTTCCATAGACGGGGCTCCGGATGAATGTGGCGGACAGGATGCGCTCCCATTCCATCCCGATTCCCGTGTCGGGCAGAAGGGAATCGTCATAACGGGCCGTGTCCCCGAGCATTCCGAACAGGGCTTCGGGGTCCGGCTCGGAGCCGTCCCGGAGGATCTCCTCCAGGATCTTCTTCCCCCGGACCACTTTCGGCCAGGGCGTGTCGAGAAGATGGTTGGAAAGCCCGTGAATCCCCGGCGGCACCGGGGCCCATCCGTCCCCGAAGCTGGAGAAGCACGCCATCTCCCCGCCGTTCACGGCCAGCAGATTGAACCCGTTGTAGAGGGCCGCATCCTTCCGGACCCGTTCCCGAAAGGAAGGAAAGGTCTCTTTCCCGTCGAGAAACGTCCGGACGAGGTCTCCCCGGCTCGGCGCGCCGGCCCGGATGAGGCGGGGCGCCCGGTAATTGGTGATCGCCGCGATCCGCCCGTCCCTCCGGACGCCCATCCATGTCCCTCCCCCCCTGAGGTCCTTCCCGGCAAGGATGTCCGGGGCCTCCTCCCAGAAATGGGCGGCGGCGGAAGGCCGTTCGTAAAATTCGTCCCGGTTGGCGGCAAGGACCAGCGGGAAGGATTCATGATGGCGATAGGCGAAAAGGATGAGGCACACCGTTCGTTCTTCCGATTCCTACAGGGGATTCGCGGTTTCCAGCATGGTTTCGACCCTCGTCAGGATCCGTTCCATCACCTCGCCCGCCTTTTCGTGGATCACCACGCTGGCGTCGATGTCGCAGCCCGTGGCCGTAAGGTTGATGATGACGAGCTTCGCTCTTCCCTCCAGGGCGTACGCGGGCACATAAGCCGCCGGGTACACGACGAGGGACGATCCGATCACGAGAAGGAGGTCGCACCGGGACGCATGGTCGATGGCCGCGGACAGCACGGCCTTGGGAAGGGATTCTCCGAACAGGATGACGTCGGGCTTCAGGATTCCGGAACAATGAAGGCACTCCGGGGTTTCCTCTCCTTCGCCGACCCTCCGGACGATCTCCTCGAGGGGGGAAAGGCGGTTACAGTCCATGCACCGCACCCGGCCCATGTTTCCGTGAAGTTCGAAAACCCTGTCCGGGGAGTTTCCCGCTTTCTGGTGGAGATTGTCGATATTCTGCGTGATCACCCCATGGAGCTTCCCCATTTTTTCAAGCCGCGCCAGGGCGTAATGGGCCCTGTTGGGCTGTGCAGCGGCGAAAAAGCCGCCGTCGAGAAGGAATTTCCACTGCTTTTTCCGTGATTCCCTGTCGTTCAGAAACTTATCGATGGTGAAGTCCGAAGGATCGAACCGGGACCAGATCCCCCCCGGGCTCCGGAAATCGGGAATTCCCGACTCGGTGCTGATGCCGGCCCCCGTAAAGGCGACGATATGCCGGGAGCGGAGGATCAGATCGGCGACTTCATCGATTTTGCCGCTCAGCAGTTCATTTTCCACGGGCAGTCCTTTCCCCGCATGTTGGTGCGTCTTCTGTAACACAACGGGGGCAGGCTTTCCAGGGGTATTACGACTCAGACCCCATCATCCCCGGGGGAACGCTTCCCTTCCCCTTCCACCGTCCCGGAAATCTTTTTCCGATGTCCCGCCACCTGGCAGGAGTCCGCCACTCACGTGGAAATCCCCATCCGCGGCAGGACAAATCCCTGGACGACGATCCAGACGATCACGACGCCGATAAAAATCAACCATTCCATGGGAGTCCTTCCTTTATTTTCCGTTCTTTCTTCAAGATAGGGTCCCCGGAGAGGAAAATCAAGGGTGAAAACGGGTTGACGGAAGATCCCCGTTTCCCTATACTGCTTCGACCCATCTTGCGGGAAACCAGGGGGGAACGACAGACAATGGACGACGAATGCGTGATCCGCTCCACGATTTCCCGGCTTTCGGCGCTCGCCGGGGCCATCGCCTCGGGCCATTACCGGAAAATGGACGCCGACGACCTGTTCGCCATGACGACGGAAGATCACCCGCAGGAACTCCGGGAGCTGGCTGAAGCCTTCGGCATGATGATGGTCAAGATCGAGGCGAGGGAATTCCATCTCCAGGAACTGGTGGCCGAGCTGGAACAGGCGAACCGGAAGCTCCGGGAATATTCGGAAGAGCTGGAAGACCGGGTGGCGAAAAGGACCGGGGAACTCGAGGAGGCGAACCGGAAGCTGGATCGTCTCGCCCACCTGGACGGACTGACGGGCATCGCCAACCGCCGTTATCTGGACGAATACCTGCAGAGGATCTGGCTAGATTCCGGTGCGGAGAAACGGCCCCTGTCCTTCATCATGGCCGACATCGACCACTTCAAGCGGTACAACGACACGTACGGCCACCTGGAGGGGGACGAATGCCTGAAAAAGGTGGCCCGGGTGATCCAGGAAAACACGCGGCGGTCCGAGGACCTGGCGGCCCGCTACGGCGGTGAGGAATTCTCCGTCGTCCTCATCGGAACGGGGCCCGACGGGGCCTTCAACATCGCGGAGAGAATACGCCGCGACATCGAAGCCCTCCGGATCCCCCACAAATCCAATCCCCTGGGCCCGTACGTGACCCTGAGCCTCGGAACGGCCACGGTGGCGGCCGTCCCGACCGGGGGGAAATGGACCCCCGGCGACCTCATGGAGGCCGCCGACGAAGCCCTCTACACAGCGAAAAAGGAACGGGGGAGAAACTGCTCCGTCGCCGGAAAGATCCTGGACTGAACGGCCCCGCCGCTACCGCGTCACGACCAGAACGGGCTTTTTGGACGAACGGATGATCTTCTCCGACACGGAACCGAGGAACATGTCCGCCAGGTTGCTCTTTCCATGGGAACCCACGACGATGACGGAAACTTTCTCCTCGTCGGCCACCCGCAGGATCTCCCGGAAGGGAATGCCCGTTTCGATCCGCGATTTCACACGGTAACCCTCCGCCCTCAGTTCTCCCGCGACCCCGTTCATCTCGTCGGTCGCCTTTTCCTCCCAGGTCTTCTGGAGTCTGGCGAAATCCAGGGGCATATGGCCGGCAAGAGCGTCGAAATTCCTGCTGTCGATCACGTGAACGACAACCACTTCCTGTGCTCCCGCGGTTTTCAGGTGACCGATGTAGGCGAGGGCTTTCCGGGCCACATCGGAAAAATCGGTGGGGTAAAGAATTTTGTCGAACATGATGCCACCCCCTTTCGTTGTCTGCGTGAAACAAAGGAAAAACCCATCCACATCGGAGTGATTTTATTATACATAACAGAAACGGAACCTGTCAATGCAGGGCGGCCCGGGCGGCCGGGGGTTCTCCATTCGCTCCCTTTTCCCGTTGACTCCCCGCCGGCCCGCCGATACAATCTAAGACACCGTGGAACACCGGGGACCGTCCTTCCGACGGCGCGGGGGCCTGGAATCGGGGGACCGTCCGCCGACGGAACGGGCCCGGCCCCGGGAGATTGCTTCCGGATGCTGCAGCGATGAGACTGATCTATGTCACCGACGTCCATGGCGATTTTGAACGGGTGAAGCAGCTCCTCTACGAGACGGTCGCCGACGTCTACATCATCGCCGGTGATCTCGCCGACATCTCCTTCTTCACCGCCGGGACGGCCGGCCGCTACCACGACCTGCAGACGTACTTTCACGGCCTCAGGAGAGGCAGGGGGAAAACGGCGACGAACCTGGAAGACTTCGTCGACGGGCTTCTCGAGGATCCCGGACTTTCCTCGGATATTGCGGAAAAGGGAACCCGGTACCGGCACGACACGCTTCACGCGAGGCGGGTGCTCCGCCAGAACTGCAGGCTCCTGGAAAACATGATTTCCCTGAAGCTCGAGGGCCATGTCTTCTGCCTTGCCGGCAATCACGACATGGACCTCAGGTACACGGCGCTGCGCGACCGGGATCTCCATCTGGTCTGCCGCGAGGCGGGCCCGCTGAGAATCGCCGGCTACGGGGGCGCGGGCGGAACGACCCCGGGCATCCCCGAACGGTACCGGCTGACATACAGGGCCGGAAACGGCATCGACGAGGGGAACAACGAAATGTACCGATTTTTCAAGGAGACCGGCCCCCATGTCATCGTCAGCCATCAGCCGGCCTACGGGATTCACGATTTCGTTTCCCCCATGGGGGAAACGGGCTCGCTGGCCCTCCGCCGGTACTGCGACACCCATCCCGTCCTCCTGTGCCTGACGGGGCATCTTCACGACGAGTGGGGCGTCGAGGAAGAAAGCGGAACGGTTTATCTCAACCCCTCCCATTTCGGCAAGATCACCCGTTCCCGAGGACGGATCTCGGAGGGCGGTTTTTTCCATGACGTGGAACTGGACGAGGACGGGGTGGCCCGGATTCGGCACAGGAAACTGGCAGACGGAAAGATTTACGACCTCGTCGTTCACGACCGGAAGGAGGGGCGGTGGCATCAGGAAGTGGTCGATCGCGGCCGCTACGGTGCCCTCCTGGAAGGCCGGAACTACGAGTCCGGCAGGAAGGACGCACCGGGGGGGCCGGCGAACTACCTGGGAATGGACCTGCAGGGGTTCTACGCCATGTTCCAGCCCCCGAGATCGGGGGAAGTGACCGCCGCCATCGATGAGGCCGTCCGTCTCCTGGAGGCGGAACTGCCGGAGAACGTGGCCGTGGACGTCATGGCCGGTTCCCAACCCCGGGAATCCGTGAAGCCGGGGAAGGGGCTCGATCTCGTCCTTTATCTCCGCTGCGGCCTGGCGGAGGGTGTGCCCTGTTCCTCGGGAAAAGCGGCCGTCTGTCCCTCCTGCATCGAGGCGACCCGGAAAATCAGCGATATCCTGTGGGAAAAATTCGACTTCTCCATCGTGGACTGCATCGACCTCCATCGCGTCGAGCAGAGCATCCTGGAAGGAAACTATGAATGCCAGTTCACCCAGCGTTTCGTGTCCTACCGTTCCATGGGCCGGATCGCGGGGAAAGCCGTCGTCGTCCCCGTCGAGGACCTTCTGGCCTCCCATGGGGAATATCTCCGGGAAATCGAGGGGAGCATCCGTTCCTACTTCAGCATCTTCATGAACACGGTCCAGCACACCCGGTCTTTCCAGAAATATGAATCCCGGCTGAAGGCGATCGGCATCACCGTGCCCGAGCCGATCGCCAGAATGCTTCGGTCCCACCTCAAGGACGGTTGACGGAAAACAAGGGACGAAAGGAGGGAACCATGAAACCGATCGATTCGGAAGTGAAGCTTCTGGGACGGATGGCCAACATGGCCCTCTCATGCCTGACCCAGGAGGAAGCGGTGGCCGTGGCCGCCCGGTTTCTGCCGCAGTTGTTCCCCGGGGAAACGGGGGCCCTGTACCTCCGAAGCCCCGGGCAGGATCTTTACGAACCCGTCGCCTCCTGGGGAAGGGGAGAGGAATGGAAAAGCTTCCCCGGCCAGGACTGCTGGTCCCTGAGACGCCGCCGGATCTACGTGGTCGGAGGGGAGCGGGAGCAGCCCCCCTGCCCGCACAGCGGCCACGATCCCGGACGGTGGATTTCCCTGTGCGTGCCCATGACGGTCTGGGAAGACGCCCCCGGCGTTCTCCACCTCCTCGTTCCCGCCGGCGGGGAAAAGACAGGCCGGGATTCCGCGGAAGCCCTCGCGTCGATGCGGAGGCTGGCCGCCCTCGCCGCGGACGTTCTCACCCTTCTCCTGGTCAATCTCCAGCTGCGCCGGCAGATCAACGACCTGTCCGCCCGGGACACCCAGACGGGCTGCTTCAACCAGCGCTACCTGGACGAAACCCTGGCCCGGGAGCTGAAAGTTTCCCAGCGGACGGGCCGTCCCCTCGCGCTCGTCCTGATGGACATCGACCACTTCGGGCTCTTCACCGAAGCGTACGGCCACGGAGCCAGCGCCCTGGTTCTCCGGAACGTCGGGAATTTCCTCCGGGAACACATCCGGGAAGTGGACATCCCGAGCCGTTACGGCGCAGACGAGTTCGCCCTCCTCCTCCCCGACACGAACCTCGAAACGGCCGTCCGCAGGGCGGAAAACCTCCACTCCATGATGCGGGACCGGTCCCAGCAGGACGGCCACGGCCACATGCGGCGGGTCACCCTCTCCATGGGGATCGCCGCCTTTCCCGACCAGGGGGAAACCCTGTGCGATCTCGTGGAGGCGGCGAAAAAGGCTCTCAGAAAGGCCAAGGAAACGGGGCGGGACCGGATCGTCTCCGGGAACGGGTGAAACGGATCCCGGAAAGACGCCGCCGATCCGCCTCCCGTATCAGGAAGGAAGAGGCCGCCGGCGGGTCTCCATTTCCCCGCGCCCGGGGATTCCCGCCCTTCCCCCCAGGCGAAGGCAGACCCGGGAGGCCGCCCAGGCGCCGAGATCGAGGCTCTCCTCCAGGCTCCGCCCCCGGAGCACCCCGAAAATGAAGCCGGCATGGAACACGTCCCCGCAACCGGTGGTGTCCACCGCCGCTACGGGATAGGCGGGTCTTCGGATCTCCTTCCCGCCGAAGGAGGCCGCATACCCTTTTTCCCCGAGGGTCACCGCCGCGAGCCGGGGCCCGAGGTCCCGGATCCTGCGGCAGGCCTCGAGGGGGTCGTCCCGTCCCGCCAGCTGCCTTCCGAAGGTTTCGGAGGCGATGAAGAAATCGGAAAGGCGGGCGATCTCGACCATTCCCTCCCGGAGGGTCCCGCCGTCCACGACCACGGGAATGTTCCCTTCCCTCGCCTTTTGCGCGGCGTGAAGGGCGGCCTCGACGAAAAGCCCGTCCGTGTGGAACAGCCGCGCCCCCGAAAGGGCCTCCAGGTCCACCTCCTCCGGTTTCAGGGGTTCCCCCCCGGGCCGCTCCCAGAAAATGGTCCGCCTTCCCCCGGGGGATTCGGCGGCGATGAAGGCGAACTGGGAGGCGCACCCCTTCCGCCGGACGATGCCCTTCGTGTCGATCCCCTCCTCTTCGAGGGACCGTGCGATGACGGGGCCGAAGGCGTCGTCCCCCACGACGCCGGAAAAACGGCAGAAAAGGCCCCACCGGGAGAGGGCCGCCAGGGCTGTGGCCACCGGCCCGCCGCCCTGGACCGTCAGGTCGAAGAATTCCTTCTTGATCCCCGGCGGCGGGAACTCCCCGATGCGGCCGATGTAATCCAGGGAGCACTGGCCGAGGCCGAATACGTCGCATCCCTCCATGGGACCGGGACCCGTCAGAGAATTCCCAGTTCCTTCCCGAGAGCCTGGAAGTTCTTCGGGAACTCGGGCTGGAAATTGAGATAGAAGGGCACGGGATACCGGGCGCCCACCTTGCTTCCCGCCTCTTTCAGCCCCTGGACGAACCGGGCAAGGGTTCCCCCGGGCAGGGCGAAGACCATCTCATCGTCCTGGGTCAGGGAAAAGACCCGGTCCCCCATGCCCGGCACGGCCATCCGGGGTGCCTGTTCCCTGAAGGGGGCGATGAGATACTCGCTGCACTCCACCTTCCCGCCGAAATGGCCGGCCACCCGGACGCCTTCGAACCAGGACCAGGCCTGGGCAAGCCGCATCACCTGGGCGGGATTGCCGTACACCAGGACCACGTCGGGCGCCATGACGCTCTTCGAAAGGGGGGAAAACAGAAGGGCCCCGTACTCTCCGGGATTCAACCGGAAGAGATCGGACGCCTCCTTTCGGCCGGCCTCCTCGTCGCGGGAGTAGTTCCCTTCACAGAAAAGCCGCGTCAGCGAGGCGGCGGGGTCCTTCGCCCCGCTCATGCCGAAGGCGATGGACGCCGGCACGCAGACGAGATCCTCCTTCGTCACACCGACCGAGGTTCCGTAGAGGCGGGCCATGGTCACCACCTGGCACAGGGCCATCCTCTTTCCAAAGGTTTTGAGGGGTCTCCGGGTCTTCTCCGGAAAGTCGCCCTCCCCTTTCAGGAAATTCACGGACACCGGGAGCGTCCTGAGGCGAAGGCTGTTGCTCAAAAAATCGGATGCTTCTGGGTAGCGGATGTCTTCCATGTTCCTCCCTCCCTCTTTTTATGGCTTCGGGAAAAAAATCCCATGCTGCCCCTTCGGGGCCGGCGGACCGGCATGTTTCGATGCCACCGTCACCGGGGCTGAAGCCCCGGACTACATCCGGAGGTCCTCGGGAACCGGAGCCGGAATCGGCGGCAGAGGCACAATGTAGTCCGGCCCTTCAGGGCCGGCGGCACCTTGCCGCAAAGGATCTCCGTCACGGGGCGCAAGACGGTTTTGGAGGCGAATAACCGCCTTTTCGCTCACGGTTCCTTTCGAAGCGGAACGCCCGCAACACCGCTCCGAAGCCCGGAGGGCGCGTTTGCAGTGTTGCAGTGGAGCAAGAAAAATGGAACCGTCGAAAAGCGGTTCCTGAGCCGGAAAAACCCGTCCGCGACCCCAGGAGAACCACCCCATCTACCACGGGTACAGCCGCATCGACCCGACGCCCCTGTTGACGGCTTCGGAAAAAGCGTCGTTTACAGGCCGATCGGCGGGGTTTCCCTCGGGTAGGTCACGACGAACCCGATGGAGATCTCCTTCGTTTCCCCCGGCTTCAGCTCGAATTCCCAGAGATCAACCCCCTCCCGATCCTGATGGTTCTTCTCCTTCGGTTCCGGCGACAGCCGGACGTCCTTCACTTCCAGCCGGTCCGTCCGCGACACGGGCACGGCGTCGAGAACGCGGAGGGTCACCGGTTTCCTTTTCAGGTTTTCCATCCGGATCGCGTAGGCCAGTTCCCGGACGACGGTACCCCGTTCCACCCGCCCGAAGTAGGTCTCCCGGACCTTGTCGGATGTCTTCGTCCGGGTGACCTTGACCTCCCGGTCCGCCCCGAGGTTGAAATCGAAGGCTTCCCCCGGTTTCTTCTCCTTCAGGAGCGTCTTCCCCACGTAGCGGCCGCCGAAATAGACGTTCATCGGGCCGGCCAGGATCTCTCCGTCCCCTTTAGCCCGGCAGACGAGAAACGTGAGCGGATTTTCCCGGGGGACCGCGAGATGGAAAAACGATCCCTCCACCTTCCGCGTGAGGAGCGGGAGAAGGGTTTCCTTGTCCCGGGACTCGACGTCCACCGGCCGGGGAAACCGGTACTCGAAGGAAAGGGCGCTCTCGGACCTTTCGGCCTCGGCGAAACCGGCCTCCTCCGCAGGCACTACCGCTTCCGCCTCCTCCTTCAAGGCCGCCATGGGCTCCGCCGCCTTCATCATCCTCCGGTCCAGGTACACGCCCTTGGCCTCACCCGCTGCCGGCGGGCGCGGAACGTCCAGGATCCAGGGGGTGATTTCCGGAATGCCGACCCCCTTCAGCGGAACGACGTTGGACACGGAAAGGTCCACCCCGTTCCAGTCCTCCCCCGTCTTCTGGAGGATCGTGGAAAACATCGCCAGATCGACGGCGTCGAGGGCAAGGGGAACGGAAACCCGGTACAGGGGCCCCCAGAAGGCGTTGCGGACCAGGTAGCCCGCCTCCACCCGGATCTTCTGGCTCTTCGTCCCCTGGAAGAGGACTTCGATCACCTTGCGCACCTTCCGCGCCGGACGGCGGATCGTTCCCAGTTCCTCCTCCAGCGCCTTGATCTTCCTGGCCAGGTCGTCCAGCTCCCCGTCCAGGGCCGCCCTCTTTTTCGTCAACTCGTCGAAACGGGTCCCCAGGAAGGTAAGGGCGCCCTGCAGATCCTCCATTTTCGGGAAGGAAGTCTTGATGTCCCGGGGGACCTGGACGCCGGCGAAGTCAACCACCGATTTCAGAAAGGCCTCCTTCCTGGCGAGCACATCCTTTTCATCGATGAGCGCCCGTTCCTTCCGTCGGAGATCGCGGATTTCCGTTTCCAGGGTCCGGATCTTGTCCTGGACCGGTTCGGCGACCGGGATCTCCCTGTACTGGACCGCCAGGATCTGCCCCTCTCCGAACACCTTTGCCGTAACGGAATCTGGATCCACCCGGAAGGCGTCCAGGGAAAGACGGATCTCGCTCAAGCCATGGGAAACCTCGGCCTCCGCCACCCGGGTGACCATGGCCTGGTCGCTGAACAGAACGACCTCCCGGATCCGCGACGGAACCTCGTCTGCCCCAAGGACCGGGCAAGCGGCCAGAAGAAAAAGAAGGATCAGAAAAGCCGCCGGTATTTTTTTCATGGATCGACCCCCTTTCATGGACAATGAACCTGGAACAAAGCCAGGACACGCTTTTTCGAAGGGCAACAGGAAATGCTCCGGTTGCGGGGCGCCCGAATTCCGTGGACCGGGCCGTCAGGGATTGAGGGCGGTCACTTTCCTGATGATCCCCGCCCCGCCGTCTTCGTCGGAGAGGACTTCAAACCCGGCGTCCCGGATGAGTTCCACCGTTTGGCGATTGATGTGGGGTCCGATCAGGGCGCTGACCAGAGGGTTCAACAGGTCCATGACCGTTCCGGCAAGGGAATTCCTGCTTCGGACGTGCTCCAGGAACAGGGCCCTTCCCCCCCGTTTCAGGACACGCCGGATTTCCCCGAGCCCTGCCCGGGGATGCAGCACGGAGCAGAAAACGAAGGTGGAAACGGAGGTGTCGAAGGTCTCGCCGGGGAAATCCATCCGCTCGACGTCCATGACCCGGAGGACCGGACGGATTCCCAGGACCCGGGCCTTCGCCTTCGCCCGCTCCAGCATCCCGGGGCTTACGTCGATCCCCGTGAGATCCGCGCCGGCGGGATAGTAGGACAGGTTCTTCCCCGTTCCCACGCCGACTTCCAGAATCCGGCCCCGTGCCCGGGAGAGGAGATCCTTCCTCAGCCGCGCGAAGGAGAGCCCCTCCATGGGGGACTCCAGGACGTCGTACAGCCGGGCGATGCGGTCGTATTTCCGCCGGACCCTGTCGGAATTCACGAACCGTCCCCTCATCCGCGATGCTGGCCCTCCCTTTCCGTTTTCTTTTCGCGGATCCGGGCCTCCCGCCGCGCCCGCGCCTCCCCGTTCCGGCGGATCTCCGCCGTCCCTTCCAGCGCCAGAGGCGGAACCTCCACGGGTTTTCCCGCGGGGTCCAGGGCGACGAACGTCAGATAGGCCGACGCGGTGTGGCGGACCTCCCCGGTGAAGAGATTTTCCGATTCCACCCGGACGCCGACTTCCATGGAACTCCTGCCCGCCAGGTTCAGGCTGGCCTTCAGGGTCAGCAGATCTCCCACGAACACGGGGTGGTGGAAATCCAGCCGGTCGATGGACGCGGTGACCACGTTTGTCCGGGCATGACGGACGGCGACGGCCCCTGCCGCCGTATCGATCAGCTTCATGATGACTCCCCCGTGGACGTTCCCCGCTGGATTGGCGTCCTGGGGATTCATCTGCTGGGCCATGACGACGCTCGTGCTGCCCACTGTTTTTTCCTTCATTGGTTCACCTCGAATCGTTCAGGGTCCGTTCCGGTATGTTCGTCTCCGCCGGTCTGTCCGCTCCCGGGATCGCTCGAGAGATCCTCCGGGTTCATGGGTTCCGCCGCCCCGACTGCCAGGCTTTCCTCGAGAAGGGAGCGGAGTTTCGGGGTCATGTAAATCCCGTTCAGCTCGAAACGCTTCAGGGCGCCGAGGAAAAGGCCGATCCGTTCCTGCCTGCCCGTCCTCCTGTCCACGAGGAGGTGAAATTCCCCGTTGACCCTGCACAGTCCTCCCGTCATGCCGGGATTCATCTTCTGAAGGTTCTCGTAACGGACACGGATCCCGAGTCTCCCCGCAAGTTCCTCGAGCTGTTCCAGGAGGCGGCTGTCCCCCATGATTCTCCTCGAAACGGTTTTTCCCTCTTATAGCCCATCCCCGGATTTTCGTCAAAAAACAAGGAGCCCCGACACTTTTCCGCTCTCCCCATTTCTTGACCGTTGACCCTTTCGCCAAGATCCGCTATTTTGAGGAAGGAGGTCTTCGTCCCACGGAAAAATACAGGAAAAACGGATGGGAAGGGTGTCGGCCCTCGCGGTGCGCCGCCCCGTTCCTCGAATGTGGATCACTGCCATGCCGACGATGGAAGGGAGCCATGACATGGAAGATCGAGGAAAGACGACCGGCCGTTCCCTGCAGTCCTCCTCCGGGGAGGGACGCTTCCGGATGCTTCTGGAGAATTCGAGGGACGTCATCTGGACAATGACGCCGGACGGACGGTTCACCTATGTCAGCCCTTCGATCCTGCAGCAAAGCGGCTTCACCCCGGAAGAATTCCTGCACCTCCCGTTTCAGGAAGTTCTCGTTGAATCCTCCGCCGCGAGGGTCATGAAGGAAATCGCCGGGCAGATCACAAAACCACCCTCCGAAAGACCGGTCTCGCTCATCATGGAACTTCAGCACTACCGCAGGGACGGATCGATCAGGGACATAGAGGTCATCGCGGGGTGGATCACGGAAGGCGACGACGGCCGGATCGCCGGAATCCACGGAAGTGCCCGGGACATCACGGAGCGGAAGCGGACGGAAGAGGAACGGATCCGCCTCGTCACCGCCGTCGAACAGGCGGCGGAGGGAATTTTCCTGACCGGCACGGACTGGATCATCCGGTACGCCAATCCCGCTTTCGAGCGGATGCTCGGATACGACAGGGGGGAGGTCATCGGCTGGCATACCCGGCTTCTCAAGAGCGGGAAGCACGACCGCCTTTACTACAGGAATATCCGGGAAACCCTGGCAAGAGGCGAGGTCTGGTCGGGACGGGGCGTCAACAGGAAGAAAGACGGATCCCTCCTCGACGTGGAGGTGACTTTTTCGCCGGTCCGGAACGACACCGGCCGGATCATCAATTATGTCTGCATCCACCGGGACATCTCCCGGGAAATCCGGCTGGAGGGACAGTTGAACCAGGCCCGGAAAATGGAGGCGATCGGAACCCTTGCCGGGGGAATCGCGCACGACTTCAACAATCTTCTAATGGGAATCCTCGGCCACGCCTCGCTTCTGTCCATGGATCTCGATGACGGCCATCCCCACAGGGAGCGGTTCCGGGCGATCGAGGATCTGGTCCGGAGCGGGGCGAATCTGACCCGCCAGCTTCTGGGTTTCGCCAGGGGCGGGAACTACGAAATGAAGCGCACCGATCTCAACGAGATCCTGGAAAAGACCGCCACCCTGTTCGGACGGACCCGGAGGGAGATCACCGTAAACCAGACGCTCAGTCCGGACCTGTTGTCCGTCGAAGCGGACTGCGGGCAGATGGAGCAGGTCCTCCTGAACCTGTTCGTCAATGCCTGGCACGCCATGCCCGGAGGCGGAACCCTGTACCTGAAAACGGAAAACGTCTCTCTCGACGAGAAATCCGTCCAGCCTTACAACATCCCCCCGGGCCCGTACGTGAAGTTGTCCGTCACCGACACCGGCATGGGGATGGACGAGAAAACGAAGGAACGGATCTTCGAGCCCTTTTTCACAACCCGGGAGATGGGCCGGGGGTCGGGACTGGGCCTTTCCATCGTCTACGGAATCGTGAGGGGCCACCGGGGGATCATCCACGTTTACAGCGAGAAGGGGCACGGAACGACTTTCAACCTCTACTTCCCCGCCCGGGCGGAAAAGGGAATCCCGGAACCATCGGACGATCCCGGCCCCCTGTTTCACGGCACGGGAACCATTCTCGTCGTCGACGATGAAGAAGGGGTCGCCGCCGTCACGAAGGGAATGCTCGAAAATCTGGGATATCGTGTTCTCACCGCCCGGAGCGGGGCGGAGGGCCTGGAAATCTGCCGGTCCGTAAGTTCCGAAATCGACCTCGTCCTCCTGGACATGATCATGCCGGAGATGAGCGGCGAGGAAACGTTCGAAAGGCTGAAGCAGATCCGGCCCGACGTGAAGGTGGTCCTGGCCAGCGGATACAGCCTGAACGGCAAGGCCGCCGGAATCATGGCAAAAGGTTGCCTTGCTTTTCTCCAGAAACCTTTCACCACCGCCGACCTGTCCCGGACGGTCCGGGAGGTCCTGGACGGCAAACCGGTCTCCTGACGGAACCGGGAATCCCGCGGCTTTTCCCGTCCGTCGAAGGGAATCCCCGGAATCGACGGCGCTTCACGTCGTCAAAGGGGCCCTTTTTTCGACGGCCCGCTTCAGGCGGTCGAGGGCCTGCCCGAGCAGAACCCTCGGACAGGCGATGTTCATCCGGACGAACCCCTCTCCCCCTTTCCCGAAAAGGCTCCCCTGATCCACCCGGACCTTCGCCTCCTCGATCCAGAAACGTTCCAGACGGAGGGAATCCATTCCGAGCCCCCGGCAATCGAGCCAGACCAGGTAGGTCCCCTCCGGAGCGATCACGCCGATCCGGGGGATGCCGGAGCGGACGAAGTCCTTCAGAAAACGGAGGTTTCCGCCGATGTAGGCCAGAACCTGCTCGAGCCAGGATTCCCCCTGGTCGTATGCGGCCTCCAGGGCGGCGATGCCGAACGGCCCGACCCCCAGAAAACCGGTACGGCCCAGGCTTTTCTCGAACCGGGCCCGGAGCCCCTCGTCGGAGATGATGATGTTGGATGTGTGGAGCCCGGCAAGGTTGAAGGTCTTGCTCGGAGCGGTGCAGATGCAGGCGTTCCCGGAAAGACGGCCGCCGATGGTTCCGAAGGGGGTGAAACGGCGTCCCTCGTGAACGATGTCGCCGTGGATTTCATCGGACACGACGAGGACGCCCCGTTCCCGGCACAGCGTTCCGAACCGGACAAGCTCGCCGTGCGTCCACACGCGGCCCACGGGATTGTGGGGATTGCAGAGAATCGCCATTTTCAGAAGGGGGTCGGCGGTTTTCTCCCTCAAATCGTCGAAATCCATGAAATGACGGCCGCCTTCGAGGACCAGCGGGCTTTCCAGGATCTTTGCGCCGTTGTTCCGGACGGCCGAATGGAACGGGTAATAGACGGGCGGCTGGATCAGCACCTTTTCCCCCGGGGCGACAAAGGTCCGGATGAGGAGATTGAGTGCCGGCACCACTCCGGGCGTGGCACAGATCCACTCGGGTGCAACCTTCCATCCGTGCCGCCTTCCCATCCAGCGGACCACGGCCCCGGCATAGGACGGGGGTTTTTCCGTGTAGCCGAAGATCCCGTGACGGGCCCTCGCGACCAGGGCCTCCACCACCGGCGCGGGGCAGGGGAAGTCCATGTCGGCGATCCACAGGGGCAGGGTCCCGTCGTTCCCGAAAAGCGGGGCTTTCTTCTTCCACCGGAGGGGATTCCCGGCGTCCGGGACGAACTCCCATTTCACCGAATGGGTTCCCCTGCGCTCGACGACGCGATCGAAGTCGTACTTCATGGCTTTTCGGTCTCCTTCCCCGAGGGTCATCACTGAACGCAGTATCCCGCCACTCTCCACAGGCCGTCTCCCTCGCGCACGGCCAACAGGGTCTCGACGGCGGCCTTGTGACGTTCGCAAGCCGTTTCGAACGCGATCAGCACGTACCTCCCGCCGGGCATGCCGGGGAAGTCCGCCTCGCAGGCGGTCTCGCGGATTCTTCGGGACAGGACCTTTCCCAGAGGTTCCCGGACCGTCCGAAGCAGGGCGTCCCAGTCATCCCTTCCGATGGACGACCGGAAGAAAGACGCCGCCCCGTCCCAGCTTTCCCGGTATTTCCCCGAATCGACAAGAGCGATCCATCGCTTCGATGCGGCGACGGCCCCGCCGTCCCTCCCCGCGGCGGCCGCCGTCAACAGCACCGCCGAAACAAGGACGGCAGATACGATGATTCTCACGGATATCCGGCTTTTTTGCGCCATCCCGTCTTACCCTCCTTTTCCCTTTTTTCCCGTGCCCTTTGGAAGGATTTCAACCCGTTCCTCCTATCATGGAGCAAACAACATGCCAGACCCTATGCCATTGATTACAAACACTAAATTGGATCATAACCGGACGGGGCGGCATCCCCGTTGGCGGGCCGGGGTTGGCAGTTGCCGATCCGCCCCGCACCCGCGAAAGGGCGCGGGCCGTCCCGATTCCATTCTTTCCTTGACTTTCCCCCGGGAAAACGGGATTTCAGGATTGACAAGCCCATAAAAAGACAAATCAGCACTTTTTCGAACGGCAAAGGAAAAAGCTCCATAGGCAAGGCGCCCCATTCCCGACGACAAGGCGTACTTTCGGTACGCCGCAGGCACGAGGGATGGAGGGGCAGCATAGGAACTTTTTACGAGGCCGTCAGAATACGGGAAAGGATCGCGGCGACATGGACCGAAATCGGCGGGAGGCCCCGGCGGGGGAACGGCATGGAAACCGGGAGGTTCGAACCCCTTCCGTGCGGGTCATGACCTTCAATCTCCGTTTCGACAATCCCGCCGACGGCGCCCGGGCCTGGTCCTTCCGGAAGGACCTCGTCGTCGCCGTGATCCGCCGATACCGCCCCGCGCTCCTGGGAACGCAGGAGGGTCTCACAAGACAGCTTTCGGATCTCGGGGACGCCCTTCCGGAATACCGCATCCACGCATTCCCGCGCATCGACGACGACACGTCCCAGTACCCCACCCTGTTCTACCGGTCCGACGACCTGGAGGTGCGGGAAGGGGGGGAATTCTGGCTTTCCCGAACGCCCTCGATTCCCCTCAGCAGCGACTGGAACAGCGCCTTCCCCCGGATGATGAGCTACGGAACGTTCCGGCACAGGGCTTCGGGAAGGATCTTCCTGGCAGTCGTGACCCACCTGGATCACGCAAGCCCGGAAGCCAGGTTCGAGCAGGCGGCGATCGTCTCCCGGTGGGTCCGCGGCCGCAAGGAACCGGCACTCGTCATGGGCGACTTCAACGACAGCCCCGGTTCGGCGGTCCACAGGCTCCTCACGGGCGAGGAAACGGGACTCCGGGACACCTGGCAGTCCCTGGGAAACGGGGAAGGACCCCAGGCCTTCACCCGCCACGATTTCGAAGGGGTTCCCAAGGCGGCACGGATGGACTGGATTCTTGCGGGACCGGGCTTCGACGTCGTCGACGGACGGATTCTCAGGGACCACGAAGGACCCCTGTTCCCCTCGGACCATTTTCCCTACGAAGCCGGTCTCGCACTCCGGGAACGGCGCGGCGTCCCGGACATCCCTTGATTCCGCCGGAATCGAATGTTATAGAATCAGGATCATTGAAGGAAAGGAGCACCCAACCATGACCTCCGCCGCAGGAAAGGAAGCCCTGAAACAATCCCTTTTTCCCGGGGGAATCCCCAGGCTCTGGTGTCCCCTTCTCACCCATTACGACGACAGCGGAAACATCGACCTTCCCCGGATGAAAGCCCATTTCCGCCACATCTCCCCCTGGGTGCGGGGGTTCCTCATTCCCGGGACGACGGGGGACGGATGGACCCTGGACGACGGGGAAACGGAAACCGTGGTCCGGTTCGCCTTGGACATGGCCCGGGAGAATGACAGCCGGATTCTCATCGGCGTCCTGAGAAACGACACCGAAAACGTCCTCGGGCTCATGGACCGGATCTTCGGCATTCTCATGGAAGTCACCGGCAGGAAGGAACCGCTCGCCGTGTTCCGGGAGGCCCGGGTCGCCGGATTCACCGTGTGCGCGCCGAAAGGGAAGGACCTCGGCCAGGAGGAGATTCTCCGGTCCCTCTTCCGCGTGGCGGACAAGGGGCTCCCCACGGCCCTCTATCAGCTCCCCCAGGTCACGGAAAACGAGATCGCGCCGGACACTTTCGACAGGCTCTGCAGGTCTTTCGGAAACATCCTCTTCTTCAAGGATTCCAGCGGCGGGGACCGGGTCGCCCGTTCGGCCCGGGAGCGGGAGGGGATCTTTTTCGTCCGCGGCGCCGAGGGCAACTACTGCCACTGGCTCCTGGAGGCGGGGGGGCCCTATGACGGATTTCTGCTCAGCACGGCAAACTGTTTCGCCCCGGAACTCGCTGCGGTGATCGAATCCACGGAGCGGGGAGACCTTTCCTCCGCTTCCGAGTTTTCGGAAGCCGTCACCGCCGTGTTCGGAGAAGTGTCGGGCCTCGTTTCCGGAATCCCCACGGGCAACGCATTCACCAACGCGAACAAGGCCATGGACCACTTTTTCGCCCGGGGAAGAAAGGCGCCGACGAACCGGGGTCCCGTCCTCCACGGAGGGCTCCGGATTCATGAGGACATTCTCGAAAAAACCGGGGAAATTCTTCTCCGGGCGGGGTTCCTCCCCGAAAGAGGGTACCTGGAACCCGCGCTGGAAGGGAAGGAATGACCGGTGGACTCTCCGAAAAACCGCCCCGTTCCCCGGGATCTCTGAGGCTTCTCGGGCCCTTTTTCGCGGAGAACCGGAATCCGGTCCTCCTGGGCGCCCTTTCCCTCATCCTCGTCGATTTCCTGCAGCTCTACATCCCCCGGATCATCAAGAGGGTCGTCGACGATCTCACCCTGTACCGGGCGACGGGACGGGACCTTCTCCTGTACGCCCTTTCCATCCTGGCCGTCACCGCGGTCATGGTCTGTCTCCGTTACGTATGGCGGCGGTGCCTCATCGGCCTTTCGAGAAAAGTGGAGGAGGGCCTCCGGAACCGCCTGTTCTCCCACCTCCAGACCCTCTCCGATTCCTATTTCGGCCGCGTCAGGACGGGGGACCTCATGGCACACGCCACCAACGACATCGGGAGCATCCGGATGGCCACCGGCATGGGTCTCGTCGCGCTCATCGACTCGGTGGTCCTCGGCTCGGCGGCCATCGGCTTCATGATCTACATCAATCTACGCCTCACGCTGTACGTCCTCCTGCCCATGATCCTCGTCGTCTTCGGCACCCGGATCTTCACGAAAAGGATGCACGCCCTCTACCAGACCGTCCAGGCCTCTTTTTCGGACCTGACGGAAATCGTCCGGGAGCGGTTCAACGGGATCCGGATCGTGAAGGCCTACAACCGGGAGCAGGCGTCCCGCGGCATCTTCGGACGGGCGTCCCGCGATTTCGTCGGCAAAAGCCTCCGCCTGGTGCGGATCACCGGGGCCTTCTTCCCCATGATGATCCTTTTTTCCAATCTCAGCCTCACCCTGGTGCTCCTTGCCGGCGGCAGGGACGTCATCGCCATGACCATCAGCCCCGGGGATTTCGTCGCCTTCATCAGCTATCTCGCCATCCTCACCTGGCCCATGATGGCCACCGGCTGGGTGATCAACCTCCTCCAGCGGGGCCGGGCGTCGCTGGACCGGATCAACCGGATCCTCGAGGAGAAACCGGAGATCGCCGACGGGCCGCTGTCCCCCTCCCCTTTGCCCCGCTTCGAGCGGATCGCCCTGGAGGGGGTCTCCTTCTCCTTCGGAAACGGGGGACCGCCGGTCCTCCGGGACGTGAACCTCGCCGTCGGGAAAGGGGACCTGATCGGCATCGTCGGCCCGCCGGGAAGCGGTAAATCGACCCTCCTTTCCCTTCTCCCGAGGCTGTACGACCCCTCGGAGGGAACCGTCCGCGTCGACGGGATCGACATCCGGACCATGAAAACCGGGGCGCTCCGGGCGGGGATCGCCTTCGTCCCCCAGGAGCCCTTCCTGTTCGCCGGGACGATCCGGGAGAACCTGCTTCTGGGAAACCCCCTGGCACCGGAACGGGAAATCCGGAAAGCCGTCGAGATGGCGATGCTTTCGGAGACCGTCGAGGCTTTCCCCGAGGGGCTGGAAACGGTCGTGGGCGAGAAAGGCATCGTCCTTTCGGGGGGCCAGAAGCAGCGGATCGCCCTCGCCAGGGCCTTCCTGAAGGATTCGCCGGTCCTCGTTCTCGACGACCCCACGAGCCAGCTCGACATGGAGACGGGAACGGCGGTCATGGAAACCGTCCGGTCCCTCGCGGGGAGCAAAACCGTCTTCCTGGTGTCCCACAGGCTTTCGGCCGTGCGGTCCGCCGACAGGATCCTGGTCATCGAAAACGGGAGGATCGCCGCGTCGGGAACCCACGGGGACCTGATCCGGCGGGGCGGATATTACGAGGGAACCTTCCGGTACCAGGAGATCGAGGAGACCGACTATGGGCGGTGAGCGAAGATCCGTGGAGGAAGAGAAACTCGCCAGGGCCTACGACGTCACCCTGCTCCGGGATCTGTGGCCCTTCATCCGCCCCTACCGGGGAGCGCTGGCCGCCGCGGTGCTCCTCGTCGTGGCCATCACCTTCCTCGACCTCGCCCTGCCCTACGTCACCAAGACGGCCATCGACCGGTACATCGTCCCGGCGGAGGCCCCGGCCGATCCGGGTGCCTCCGGCGGGGGGAAACCGGGCGGCAGGGACCTCGTCGTGTCCCTCGCCGACCCGGGGGCGGCGGAAATCGTGGACCGGTTCCCCGGTTCCTTCCGGAAGGAAGGGAACAAGGCGCGGATTTCCCTGGAGGAGGCGGGCCGGCTCCCCCGGGAGGACCTTCTTTCCCTCCGGAAGGGCGACCTGCGGGGCGTCCTCTCCATGGCCCTCTTGTTCCTCGGCCTCGTGATCGCGGGATTTTTCCTGAACTTCGTCCAGGTCATGATCATGGAGTACGCGGGGCAGCGGATCATGCACGACCTCCGCTTCCGGATCTTCAACCACATCCAGAACCTGTCGGTCTCCTTCTTCAACCGGAACCCCGTCGGCCGTCTCGTCACCCGGGTGACGAACGACGTCCAGAACATGAACGAATTCTTCACGTCCATCATCGTTTTCGTCTTCAAGGACCTTTTCCTCCTCGCCGGGATCACCGCCGTCCTTTTCTACATGAACTGGAAACTGACCCTCATCGTCTTTTCCATCGTCCCGCCGCTGGCCCTGACGGCCGTCTTTTTTTCCACCCGGGCGAGGAACGTCTTCCGGGAGCTCAGGACGAGGACCGCCGAGATCAACACGATGATGTCCGAGACCATCCAGGGCATCCGGGTGATCCGGCTTTTCAACCAGGAGGGAATGAACGAGGCGTCCTTCCGCGATCTGAACCACCTTTTCTATCTCGCCGGGGTGAGACAGATCCATCTGTTCGCCCTCTTCATGCCCATCATCGACCTCTTCGGCTCCGTCACCATCGCCCTGATCGTCTACTTCGGCGGGGGAGACGTCGTCAGGAACACGATCACCCTCGGTTCGCTCGTGGCGTTCATCTCCTATCTCCGGATGTTCTACATGCCCGTCCGGGACGTGGCGGAAAAATACAACATCATGCAGGACGCCATGTCCTCGGCGGAACGGATCTTCCAGATCCTGAAAAACAGGGACCTGGAACCCCTCCGGGAGAAGGAAGAGGAAGGCGGCGAAAGAATCGGGGACATCGAGGCCCGCGGGCTTACGTTTTCCTATGTCTCCGGGGAACCCGTTCTCGAGGATGTGTCCTTTCGAATCCGCAGCGGGGAAACGGCGGCCTTCGTCGGACCCACCGGTTCGGGCAAGACGACGATCATCAACCTCCTGGCCCGGTTCTACGAGCCCGGGCCGGGGGAAATCCTGGTGAGCGGAAGGGACATCCGTGAATGGGATCTCGCCGCCCTCCGCTCGAGGATGGCGCTCGTCCCCCAGGATCCCTACCTCTTTTCCGGGACCATCCGGGAAAACATCGTCCAGGGAAACGGGCACGTGACCGATGAGGTCCTCCTGGACATCCTCGAGGCCTCCAACCTGAGGTCTCTCGTCGAAAAGCTCCCGGAGGGGCTGGAGAAAGTCCTTCCCGAGGGAGGGGGAAGCCTTTCAAGCGGCGAGCGCCAGCTGATCTCCATCGCCCGGGCCTTCGCCCGGGGACCCGACCTGATCATCCTGGACGAAGCCACGTCCTACATCGATTCGGAATCGGAAAAGAAGGTCCAGGACGCCCTTGCCAACCTCATGCGGGGCAGGACCTCCCTGATCGTCGCCCATCGCCTGTCCACGGCGCGGCGGGCCGACCGGATCTTCGTGCTTCAGAAACACCGGATCGTCGAAGCGGGGACCCATGAGGAACTCATGGCCCGGAAGGGATTTTACCACCATCTGTACAGGCTTCAGGGAGAAGGGCGGGTGAAGTGAGGGGTCGGATTGCCTGAACGGGGATTTATGGGTCCACCGGCCCTGAAGGGTCGGACTACAGGGAAATTCCACCGTTCCCCGGCTTGACAGACGAAGGGAAAGCCTCCATGATTGCCTGAAAACCGCTCCCCCGCGCCGGGAGGAAAGAACGCGGCCCGAAGGGGAACCGAGACACGGAAGGAGTTGGAACCATGGAAAAAATATCCATCGACCGGAACGCTTTCCTTTACCCCATGCCTGTCGTCCTCGTAGGCACCAAATCCTCCGGACAGGTCAATTTTCTCACCGTGGCCTGGGTGTCCCGGGTCAACTACAACCCCCCGCTCATCGCCGTGGCTCTGGGCAAAACCCATTTTTCAAGCGCGGGCATCAAGGAATGCGGCGAGTTCAGCGTCTGCGTCCCCGGAAAGGACCTTCTGGAAAAAGTGGACTGCTGCGGCCTCGTCTCGGGAAAGCGGGTCGACAAGTCGGGGCTTTTCGACGTCTTCTACGGGGAACTGGGATGCGCTCCCATGATCTCCGGGTGCCCCCTGTGCATGGAATGCCGTCTCATCGAGACCGTCGACCTCCCGACCAACAACCTTTTCATCGGGGAGATCCTCTCCGCCTGGACGGAAGAACGCCACCTCACCGACGGCAAACCCGACGTCCGGAAAATGGAGCCGCTCACGCTGACCATGCCGGACAACCGCTACTGGTCGGTGGGGGAAACCATCGGGAGGGCGTGGCATGACGGGAAGGGCCTGCTTCCCCGGCTGAAGGGAAAGAAGACCTAGGATCCGGAGGGATTCCCCGGCGCGACGGCATCCCGGACGGCCCGGCGGACATCGGCGATGGCTTCCCGGGTGAAGTCCCCCATGGCAAGGCTCATCGCCCGGGCGAGGTCGTCCGGGTTCCCCTCCGCCATGGGACTCGAGAACCGGTATTCCTTCTGAAAGAGCACCCGTTTCGTCGGGTCCGATTTACGCAGATCCAGAAGGGTGAGGGTTGCATGGAGGACCGCCTGGGCGCGGCCGTCCTCCCGCCTTTCGCAGAACTCGCCGATGCCCCCCTCCAGGACGAACCACGCCGCGCTCCGGTCCCGATAGGAGAACACCGCCCGGAAAATACCACTGTCCCGGAGATCCCGGAGGAAGAGGTCGGTGACCATGTCCTCCGGACTCACCCGCCAGCGGTGGCCTGTGTAGGCGCTCTGCAGGCGTGGTTTTTCCCGGATGACCATGTCGGGACCGCTGAAAGCGCGGGCGGCGGAGAACCGCTCCAGCTTCAGGGCCGCGTCGAGGACGTCCGTCTTCTCGAACACGGGTGACGGATACTCGAGGACATGGGATTCTGACGGGACAAACGCCTTCCCGGGCATCGAGCACCCCGCCGCCACGAGAACCAGGACGACCGGCAACACCACGGAAAGACCGGTCCTCCTTCCCCGCCGATCCCCGACAACGCCTGTTTTCATTTCCTGTCCCCCTTTTTCATTCGCCTGCCGGCGGCCCGCCGAAAAGCAGGTCGGACGGCCTGTCATAGAGCCGCTCGAGAAGGCGGTCCAGGGTCTCCGAGGCCCTCCGGAGGTTCTCGCCCGCCGCCTCCATGTCATATCCCACAAGCCTGGACCGTTCCTCCAGCGTCCCCAGGAGGAGATCCGCCTTTCCGGAGGCTTCCTCCAGCTTCATGGCCTTCAGTTCCTTTTCCGCCGCCGCGGCGAGGCTGCGGATTTCCGCCAGGGTTTTCCGGGCCTCCTCCAGGGTTTCCTCCACAAGGCCCCGCCGGGACACGTCCTCGACCCGCCGGACGACCCGGTCCAGGCCCGCCGTCAGGGACTCCAGGTTCCGCAGAATGGCTTCCGTCCGTTTTCCCGAAAGAAGCTCGTCCGTGGACCGCGCCAGGGATTTCACGCGGTCCGAGATCCCCTCGAAATCGATCTTCTTCAGTTTTTCCACGACCTCGTCGGCCCCGGAAAGGAACATCCTGATCTCGGAAGGCTGCGAGGGAATGATGGGGTACTCGGAAGGGAAGGGAATCTCAGGGGAAAGATCCGGTTTTTCCGGGTCCCTGCGGTTCAGTTCGACGAACACGATTCCCGTGATGCCCGCCGCCTTCAGCGTGGCCACCATCGTTTTTTCCGGATCGGCCCTGAGGTCGATTTTCATGACCACCTCGATGAGCCGGTTGTCCGGGGCGACGCGGATTTTCTCGACCCGGCCCACGTCGACCCCCCGGTACTTGACGCTCGAATCCGCCTGAAGGCCCTGGACGGACTCGTCGAAATACGCCGCGTAGGTCTCGCCGGTCTGGGAATAGCGGGACACGCCGAGCCAGAAGACGAGAATGAAGCCGATGGACGCCCCGAGAAGGACGAAAAGTCCGATCATGAAGTGAGAAGACGCATCTTTCCTCATTTCCCGACCTCCTCCGGTTTTTCATCCGGCACCGCCCGGTGGAGGAACCTGGCGACCCTTCCGTCCACGGCGTCCCGCTTCATTTCCCTGGGATCGCCCTCGGCAAGGATCCCCCGGGCGCCCCGGTCGAGCAGGATGATCCTGTCGGCAAGGTTGAAAAGAGAGGGCAGGTCATGGGACACCATGATCATGGTCGATCCCACGGCGGAGCGGATCCGGCGGATGAGAACCTCCAGTTCGGCGGACGTGACCGGGTCCAGGCCGGAAAAAGGCTCGTCGAAGAAAAGAATCCCGGGATCCAGGGCCATGGCCCTTGCCAGGCCGGCCCGTTTCTGCATCCCGCCGGACAGTTCGGCGGGGTAGCGGTCTTCGAGCCCCCCCAGGTTCACCATGGCGAGTTTCGCCCGGACGACCCGGTCGATCCACGGGGCCGGCAGGTCCGTGTATTCCCGGAGGGGCAGGGCCACGTTCTCCCCCAGGGTCATGGAACCGAAAAGGGCGCCCGACTGGAAGAGAACCCCCATGCCGCTCCGGATCCTCCTCATCTGCTCCTCGCCCGCGCCGGTCACGTTCACGCCCTCCATCCACACCGTCCCGGAGGCCGGTTTCAGAAGGCCGATCATGATCTTCAGGAGGGTGGACTTCCCGCACCCGCTTTCCCCGGCAATCGCGAAAATCTCCCCCCGGCGGACCTGAAATCCCACCTTTTCGAACAGAACGTTGTCTCCGAAACGGGCCGTGACATCCTTCACGATGAGAACCGGTTCCCTCCCGGCGTTCTCCTTCCCCTCCGCCAACGGAACCCTCCTATCCGATATAGTGGAACAGAATGGCAAAGGCCGAATCGGCCACAATGATCAGAAAAATGGCGGCGACGACCGCCGACGTCGTGGATGCCCCGACGCCCTCCGCGCTCCGGCCGGCCTGGAAACCCCGCTGGCAGCCGATCCCAGCGATGATCACGGCGAAGACGAGGGATTTGGCGAGACTGGAAAAGACGTCGAAGAGCCCGATGCTTGCCATCGTTTCCCGAAGATAGGTGTGGACCGTCAGGTCCAGTCCCGTGACCCCGACGACGAGCCCGCCCGCGACACCGAAAAAATCGGCATAGAGCGTCAGGAGGGGAACGACGAGGACCGCGGCGATCACCTTGGGAACCGTCAGAAACCGGACGGGCTCGAAGCCCATGGTCCTGAGGGCGTCCACCTCCTCGTGGACGATCATGGTCCCGATCTCCGCGGCATAGGCCGAGCCCGACCTTCCGGCCACGAGAATGGCCGTCATCATCGGCCCAAGCTCCTTGACCATGGCGATCCCCACAAGGGAAGCCACATACAGGTTCGCCCCGAACTGCCGCAACTGGAGAGACGACATGAAGGCCATGATCAGACCGAGGAGCAGGCTGATGAGGCCGACGATGGGAAGCCCGTCCACTCCCGCCCGCCTCATGTAATGAAGAACGTCGCCCCAGCGGACGGACCCGGGCCGGACCAGGCAAGAACCGATGGCCAGCGTGAGATCGCCCACGAAGCCCGTGACCCGCACGAAATCCCGGAAAAAGGCAACCGTCCCTTTCCCGATCTCCTCGACAAGCCCCGGGTGACGGGCCGGCGGGACCGGCAGAACGTCGGGCTCCGGGGGCACCATGCCGAGGATCCCCTCCAGCAGGCCGGACGCCCCCCGGTATGCGAAAGGCAGGGACCGCTTACGGCTTTCCCCTTCCAGTTCCCGGAAAAAGAGCGCCCCCGCCGTATCCACTTTTCGCAGCCCGGAGACGTCCACGAGGATCCCCGCCGGATTTTCCGTCGTCCAGAATTCCCGGAGCCGGGGAAGCAGCCCCCCCACGGTATGAACCGTCAGGGAACCGGAAAAGGAAAGGACCCGCTCCCCCGGGGAAACCCGATCCACCTGGAAGGAAACCTCCTCGCGCCCGGGAGGTCTCTCCTCCATTGCGGTCTTTCCCATGTCCCTCTCAAAAGACATCCGTCACCCGTCGAATTCGAGGGCCAGAAACTCCTCCTCGGTGATCCCCCAGCGATCCGCCAGTTCACCGGAAAGAAATGTCAGGACGAGAACCCCCGCCGCCAAACCGTCTTCTCCGAGGGGAGCGGCCACGGCCATCAGCCTGCTCCCGTCCTGGAGGTACAGGCGGAAGGGAACGATCCTCCGCTGTTTCATGACCTTGCGGAACAGTTCGTACCGGGAAAAATAGATTCCCTTCCCCGATCCCCCCTGGGACGCCGCCGCCACCACGATCCCGTCGCCGTCCAGAACCCCCGCGGCGTACCGGTCCCGGTCCCTTCCCCGGGATATCTCGTTCCGGAACCCCTCGAGAAGGACCTGCAGACCCGCCGTATCACCGGCCGCCAGGTCCCTGCGGACCGGTTCCACACGGGAAAGGATCTCCCCCCGGATCCATCCCTGAAACGCCTTCGCGCGGTCGCTCGAACCGGGACCGGCGGAACAGGCGGCGATGAAGAAGAGAAAAATCCACAGAAGAGGACAGGGGAACCTCCCCGTTCCGCCGGCGGAAGCTGGCCGGCGCGGCGGTCTTTCCCCGCCCGGGAAACCATTTTTCCGGATCGTGAAGGCCCAACGGAAAACCATGAAAAATCTATAGCAGATCCGGCGCACGGGGAAAAGGGTCCTGTTCGACCTTTCCACGGAACGGGTTTCCGCGGAAACGATTCAGGAAAAGCATAAAAAAGACGCCGGAATTCCTTGAAACTTTCACCATTCCGGTCTATGTTTAAACAAGGAGGGGATGTGGCATCGGCGAAGAAAGGAGGACGACTTCGAACATCACGAGGGTGCGTTCATGAAGGTACGGTACAAGCTCTGGTTTGAAGACGGGCAGGGAGTCCAGGTCCTGGGAGAGGGACTTGTCCGCATTCTGGAACTGATCGAAGAGCGGGGATCCATCGTCGGCGCGGCGAAAGATTTGAAAATGTCCTACCGGGCCTGCTGGGGCAAGATCAAGGATATGGAACGGCGTTTCGAAAAGCCGCTCATCGAACCCCACGTGGGAGGCGGGAAGAACCGGGGAACCGTGCTGACCGACGAGGCCAGGAAGCTGCTGCAGCAATACCGCCTGTTCGACAAGGAAGTGTCGGAAATCATACATAATCTCTTCCACCGGCACTTTCAGGGGAAGTGATCCGCCGTCCGGCCGGGTGATCCGGAAAGAAATCCGCCCGGGGCGCCTTGACGTTCCGGAAAGATCCCGGTAAGAAGATCGGGTGGGAAGCGTCGCCCGAAAGGAACGGAATCATGACCCCTCTCCTTTCCATCGTAGGAAAATCCAACACTGGAAAAACGACCCTTCTGGAAAGGCTGATCCCGGAATTGACGGCGCGGGGATACCGTGTCGCCTCGATCAAGCACAGCCGTCACCCGTTCGACTTCGACCGGGAAGGGAAGGACAGCTGGAGGCATCGAAAGGCGGGGGCGCGGATCACCGTCCTTGCCTCCCCCGGGGAAGTGGCCCTCGTGGAAACGGTGGATCACGACCTCGAATACGAAGAGATGGAGGAACGATACATCCGGGACGTGGACATCATCCTTGCCGAGGGAAGAAAGGGGAACCGTTTCCCGAAGATCGAGGTGTACCGCCCCGAAATGCACCCCGACCTCCTTTCCAGGGAGGACGGCAATCTCCTTGCGGTCGTCACGAACGGGGAAACCGGGATGGACGTGCCCACCTTCCGTCCCGATGAGATAAAAGCCATCGCGGACCTCGTGGAGAACCGCCTCCTCGGGGGCATCCGGAAAAGATGAGCGAAATCGATCCCTGGAAAATAGTAAAATGGATCCTCATCGTCCTTGTCGCCGGATTCATCGGCCAGTTCGGGAAGATGCTGGCGACACACATCCTCCAGAGGATCAGGGGAAAGCAGGGCAAAAGCGGCTCCCCGGGAAAGGAACCGGCTCCCCGGGGAGGAGAGATTCCGGCCGCCGGGACGGCGGCCGCTCCCGCGAACCCGGCTGAGGATCCCGGGAAAATCGCGAAAGAACGCAAGAAGGAGTTGAAGGCGCTTGCAAAAATAAAAAAGAAGGGAACCGGGGGGAAGGAAGGAGGCGGCGACACCAACGGCCCCCCCCGCGATGGAGACGGGAGATGAAACGGATCAATGAACGCGGTGACATCATTACGATTCTCATCCTGGTGCCCCTGTTCAGCGCCCTTGCCATCTGGGGGTGGACGGCTTACACGGGCGTGAAAACCATCCGGGACCTCCTGAAGGAGAACAAGAAGCTCCGGGAGGCCATCACCAACCTCACCCGGGAAGACCAGATCGGCTACGCCAAGGTGGTCCGGCAGGAGAGAAAAGGGGGAAGGCTGTTCACCACCCTTCTCTTCGTCGAAACCGCCCGGGACGACAAGCTCAAGCAGATCCTCCGGAAGGAATACACCGTCGAGGGGGATGTGATCCACTTCGACGCGCTCGTCGTCAAGTTTTCCAACCAGATGGTCCTGGACGGCAAGGAACGGGCGATGTATCTCTGGCGGCGGGTCTACGGGGAATACATGACCCCGAGCGAGGGATTCTCCATCGAAAGCGAGGGGGAGGAGCCGGAACGGTACCGGGGTATTCTGGAAAGACTTCCCATCCGGGACCGGGTCATGTTCTGGAGCGCCATCTGGGATCTCGCATCCAATCCGCAGAAACTGAAGGAACACAACATCGAGGCGATTTACGGGAACGTGGTGTACACCCGCCTCCGGGAGGGGCTCATCTACGTGTTCAAGATCAGCAGCACGGGCCAGGTCTACCCGGAAACCGTCCCGGTGATGTAGGAACCCCCGGGTCGGGGCCTCCTGATATCATGCTGAAAAAAAGGCGGAAGGGATGTCCCCCTTCCGCCTTTTCCTTCTTCGGTTGCCGCCGTTTCAGTTCCTGATGAACCGCTGAAGGCGAAAAACGCTATTTTTCACATCGAACCGATCTTCATCCGCCACCCGAAGGGATCCTCTTTTTCGCCGTACTGGATCTGGAGGATCTCGTCGTAGAGTTTCCGGGTGAGTTCGCCGATCTTCCCGCCGCAGACGAGATGCTCCTTCCCCCTGTAGTAGAGATTCCCCACCGGGGAAACGATGGCGGCCGTCCCCGAGGCGAAGACGTCCTTCAGGGTGCCCCGCTCGTTGGCCTTCAGGATCTCGTCGATGGAAACGGGCCGCTCCTCGACGGAAATCCCCCAGTGCCGGGCCAGGGCGATGACCGAGTCCCGGGTGATGCCGGGGAGGATGCTTCCCGAAAGATTCGGGGTGACGAGGCTGTCGCCGATGTGGAAGAAGATGTTGCTCGTCCCCACTTCCTCCACGTACTTCAGCTCGACGGCGTCGAGCCAGAGGACCTGGGTGTATCCCATGGCCTGGGCCTTTTCGCTGGCATAGAGACTGGCGGCGTAGTTGGCCGCCGCCTTGCAGTTCCCGATCCCCCCGCGGACGGACCGGACATAGTCCTCGCTGACGTAAATCTTCGTGGGCGCGAAACCCTGCGGATAGTAGGCACCCACGGGGCAAAGAATGATGTAGAAAAGGTATTCCGCCGAGGGATGGACCCCCAGGGCCTTTTCCGTCGCGACCATGGTGGGACGGATGTAAAGGGAGGTCCCGGGGCTCGAGGGGATCCACTCCCTGTCCAGCAGAACGAGTTCCTTCATGGCTTCGAGAAAGAGATCCCCGTCCAGTTCCGCCATGCACATCCGGGCCGCCGACGCGTTCATCCTCCGGATGTTTTCCATGGGCCGGAAGAGGTATACGGACCCGTCCTTTCCCCTGTAGGCCTTCAGCCCCTCGAAGATTTCCTGCCCGTAGTGGAAGCACATGCAGGCGGGATCCATGAGGAGCGGCCGGTACGGCTCGATGGACGGGTTGTGCCAGCCCTTGCCCTTGCCGTACTCCATGAGAAAGAAATGATCGGTGAAAATCTTCCCGAACCCGAGCTTCGATTCGTCCGCAGGCCTGGGTTTTCTCTTCTCCGGCGGAACCGGAGTGACCTTGATCTTCATTCTCTCCAACCCCTCCTTCCGTTTGCTGTCAGTTGCCCCGGAACTGGAGCAGACCGCCCTTCTCGATTTCCGAAATTTCCAGTCCGGCCATGGCCTCCCCAAGGGCCTTGGAAACCTTTGCAAGGATTTCCGGGTTCCGGTAGTGGGTCACCGCCTGGACAATGGCATGGGCCCGTTTCGCGGGGTTTTCCGATTTGAAGATCCCCGACCCCACGAAAACGCCCTCGGCGCCGAGCTGCATCATCAGGGCCGCATCGGCGGGCGTGGCGATGCCGCCCGCGGAAAAATTCACCACGGGAAGCTTCTTCTCCGCGGCCACCCTCCGCACGAGTTCGTAAGGGGCGCCGAGATTCTTCGATTCCGTCATGAGTTCTTCTTCCGGAAGGGAGGAAAGCCTGGAGATGCCGTCGCAAATGGCCCGCATGTGCCGCACCGCCTCCACCACGTTTCCCGTTCCCGCCTCTCCCTTGGTCCGGATCATGGCGGCGCCCTCGCCGATCCTTCTCAAGGCCTCGCCGAGATCGGTCGCACCGCATACGAAGGGAACCTTGAAATTCCATTTGTATATATGAAATTTTTCGTCCGCCGGGGTCAGCACTTCGCTCTCGTCGACAAAATCGATTCCCAGGGATTCGAGGATCTGGGCTTCCACGAAATGGCCGATCCGCACCTTCGCCATGACGGGTATGGTGACCGCATCCATGATTTTTTCAATGATTTCCGGATCGGTCATCCGGGCGACTCCCCCCTGGGCCCGGATGTCGGCGGGAACCCTTTCCAGGGCCATGACCGCCACTGCGCCCGCATCCTCGGCAATCCTGGCATGCTCCGGACAGGTCACATCCATGATGACGCCACCCTTCAGCATTTCCGCCAGTCCGGATTTCACCGGGAATGTCCCAAATTTTTCCACGGTATGTCACCTCCTGCTTTGGAGCTCCGTTTGTTGAAACGTAATTAGGAATGATAGCACTAAACCACCCGCCGATCAAGACTTCTATATTGAACCGCTTCGGAAATGTGATGGGCGCAAAGACAGGCGCTCCCCTCCAGATCGGCGATGGTTCTCCCCACCTTGATGATCCTGGAAAAGGCCCTGGCGCTCAACCCGAGCTTTTCCACGGCCATTTCGAGAAACCGCCGGCCTTCGTCGTCCAGGGCACAGTGTTTCCGCAGATCCCCCGCCGACATCCGGGCATTGTGGGGCGTTGCCGTCCCGGGAAACCGGTTCTCCTGGATCCTCCGCGCCCGCTCCACCCGTTCCCGGATCGCCGCGGAGGACTCCCCCTCCTCGTCCCGGGTCAGACGGCCGTAACGGACCGCCGGCACCTCGACATGCAGGTCGATNNCCGCAGGGACAGGGATTCATGGCCGCCATGAGGGTGAACATGGCGGGATAGGTCACCGACGCGGCGGAGCGGCTGATGGTAACGACGCCGTCCTCCAGGGGCTGGCGGAGGGCATCGAGGACGTTTCTTCGAAACTCGGGAAGCTCGTCGAGGAACAGAACCCCGTGATGGGCGAGGCTGATCTCGCCGGGCCTCGGATGATGGCCCCCGCCGACCAGGCCGGCGTCGGAGATGGTGTGATGGGGAAAACGGAACGGCCGGGAGGCGATGACCGGGCTTTTCCGGTCCAGAAGACCTCCCACGGAGTAGATTTTCGTGATTTCGACGGCCTCCCGGAGCGTGAGGGCGGGAAGAATGGTGGGAAGCCTCCTGGCGAGCATGGTCTTTCCCGATCCCGGCGGGCCGATGAAAAGTACGTTGTGCCCCCCCGCCGCGGCGATCTCCAGGGCGCGCTTGGCCAGTTCCTGTCCCCGGACCTCCCGGAAATCGAGGGAAGGCTCCCCGCCTTTTTTCAGGATCGCCTCGCCGTCGAGACAAAGGGGAGGGATGTCCCGCAGACCGTTCAGGAACTCGACCACTTCATGGAGCCATTCCACGGGATGGACGTCGATCGACCCGGCCACGGCCGCCTCGGGGCCGTTCCCCCGGGGGACGACGATCCCCTTGAGCCCCCTTCGTTTCGCCTCCAGGGCCGCCGGAAGGGCCCCCGGCACGTCCTTGACCCGGCCGTCCAGGGAGAGTTCCCCAAGAATCATGTATTCGCGGAGCTTTCCGGGATCGACGATCCCTACGGCGGCCAGCAGCGCCGCCGCGATGGGCAGATCGAAGGAGGTCCCCTCCTTCCGGACGTCCGCCGGGGCGAGGTTCACGGTGACCCGCCCGTCGGGCATGGAATATCCCGAATTGCGCACGGCCGACCGGACGCGGTCCCTGCTCTCACGAACGGCCGTGTCGGGCAGTCCCACCGTGGAAAAACAGGGAAGTCCCCTGGAAACATCCACCTCCACATCCACGGAGAGGGCATCGATCCCGGAAATGACGCTGCCGACGGACCTGACGATCACAAAGAGCCTCCCTGCAAGCCCCGTCTTCGAGGCTTCGAGACAATTCTACGAAGTCATATGCAATTTTGACCCATTGGGCAAGCATTTTTTCCCTTTACAGCACCTTTCCTTTCCGGGTATGTTTGAAGTCGATCCATTCAAAAAAGAACAGGAGGTCTTCCCCCCCCCCGTGATCGGTTTCTTCGATTCCGGGTTCGGCGGTCTCACCGTGCTGAAAAGCGTCGCCGGGCTCCTTCCCGAATACGATTACCTGTACCTCGGGGACAGCGCCCGGGTCCCGTACGGAAACCGCTCCCAGGCCATCGTCTATGACTTCACCCGGCAGGCCGTGGACCACCTTTTCCGGAAAGGGTGCCCTCTCGTCATCATCGCCTGCAACACCGCCTCCGCCAGGGCGCTCCGGAAGATCCAGCAGGAGTTCCTGCCCGCCGCCTACCCGGACCGCCGGGTTCTCGGCGTCATCCGGCCCTCGGCCGAGGAGATCGCCGAAAAAGGATACCGGAAGGTGGGAATCCTGGCCACGGAGGGCGTGGTCTCGTCGAAAATCTACGTGGAGGAAATCAACCAGTTGAACCCCGCCGTCCAGGTCTTCCAGGAGGCCTGCCCCCTGCTGGTTCCCATCATCGAAGCCGGGGAAAAGGACTGGGAGGGAACGGACCTGATCCTCAAAAAATACCTGGGAAGGCTTTTCGCACAGGACAGGGACATCGAGGTCATTCTTCTCGGATGCACCCACTACCCGATCGTTCGGGATCACATCGTGAGGGCCGTCCCGCCGGGAGTCCTCGTCTGGGATCAGGGCCCCATCGTGGCCGGGAAGCTCGGGGACTACCTCCGCCGGCACCCCGAACTGGACGGGAGACTCTCCAGAAACGGGGGGAGAAGATTTCTGACCACGGACCAGCCCGGGAAATTCGAAGAGATGGCTCTCGTGTTTTACGGAGAACCCGTCCACGCCGAATTTGCCTCCATTGAATCCCCCTGCCCGGATCAGGCCCGATTTTTGCGATCTTGACGGTTCTCCGGGTTCTGTGTTAATCGGCCCCTCATGGGGGAAACCTTCCCGGGTCATGAACGGTAAAATGGAGTTTTCGCATCTCGACGAACAGAAGAAGGCGAGGATGGTCGACGTCACCGGAAAGGAACCTTCCTTCCGGGAGGCCGTCGCCCTCGGTACCGTTCGGATGAAACCGGAAACGGTCCGGGCGATCGAGGAGGGAGGGATCGCCAAAGGGGATGTCCTGGCCGTGGCCAGAATCGCCGGGGTCATGGGTGCGAAACGAACGCCCGATCTGATCCCCATGTGCCATCCCCTTGAGATCACCGGAATCGAAATCGGGTTCCGGAGTTTCCCGGAGAGGGGGGAAATCGAAATCGAGGGAAGGGTCAGAACCGTAGGCCGCACCGGCGTCGAAATGGAGGCCATGACAGCGGTCGGAATTGCAGCACTCACCATCTACGACATGTGCAAATCAGCGGATCGGGAGATCGTCCTGACGGACATCCGCCTCATGGAGAAAAGGGGCGGGAAAAGCGGGACCTTCGTCCGGAACGTTCAAGGACAACATAAATGACATTCAAACGCTACAGGATTCGGAAAGCATTCCTTGTGCCCCTCGGCGTCGACACGGTTCTTCTTTTCCTGCTCATCGTGCTTTCCCTCCTTACCCCGGGGCATCCGGCGGAAAGGATCGTCTTTGTCCTTCTCTTCCTCCCCCTGGCGTACCTCCTCCTGGAAATGATTTCGAGGAGCACGGTGACCGGCCCGGGTGGAATCGAGATGAAGAAGCTTCTCAGGAGAAAAAGCCTCTCCTGGGAGGACATCACCAGCGTGGATACCGTCGTCCTCGGGAAAAAAGCCTACGTGACGCTTTCCACGAAAAAAGGTTTTTACGCCCTTTCCAACGCCCATGAACATTTCACCGACCTGATCCAGGACATCGTGGAGCGCACGGAAAAAGAAAAAATCGAAAAAAGGGTTTTCGACCTGATCGAGCAGGACATCCGCCGCAGGTCGGACATTTTCGGTGCATGGATCGCAGCGGTTCTTCTCGGAATGGTCCTGTACATCAGAATCTTTCCAGGCGGCTGACAGTATCCTCCGGGGGGCGGGGATGCACGTCCGGGATTCCGTTCCGGACGAAATCAACGGCGGGGGAAACTACATGAAAAGGGGCGGGATATGAGTTTTCATGGAAACCAGATCGTTGCGGCGGAGTTGACCGATCAACCCTCGTCGCTGGACATCGCGGAACAGGTCCTGCAGCAGCGGCTCGAAGAGATCGTCACCATCCTCTCTCTGGAAAACCGCGGCAGAAAAAAAATATACGACGACATCGTGTCCCTCGTCGAAAAGATCCTGATACAGAGCGCGCTGAACCGGTCCAATCAGGTCAAATCCGCGGCGGCCTCCTTTCTCGGCATCAACCGGAACACCCTGCACAACAAGATGGAAAAGCTCGGCATCGCCCCCGACAGGCCCATCGGCTGAACGCCCCGAGCCCCGAGCTTCTCCGAACGCCCGCCGTCCCCGAAAGCGCACCCGGGAAAACCGCCGGGGTGCGGTCATGACCGCGGCGCAGGCCTCCCCGACCTTGCGCCGTCATCACGATCCGCGAAGGACGATCCCGTCCAGCCGGGTCAGCCCGGCGCGGAGCGTCGCGGCGATCGCCTCCCCATACTCCCTGTCCGTGATCCGCCGGTTGAGGGCCGGGTCCGACCGGGCCATTCCGCAGGGCCGATACTGGCTCATGACATTGATGTACGTGTCACGGGAAATCCGGTCCGCCAGGAAGCGGGCGATCTCTTCCGTCCCGGCGATTCCGCCGGGCATGACCAGGTGCCGGACGAGAAGCCCCCGGACGGCGGTTCCCCCGGGGGACACGACGAGGTCGCCCACCTGGCGATGCATCTCCCCGATCGCCGCCACGGCCGTTTCCCGGTAGTCGTCGGCGTCGCAGAAACGCAGCGGCCAGCGGTTGTCCCAGAACTTGAAATCGGGCATGTAAATATCGAAGACCCCCTCGAGAAGCCTCAAGGTCTCCACGCGGTCGTAGCCGCCGGAATTGTAGACGAGAGGAACCGACAGGCCCCGTTCCGCCGCAAGGACAAGGGCTTCCAGAATCTGTGGGACCACATGGGAAGGGGTCACGAAATTGATGTTCCCGCATCCCCTTTCCTGGAGCCGGAGCATTATCCCCGCAAGCTCCCGGGCCTCCACTTCCGCCCCCTCCCCCAGGTGGCTGATCTCGAAGTTCTGGCAGAAGGAGCACCGGAGGTTGCATTGGGCGATGAAAATCGTTCCCGAGCCCGAGTCCCCCACCAGGGGGGCCTCCTCCCCGAAATGGGCGTGGAAGGCGGCAACGACCGCTCTTCTTCCGGTCCTGCAGAAGCCCGTTTCCCCGGCGAGGCGGTTCACCCGGCATTTTCTCGGGCAGACCTCGCAGGATTCGAGAAGGCGGACGGCCGACCGGGCCCTTTCCGGGAGGACGCCCGATTCCACAAGGCCGATGTAGGAGGGAAGGGTCACGGAAAGGGTTCCGTCAACGGTGATGAACTCGTAAAAAGGCCACTTCAACACTTCTTCGAACGGCAAAGTAAAAAGTTCCATAGGCAAGGCGCCCGAATCCCGAGGAATGAAGCGTACTGATGGTACGCTAAAGGGTCGAGGGAAGAAGGGCAACGCAGCATAGGGACTTTTTACGAAGCCGTCAGGACTGGAAGGAGAACGTCCATGCAGTATCCCGACTACAGGCCGAGAAGGCTGAGAGCGAACGAGAATTTCAGGAGAATGATCCGGGAAACGAGGCTGTCCGTCGACCAGTTCGTCCAGCCTTTCTTCGTGGTTCCCGGGAAGAGCGTGAAGAAGCCCATCGCCTCCATGCCCGGGAACTTCCAGCTTTCCGTGGACCATCTCGTGAAGGAAGTGAAGGCGACGAAGGATCTGGGGATCCCCGCCGTCCTCCTGTTCGGGATTCCGGACAGGAAGGACGAACTCGCCACGGGGGCCTTCGTGAAGGACGGGATCGTCCAGACGGCGGTGAAGGCGATCAAGGACAAGGTGCCCGACATCCTCGTCATCACCGATGTCTGCCTGTGCGAGTACACGAGCCACGGCCACTGCGGGATGCTGGACGGACATGACGTGGACAACGACGCCACCCTCGAGGTCCTCGGGGAGACCGCCGTCTCCCACGGCAGGGCCGGGGCGGACATGGTGGCCCCGTCGGCGATGATGGACGGGCAGGTCATGGCGATCCGGGAGGCCCTCGACGAAGCGGACATGGACGGCATCCCCATCATGGCCTACTCGGCCAAGTACGCCTCCTGCTTCTACGGGCCCTTCCGGGAGGCCGCCGAGAGCGCCCCCCGGTTCGGGGACCGGAAGTCCTACCAGATGGACCCGGCCAACGGCGACGA
>DJVQ01000061.1 GCA_002441265.1 Syntrophaceae bacterium UBA6252
TCTTGTACAGGGCCTGTTTCAGCGCGTCGCTCTCGCCGATGATCTCCTCGAAGTTGTGCGTGCCCCTGAGTTCCTCCTGGAGGAAGGAACTCTCCTGCTCGATGCGTTTTTTCAATGTCTTGAGTTCCGAAAGCGCCTTCCTCAGGCTCTTTTCCATTTCCTTGCGTTCGGTGATGTCGCGCTGGGTGCCCCACGTACGGAGAATTTTCCCGTTTTCAACGATCCCGACCACGCTGTTGAGGAAATAGTGCATCCCTCCGTTCCGGTCTCTCTCCTGCGTCTCAAAGTCCGCCAGTCGATATCCCGACCGGATGATATTGAGATAAACCTTCCGGATATAGGGGTCCTCGCAGTTCGTCCATTCCGTCAGCTTGACCCCCCGGATCATCTCCCCCTTCTCATATCCGTACATCCGGGCCAGGCTGTCGTTGCAGTCCGCCACGATTCCGTTGTTGAAGATTGCATACAGCTGCTCCTCTTCGGAAAGGTGTATTTGAATCGGCGGAATGTTTTCGATCCGGTAAATACCCTCCGGGAAGCTGTGGATGAACGCATTGTAGTGGGAACCGAGCCCGCTGATGTCGTCTTCGGCCATCTTGCGGAGACGGGTCTCCCTCTCGGCCTCGAGCGACAACATCTTAAGTTCCTGCTCACTCAGAATTCGAGGCATGAAAAATCCTCCCAAAATCCTTGATGCCATTCTCCAGTGATCTCATCGGAGATTGTTCGATTGACGGAAATAACGGAACGGCCGTCCGGCCGGGAAGGGGGGCTTGTATCGTGATCCGAACCAGGAAAATCAATAAACGCCACTGTGCAGATCCAGTGTTCCATGCTTTATGTAACTTCGGCGGGCGAACGATGTCTGCTCCATGAACACGAATTCGCGACGGTGCCGCGCCCGGGGCGCGGCACCGTCGCCGAAGCAGCAAACTATCACCCTTCCCCTGCCGTTCATCCGGCACGCAATGGCGGCACCTTTCGCCAAAGCGATTTCTCGGGCAACGGGTCCCGCAAAATAGAGCCCTTCGAACGGGTCCCCGGATATTTTCTCGAGTCGATGCGCATTTCGTATGAATCCGTATCGATTAATGTCCCCCGGCTGAAACGCCGGCTGCACACGAAGCGCCGGCATGCTCCTTCTTGTTGAGCAGAAAGTACGACAGCGACGGAATGAGAACAAGCGCGCCGATCATGTTGTATAAAAACATGAACGTAAGAAGAATGCCCATATCACCCTGAAATTTGATCGGTGAGAAGATCCAGGTGACGACGCCCGCGGCCAGCGTGATGCCCACCAGCCCGACCACCTTGCCGGTAAACTTCACGGCGTGTGCGTATGACTCTCCCAGAGAAAGCCCCATCCGCTGATTCGCGAGCTGAACGCTGAGGAGATACAGGGCGTAGTCGACGCCTATGCCCACCCCCAGCGCGATGACGGGAAGCGTGGCGACCTTCACGCCGATACCGAGCACCACCATGAGGGCTTCGCAGAGGATCGACGTCATGACGAGCGGCAACACCGCGACCACGACCGCCCGCCAACTGCGAAACGTGATGAAGCACAGGAGAATCACCGCGGCGTATACGTAAAGCATCATGGTGCGGCTCGCCTCTTTCACGACGATGTTGGTGGCCGCGGCGATCCCCGCGCCCCCCGCGCAAAGCAGGAACTGCCGATCCTCGACGCTGTGCTCCCTGGAAAATTTTTCGGAAACCTTCACGACGCTGTCCAGCGTTCCCGCCCTGTGATCGGTCAGGTATGCAATGACGGGCATGACCGAGCCGTCGACATTGAACAGGTCGGGATTGTTCACCATGGCCTGGCGTCCGGCGTAGTTGAGAACCTGCTGGTTTCGGGACAGGCTGTACCACTTGGGATTCCCTTCGTAGGTTCCGGCGGTGATCTGGCGCACCGAGTTGACCAGCGAGACGGTGGTCTGCACTCCCGGCAGTTGCTGCAGCACCCAGGCGAGGCGGTCCGCCTCGATAAGGGTCATGTAATTCTGAGCCTCGTCCTTCCTGGTTTTCAGAATCAGGGCGAACTGATCGCTGGAAAGTGCATAATGGGCATCCACATATGCGCTGTCCTGATTGTACACCGAATTGGGCCGAAGTTCGGGCGCGCCCCGATCGAGGTCGCCGATCTTCAGATCGAGGCTCACGATATAGCCAAGGACGGCCAGCAGGACCGCAACCGTCACCGCCCCCGTCGCCCATCGTTTTTCGGTGAAGCGATCGAGGAATTTCCATATTTTTCCCAGTCCCTTGCCGCTGCTTTCCGCCCTTTCTTCCCTGAGACTGCGACTGGCCGCGACCGGGCTCACCCCGATAAAGGAAAGCAGGACCGGCAGAAGGATGAGGTTCGTGAAGATGAGCACCGCGACGCCGATGCTGGCGGTCAGCGCCAGGTCCTTGATTACCGGGATGTCGATCAGCATCAGGACGGCAAAACCGACGGCATCCGCCGACAGGGCGGTGACGCCGGGCAGGAAAAGACGGCGGAAGGTGTAGCGCGCGGCGAC
>DJVQ01000057.1 GCA_002441265.1 Syntrophaceae bacterium UBA6252
TGCGGAACATTTCCACGCCGGTGCATACCGTCTTGAAGGTGGGCCGGATGCCGACCACCTCGACTTCATCCCCGACCTTGATAATGCCGCGGTCCACTCTCCCCGTCACGACGGTGCCGCGCCCGGAGATGGTGAACACGTCCCCGATGGGCATCAGGAACGGCCTGTCCAGATCACGGGTCGGTTCGGGAATGTAATTGTCCACCGCTTCCATGAGTTCCCACACGCTCTTGGCGTCTTCCGAATTGGAGTCATCCGTCTCGAGGGCCTTCAGGGCCGAACCACGGATGATGGGGATTTCGTCACCGGGGAAGTTGTACTGGGTCAGGAGTTCCCGGAGTTCCAGCTCGACGAGGTCAAGGAGTTCGGGATCGTCCACCAGATCCACCTTGTTCATGTATACGACGATATAGGGGACCTGAACCTGGCGAGCCAGAAGGATGTGCTCCCGGGTCTGGGGCATGGGACCATCGGACGCGGCCACGACGAGAATCGTCCCATCCATGTGAGCTGCACCGGAAATCATGTTCTTGATATAGTCGGCATGGCCGGGGCAGTCGACATGGGCATAATGCCTCTTTGCGGTTTCATATTCCACATGGGCGATATTGATGGTGACGCCCCTTTCCTTCTCCTCGGGGGCGTTGTCGATCTGATCGAAGGCTTTGTATTCGGCCAGCCCCTTCTTCGCGAGATGCTTCGTGATGGCAGACGTAAGGGTCGTCTTCCCGTGATCGACGTGCCCGATGGTTCCGATATTCAGATGGGGCTTCGTCCTTTCAAATTTTTTCTTGGCCATGTCCTTTACCTCCTTGAAGTAAAAAGTGGTTCACAAAGGTTCTCTCTGTCCCCGTCGGTCTCAACACTCTATCGAAAGTCTGATGTTTTATCAACTACTTCTTTTCACGAGACCGGTCCGGAAATTACCGGGGCTCCCCCTTCCGGGACGTCAAAACCGGTAATGGGCGAACGCCTTGTTCGCCTCCGCCATTTTGTGCGTGTCTTCCTTTTTCTTGACGGCGGCGCCCCGGTTGTTGGCCGCATCGACAAACTCTCCCGCCAGCTTCTCCAGCATGGTTTTTTCAGAACGCCCCTTGGCGCTGTTGATCAGCCACCGGATGGCGAGAGAATTTCTCCTCCTTGCGGGAACTTCCGTGGGAACCTGGTAGGTCGCCCCCCCCACGCGCCGGGACTTGACCTCGATGATCGGCTTCACGTTGTCAAAGGCCTTCTCGAAGACCTCGACCGGATTATCCTTCGTCTTCTGCTCAATGAGATCGAAAGCACCGTACATGATGCCTTCGGCGATGCTCTTTTTCCCCTTGCGCAAGAGGCTGTTGATGAACCGAGCCACCTGGACGCTGTTGTACTTGGGATCGGGCAGGATTTCCCGCTTGGTGACTTCTCTTCTTCTCGGCATGGGAAAACCTCAATTATCCTTTCTTTTTCGCTCCGTACTTCGACCTGCTCCGCTTCCGGTCCTGGACACCGCTCGCATCGAGGGTCCCGCGAACAATGTGATACCGGACGCCGGGAAGGTCCTTCACACGCCCCCCGCGGATGAGAACCACCGAATGTTCCTGGAGATTGTGCCCCACACCAGGAATGTAGGCGGTCACTTCATACCCGCTCGTAAGCCGCACCCTGGCCACCTTCCGGAGGGCCGAGTTCGGTTTCTTGGGCGTCGTCGTATACACCCTGACGCACACACCCCGGCGCTGGGGACAGCTTGCCAGGGCCGGCGTTTTCTTCTTCTGCTGTATCTTCTCCCGCCCGTTTCGAACGAGCTGATTAATCGTGGGCATTCTCCGTCTCCGCTTTTTTCAATTACACATCGAAAAAACTCAAGCTAATTATCAATTCACGACATTCATGTCAAGCGTTTTCTCGTCACCGTCACCGGCATTTTCGTCGATATCGAGGTCCGGTTCGATCGGCTCCTCTCCCATCACCCGGATTCCGAGTTTCCGGTAGAGGGGAAGCCCCGTACCGGCCGGGACCAGCCTTCCCATGATGACGTTCTCCTTGAGCCCCCGGAGGTAATCGATCTTCCCCGAAAGGGCCGCCTCGGTGAGAACCCGCGTCGTCTCCTGGAAGGAGGCGGCGGAAATGAAGCTCTGGGTGCTCAGAGAGGCCTTGGTGATTCCGAGAAGGACCGGTTCCGCAATCGCGGGAACCCCGCTCGAGGACTTCGCCCGCTCGTTGGCGTCGTCGAAACGGGCCCGGTCGACCTGCTCGTCCCTGAGAAGACCGGTGTCGCCCGGTTCGGACACCCGGACCTTCTTAAGCATCTGCCGGACGATGATCTCGATGTGCTTGTCGTTGATTTCGACGCCCTGGAGGCGGTAGACCTCCTGGATCTCGTTGACGAGNNTCGATGTGCTTGTCGTTGATCTTCACGCCCTGGAGCCGGTACACTTCCTGCACCTCGTCCACGAGGTACCGGGCCAGTTCCTTCTCTCCCTTGATGGTCAGGATGTCGTGTGGATTCACGGCCCCGTCCATGAGGGGCTGGCCGGCGATGACCCGGTCTCCCTCCTGAACGGTCACGTGCTTGCCCTTGGGAATGAGGTATTCCTTCGGCTCGCCCACTTCGGGGGTGATGACGATCCTCCGCTTCCCCTTCATGTCCTTTCCATAGGCGACGATCCCGTCGATTTCGGAAATGACCGCGTATTCCTTCGGCTTCCTCGCCTCGAAAAGCTCGGCCACCCGGGGGAGACCACCGGTGATGTCCTTGGTTTTCGTCGTCTCCCTGGGAATCTTGGCGAGGATGTCTCCCGCCTTCACCGGGTCCCCCTCGGAAACGACGATGTTCGTCCCCACGGAAAGGAGATGCCGGGCGTCGGCGTTCGTGCCGGGCGCCTTCGCCGTCCTTCCCTCGGGGCTCTTGATGGAAATGCGGGGCCTCAGGTCGAGATCCCGGTACTCCACGATCACTTTCCGGGAAAGACCGGTGACCTCGTCCACCTGCTCCTGCATGGTCTTGCCTTCGACGACGTCGCCGAACTTCACCGTCCCGTCCACTTCCGCGAGGATGGGGATCGAGAAGGGATCCCATTCGGCAAGGCGGTCGCCCCGCTTCACCGGCGCCCCCTCTTCCATTCGCACATGGGCGCCGTAGGGAACGGGATATTTCCCGCGGTTCCGGCCCTCCTCGTCGAGAACGTGAATCTCGCCGATGCGGCTCATGACGACGAAGTCCGTCCGTCCCCTCTTCGCACCGTGGAGGTTGACGAACTTCAGGATGCCGTCATGGCGCGACTCCAGGGTCGACTGCTCCTCGAACCGGGCCGTACCGCCGATGTGGAAGGTTCTCATGGTGAGCTGCGTTCCCGGTTCGCCGATGGACTGGGCGGCGATGATCCCGACGGCCTCCCCGATGTTCACCAAGTGGCCGTGGGCAAGATCCCGGCCGTAGCAGTGGGCGCACACGCCGAAGCGGGACTTGCAGGTGAGCACGGACCGGATCGTCACTTTCTCCAGGCCGGCCCGGTCGATCTTCTCCGCCAGGGCCTCATCGACCTCCTGATTGGCGGGAACGAGGACTTCCCCCGTAAAGGGATCCCGGATGTCGTCCAGGGCCACCCGCCCGAGGACCCGTTCCCCCGCCGTCTCGATGATCTCGCCGCCCTCGATGAGGGCATAGACGTCGATGCCGTCGAGGGTGCCGCAATCCTCTTCCGTGACGACCACGTCCTGGGCGACGTCCACGAGCCGCCGGGTCAGGTATCCCGAGTTGGCCGTCTTCAGGGCCGTGTCGGCGAGACCCTTCCGGGCGCCGTGGGTGGAGATGAAGTACTCGAGAACGCTCAGGCCTTCCCGGAAGTTGGCCGTGATGGGCGTTTCGATGATCTCGCCGGAGGGTTTCGCCATGAGGCCGCGCATACCCGCCAGCTGCCGGATCTGGGCGGCGCTTCCCCGGGCGCCCGAATCGGCCATCATGAAGATCGGGTTGAAGCTTCCCGGCTTCCGCTTCCCGCCATCCGCATCCTGCTTGACTTCCGAGGCGATGTCCCGGAGCATTTCGTCGGCCACCCGTTCCGTCGCCTGGGCCCAGATGTCGATCACCTTGTTGTACCGCTCGCCGTCGGTGATGAGACCGTCCATGTACTGCCTCTGGATCTCCAGGACGTCCAGGTTCGCCTTGTTGACGATTTCCGCCTTGTTCCTGGGAATGGACATGTTGTTGATGGCGATGGAGATCCCCGACCGGGTCGCGTATTTGAACCCCAGGTCCTTCAGCCGGTCCGCGAGGATGACCGTCGTCTTGGCGCCGCAGGTCCGGTACGCGTAGTCGATGAGGTTCGCCAGTTCCTTCTTGTTGAACACCTTGTTGACGACGGGAAAGGTGATGTCCTTGGGGACGACCTCGTAAAGGAGGATCCTCCCCACCGTCGTTTCCACCAGGGCCCCGTTCATCCGGACCTTGATGTGGGCGTGGAGGTCCACCTCGTCCGCGTCATGGGCGCAGCGGACCTCGTCGACGCCGGAGAACACCATGCCCTCGCCCTTGACGCCGTCCATCCCCTTCGTGAGATAGTAAATTCCGAGGACGATATCCTGGTTCGGGACGATGATCGGCTTCCCGTGGGCGGGGGAAAGGATGTTGTTCGTCGACATCATGAGGACCCGCGCCTCGATCTGGGACTCCAGGGACAGGGGGACATGAACGGCCATCTGGTCCCCGTCGAAGTCGGCGTTGAACGCCGTGCACACCAGGGGGTGAAGCTGGATGGCCTTCCCCTCGATGAGGACGGGCTCGAACGCCTGGATCCCCAGCCGGTGCAGGGTCGGCGCCCGGTTCAGAAGGATCGGGTATTCCCGGACCACCTCTTCCAGGGCGTCCCACACCTCCGGTTCCTCCCGCTCGACCATCTTCTTGGCGCTCTTGATGGTCGTCACGAAGCCCTGATCGAGAAGGCGATGGTAGATGAAGGGCTTGAACAGCTCGAGGGCCATCTTCTTGGGAAGACCGCACTGGTGGAGACGGAGATCGGGACCGACGGTGATGACCGAGCGCCCCGAGTAGTCCACCCGCTTCCCGAGAAGGTTCTGGCGGAACCGTCCCTGCTTCCCCTTCAGCATGTCGGAAAGGGAACGAAGGGGCCGCTTGTTCGATCCGGTGATGGCCCTCCCCCGCCTTCCGTTGTCGAAGAGGACGTCCACGGCTTCCTGGAGCATCCTTTTTTCGTTCCGGATGATGATCTCGGGGGCGTTCAGCTCCTGGAGCCGTTTCAGGCGGTTGTTCCGGTTGATCACCCTCCGGTACAGGTCGTTCAGGTCCGACGTGGCGAACCGCCCGCCGTCCAGGGGGACGAGGGGCCGAAGGTCCGGCGGAATGACGGGAAGCACCGTGAGAACCATCCACTCGGGGTGGTTCCCCGACTTCTTCAGGGACTCGAGAATCTTCAGCCGTTTGACCAGCTTCTTCCGCTTCGTGTCCGAGGTGGCCTCCTCCAGTTCCGCCCGGAGTTCGCCGATGAGTTCCTCCACCTTCACTTCCTGGAGGAGTTCCCGGATGGCCTCCGCGCCGATCCCCACCCGGAAGCCTTCGTCGCCGTATTTCTCCCGGGCCTGGAACAGCTCCTCTTCCGTGAGAAGCTCCTTTTTCCGCAGGGGGGTGTTCTTCGGATTGAGAACGATCCAGGACTCGAAATACAGCACTTTTTCCAGTTCCTTCAGGGTCAGGTCGAGGACGTTTCCGATGCGGCTGGGAAGGCTCTTGAGAAACCAGATATGGGCCACCGGCGAAGCCAGGGTGATGTGTCCCATCCGCTCCCGGCGCACCTTGGACTGGATCACCTCCACGCCGCACTTCTCGCAGACCACGCCCCGGTGCTTCATCCGCTTGTACCGGCCGCACAGGCACTCGTAATCCTTCACGGGGCCGAAGATCTTGGCGCAGAACAGCCCGTCCCGCTCCGGCTTGAACGTCCGGTAGTTGATCGTTTCGGGCTTCTTCACCTCGCCGTGGGACCAGGAGAGAATTTTATCCGGAGAGGACAGGGAAACCCGGATCGCGTTGAAACGGATCGGGTCCTTCGGTTTTTCAAAAAAAGAATAAATATCTTCCACGGGATGTACTCCTGTGTGTCTTGGTATTTGGGGCCAAAGCCGCTTATTTCCTGTCGTGCGGGCTCTCCACCAGATCCACGTCGATGGCGAGTCCCTGCAATTCCTTCACCAGCACGTTGAACGACTCGGGAAGTCCCGGTTCGAGGCTGTGTTCGCCCTTGACGATGGCCTCGTAAATCCGGGTCCTCCCGGCCACATCATCGGATTTGACCGTCAGGAATTCCTGCAGGGCATGGGCCGCGCCGTACGCCTCGATGGCCCACACCTCCATCTCTCCCAGGCGCTGGCCGCCGAACTGGGCCTTTCCGCCCAGGGGCTGCTGGGTCACAAGCGAATAGGGCCCGATGGACCGGGCATGAATCTTGTCGTCCACGAGGTGATGGAGCTTCATCATGTAGATCAGTCCGACGGTCACCATCTGATCGAAGGGTTCTCCCGTCCGGCCGTCGAAAAGAAGGGTCTGGCCGTTCACGGGAAGGTTCGCCTCGCGAAGAATGTCCTTGATCTGCTCTTCCTTGGCGCCGTCGAAAACGGGCGAGGCCATGGGCACCCCCATCTTCAGGCGGCGGATGAAGTTGCGAAGTTCATCCTCCGAGGCTTCGTCCACAAACCGGTTGAATTCGTCGGTCCCGTAGATTTTCTTCAGTTCCTTCCGGACCCCGGCCATGGGGAACTGCTTCTCCATGAGCGCCTGGATCTGCTCTCCCAGGCCCTTGGCGGCCCATCCGAGATGGGTTTCCAGGATCTGCCCCACGTTCATTCGGGAGGGAACGCCCAGGGGGTTCAGGATGATGTCCACCGGCGTCCCGTCGATGAAGAAGGGCATGTTCTCCTCGGGAAGGATCCGGGAGAGGACACCCTTGTTCCCGTGGCGGCCCGCCATCTTGTCACCCACGGAAAGCTTCCGCTTCACGGCGATGTAGACCTTGACGAGCTTGATCACGCCGGGGGGAAGCTCATCGCCCGCCTGGAGCTTGTCGATCTTCTCCGAGAAGAAGGCCTTGATCACGTCCACCTTGCGGTTGAAGTTGGAAAACAGATGAGAGAGCCTGTTCTCCGCGTCCTCGTCCTCGAGGGAGATGTCCTTCCACAGGGAGAAGGGAATCCCCCCGAGGAGTTCCTCCGTGATTTCCTCGCCCTTTTTCAGAAGGATCTTCTTCTTGTTCGGGTCGGAAAGCTTGGCGGCGGACTTCTTTCCCGTGAGAAGCTCACGGATCTTCTTCCGCACGTTTTCCTGGATGATCCGGATCTCGTCGTCCCGGTCCTTCAGCAGGCGCTGGATCTCTTCCCTCTCGATCTTCTCCGACCGGGGATCCTTTTCCGTTCCCTTGCGGTTGAAGATCTTGGCGTCGATGACGATCCCTTCCTCCCCCGGGGGAACCCGCAGGGAGGTGTCACGGACGTCGCCGGCCTTCTCGCCGAAAATGGCCCTGAGGAGCTTTTCTTCCGGCGACAACTGGGTCTCGCCCTTGGGGGTCACCTTGCCGACCAGGATGTCCCCGGCCTTGACGAAGACGCCCCTTCTCACGATCCCGCTCTCGTCGAGGTTCCGGAGGGCTTCCTCTCCCACGTTGGGAATGTCCCGGGTGATTTCCTCCTTCCCGAGCTTCGTGTCCCGGGCCACCGTCTCGAACTCCTCGATGTGAATGGACGTGTAGATGTCTTCCTTGATGATCCGCTCGCTCACCAGGATGGAATCCTCGTAGTTGTAGCCGCCCCAGGACATGAAGGCCACCATGACGTTCTTTCCCAGGGCAAGTTCCCCGTTCTCCGTCGCGGGACCGTCGGCGATGATGTCGCCCCGGTTCACGTACGTCCCCCGGGTCACGATGGGCTTGTGGTTGAAGCAGGTATCCTGGTTGGAGCGCTGGTACTTGGTCAGGTTGTAGATGTCCACGCCGGTGTCGAAGTCGTCCGCCAGTTCCTCGTCGCACTTGATGACGATCCGGGACGCGTCGACGTCCTCCACCATCCCCGACCTGCGGGCGACGATGACGGCCCCCGAATCCCGGGCGACGACCGTTTCCATCCCCGTCCCGACGATGGGCGCGTCCGGTTTCAGAAGCGGCACCGCCTGGCGCTGCATGTTCGAACCCATGAGGGCGCGGTTTGCGTCGTCGTGCTCGAGGAAGGGGATCAGCCCGGCGGCCACGCTCACCAGCTGGTCCGGGGAGACGTCCATGAGGGTCACCTCGGACGGCTCGACGGTGACGTAGTTTCCGCCCTTCTTGGCGATCACCAGGGGTTCGTCGATCCTGGCTTCGCCGCTCACCTTCGTGCTCGCCTGGGCGATCACCTCCGTTTCCTCCTCCGTGGCGGAGAGGTACACGATCCTGTCGGTCACCTTCCCCTTATCGACCACCACCGAAGGGGTCTCGATGAACCCGAAGTCGTTCACCCGCGCGTAGGAGCTGAGCGAAACGATGAGCCCGATGTTGGGCCCTTCCGGGGNNCGAAGCCCGCCCGCTCCCGGGTCAGACCGCCCGGACCGAGGGCGGAAAGCCGCCTCTTGTGGGTGATCTCGGAGAGGGGGTTCGTCTGGTCCATGAACTGGGAAAGCTGGCTGCTCCCGAAGAACTCGTTGATGACCGCCGACACGGGTTTCGCGTTGACCAGGTCGTGGGGCATCATGGTCTCGACGTCGAGCAGGCTCATCTTCTCCTTGATGGCCCGTTCCATCCGGACGAGTCCGATGCGGTACTGATTTTCGATCAGTTCCCCCACGGAGCGGATCCTGCGGTTCCCCAGATGGTCGATGTCGTCCACCGTGTACCCGGGCGTTCCGTTCTTCAGACGGATCAGGTACTCCACCGCCTTCAGGATGTCCTCCTTGGACAGGACGGTCTGGTCCGAGGGGGTTTTCAGGCGGAGCTTGAAGTTGATCTTCCACCGCCCCACATCGGACAGATCGTAGGTGTCGGCATCGAAGAACAGGCTGTTGAAGAATTTCCTCGCCGTCTCGGTGGTGGGGGGGTTGCTCGGCCTCAACCGCTTGTAGATCTCGACGATGGCGTCCTCTTCCTTTTCCAGGCGGTCGAGAAGCAGGGTTTCCCGGATGTAGGCGTTCGTTCCGTCCTCGTCGAGGACGATGAAGGGAATCTCGTCGATCCCCTTTTCCTGGATCAGACGCAGGCCCTCGTCCGTAAGGGGTTCGTTGCACCCGATGAGCACATCCCCCGTCTCCCGGTCCTTCACGTCCGCCGCGAGGACCTTCCCGATGAGGTCGTCCCCTTCCACGGAGAGCTGGCTGATGCCCGAATCGATCATCTTCTTCAGGGACGCCCTGGTGAATTTTCTCCCTTTCTTGATGATCCCGTCGCCGCTGGCGGGGTCGGAGATGTCCTCCTTCGCCTTTTCGCCGATGAGGGAGTCGTCCACATTCAGGTAAAACCGCCCTTCCCGGAAGGAAACCCTCTCGATGCCGTAAAAGGTCCCGAGAAGATCTTCCGTCGTGAATCCCATGGCCTTGAGGAGAATCGTGACGGGCATCTTTTTCCGCCGGTCGATCCGGGCATACAGGACGTCCTTGGGATCGAACTCGATGTCGAGCCAGGATCCGCGGATGGGCATGATCCGGGCGGAATAGATGAGTTTTCCGCTCGAATGGGTGCGGCCCTTGTCGTGCTCGAATGCGATCCCCGGGGACCGGTGGAGCTGGCTTACGATGACCCGCTCCGTTCCGTTGATGATGAAGGTCCCCTTGTCGGTCATCAGGGGGATTTCCCCGAAATAGATCTCCTGTTCCTTGATGTCCCTGACGGATTTCTGGCCGCTCACCCGGTCCGTCTCGAACACGACCAACCGGACCACGATCTTCAGCGGCGCCGCATAGGTCATGCCCTTCTGGATGCACTCCTGTTCGTCGTACCGGGCCTCACCGATGGCGTAGCTCACAAATTCGAGCGAGCATTTCGCACCGAAATCCACGATGGGGAAAACGCTTCTGAAAGCCCCCTGAAGCCCGAAATTCCTCCGGCCCGAGGAATCCACGCCCCGTTGGAGGAATTTTTCATAGGATTTTTTCTGGATTTCGATAAGGTTCGGGATTTCTACGATTTTCTTGATTCGGCCGAAATTTTTCCTGAAAGTTGCCATATCCTTCCTTTGAATGGATTCACCTCCCCGCCGGCGGACCGGCGGGGAGGCGATTTCGTGATCAGAACCCTACTTTATTTCTACGGTGGCCCCGACCTCCTCGAGCTTCTTCTTGATGTCCTCGGCTTCCGCCTTGGCAACGCCCTCTTTCACCGGTTTGGGCACACCTTCCACCAGATCCTTCGCTTCCTTCAGTCCGAGACCGGTAATCGCCCGGACCACCTTGATGACCTGGATCTTCTCGGCACCGAAACTGGTCAGGACCACGTTGAATTCGGTTTTCTCCTCTTCCGCCGCCGCCGCCGGTGCTGCACCTGCCGCGCCCGCCGCGGGCGCCACGGCCACTGCCGCCGCCGATACGCCCAGTCTCTCCTCCAGCGCCTTCACCAGATCGGAAAGTTCAAGAACGGTCAATCCCTCAATGTACGCGATAACGTCTTCCTTCGTGATGTTCGACATGGTATGGTTCCTTCCTGTTTCTTCCTTAATTTAATTATGCCTGCTGTTCCTGTTCTTTTTTCATCTGGTACGCGGCGAGCGTCTGAACGAATTTTCTCGGGACACCCGCAAGAACGTTCACCAGCCCCGTCTGGACGCCGATCATGACGGAAAGCAGCTTCCCGAGAAGGACTTCCCTGCTCGGAAGCTCCGCCAGCGCGCTCAACTGCTCCCGGTCCAGAAGCCTGCCCTGAAGGACACCGTACCGGATGTCCAGCTCGGCATTCTTCCTGGCGAAAGCGGTCAGCACTTTTGCCGGCTCCACCACATCCCCTGAATTCATGATGAGTGCCAGGGGGCCTTTCAGATGATCTTCCAGCTTCACGTAATCCGTTCCCTGAGAGGCGATGCGCATGAGGGTGTTCTTGATCACCCTGAGTTCCGCTTCCACCTTTCTCAGCTCGTTCCGGAGATCCGTGAGCTTGGCCACCGTCATCCCCGAGTATCCGGCGATGATGGCGATCTTGGCCGCTTTCAGCTTTTCATGAAGCTCTGCGGCCACTTGTTCCTTCGTGGCTCGATCCAATTCCTCGACCTCCTTTCCTTATCGCATATCGAAGAAGGGAAAAAGCCGGAACAACAAACAGGAAGAAAGAAGAGAGCACCATCCCGTCTCGGCAGGCCATGTTCCATGTTTAAACATCATCCCGTACCTGCTGTCTCCGACTTTATGCCCCGCATTCAACGAAAACAACTTCGGAAAAAGTCCCCGGGTCCCGACGCCCGTCTTTCCCCGCCGATGGGGCCCGCCTTTTCGCAGGCCCGCTCCCGGGGATCCGGACGCCCGCCCCGGGCGGTTTTTACGAAGCCGCCCTTAAACAGAGGGTTTCCAGACTTTTCGCGAATTCACCAACCGCCCGGTCATGACAGATGCTACTGCAGAACGTTCCTTACATCCAGAGGATCCACCTTCACTCCCGGCCCCATGGTCGTGGAGAGACCGAGGGACCGCAGATAGGTTCCCTTGCTGGATGCGGGTTTCAGTTTGACAATGGTTTCGAGAAGGGCAACGAGGTTCTCGAGAATCTTCTGGGACCCGAAAGACGCCTTTCCGAGGGGGGAATGGACGATCCCCGCCTTTTCCACCCGGAACTCCACCTTTCCGGACTTCATGTCTTTCACCGCGCCCGCCACGTTAAAGGTCACCGTCCCGACCTTCGGGTTGGGCATGAGGCCCCTGGGTCCCAGGATCTTTCCCAGTTTCCCCACGCTGCCCATCATGTCGGGCGTCGCGATGACCCGATCGAAATCGAGCCACCCGCCCTTGATTTTCTCGATTATGTCATCGGAACCGGTAAAATCCGCTCCCGCGTCGATGGCCTCTTTCTCCTTCTCTCCCTTGGCAAAGACCAGAACCCGGACGGTCTTTCCCAGTCCGTGGGGGAGAACGACGCTGCCCCGGACCATCTGATCGGCGTGCTTGGGATTCACCCCGAGACGGATGGCCGCATCGACCGTTTCGTCGAATTTGGCCTTCGACGTGGAAATGACGATTTCCACCGCCTCTTTCAGGGGATACCGCATCCCCGGTTCCGTCTTTTTCTTCTCTTCCAAGTATCTCTTGCTTCGCTTAGGCATGCCCCGCAACTCCAGATATTTATTGGACGACTTCAATCCCCATGGATCTGGCCGTGCCTTCCACCGTCCGGACCGCCCCTTCCAGATCGACGGCATTCAGATCCTTCAATTTCAGCTCGGCGATGTCCCGGACCTGCTTGGCCGTGACCGTACCCACCTTCTCCCGCTTGGGATCCCCGGCGCCCTTGGCGATCTTCGCCGCCTGCTTGAGAAGCACCGACGCGGGAGGGGTCTTGGTCACGAAGGTGAAGGACCGGTCCGCATACACCGTGATGATGACGGGAACCACCGTGCCCTCCTGGCCCGAGGTAAGGGCATTGTAGGCTTTACAGAATTCCATGATGTTCACGCCGTGCTGGCCGAGGGCGGGTCCGATGGGGGGTGAGGGGGTCGCCTTCCCCGCCTGGATCTGCAGCTTGATATTCGCAATCACTTTCTTTGCCATAACAATCACCCTGTTATACGTTTTGTATCGCTTTCCGCTCTCCGGAACGCACGTCTTTTATATGAGGAATTCAGCTCTGGACGACCTGGATAAAGTCCAGTTCAACGGGGGTGGATCTTCCGAAAATGCTCACGATGACCCGAAGCTTTCCTTTCTCCGGTTTCACCTCGTCGACGATTCCATCGAAATTCGTGAAGGGCCCGTCGATGATCTTCACATGATCCCCCGTCACGAAATTATACTTGGGCTTGGGTTTCAGCGTCCCTTCGTCGATCCGCGTCCTCAGGTGCGTCACATCCTCGTCGGATATTGGGGAGGGCATGTCCCGGCTCCCGATGAACCCCGTCACCTTGGGCGTGTTCTTGACGATATGCCACGTATCGTCCGTGAGGTTCATCCGGATCAGGATGTAGCCCGGGAAAAACTTTCTCTTGGAGGTCTTCTTCTCCCCTTTCACCAGTTCGACGATGTCTTCCTCGGGGATCAGAATGTCCTCGAAATCCTCTTCCATACCCGCCGCGGCGATCCTCTCCTTCAGGGACAGCTTGACCCGGTTCTCGTATCCCGAATAGGTATGGATGACGTACCAGCGAAAGGCGGACATAGAGATCCTGCTACCCCAGCACAAGCCGTATGATCCTGGTCAGCCCGAGATCGACCATTCCGAGGAAGAGGGAGACGATCAGCACCAGTACGATCACCACGCCGGTCGTCGCGACCGTGTCCTTCGGGGCGGGCCAGGTGACCTTCTTCAGTTCGCTTTTCGATTCCTTAAGGAACTGAACGGCCATGGAGAAGTATTTCTTGATTTTTTCCATCGTCGCTTTCGGTGCCGGTCAAAAATAAAAAAAATGGCAGGCCAGGAGGGACTCGAACCCCCAGCATCCGGATTTGGAGTCCGGCGCTCTATCCATTAGAGCTACTGGCCCGTTGTTCCAGTCAAACAGCCTCTCTGCGCCTACTTGGTTTCCCTGTGAACCGTGTGGGTTCGGCAGAACGGACAGAATTTCTTCAATTCCAGCCGGCCCTGCATGGTCCGCTTGTTCTTCGTCGTCGAATAATTTCTTCTTTTACACTCGTTGCAGGCAAGTGTAATGATATTTCTCATGATTCCGAACCCGTTTTTTTCTTGGAGCCCACGACCAGGATTGAACTGGTGACCTCATCCTTACCAAGGATGTGCTCTACCGACTGAGCTACGTGGGCGTCGCCTATTTCTGCCGCTCATCCGTGAATGGATCGGCTTCTCCTTCAATGGAGCGGGAAACGGGATTCGAACCCGCGACCCTCAGCTTGGAAGGCTGACGATCTAGCCAACTGAGCTACTCCCGCGTCTAATT
>DJVQ01000045.1 GCA_002441265.1 Syntrophaceae bacterium UBA6252
GTCGGGATGTTGACCACGACGGCCTCCCCTTCGGAAATGCACTTGAACCCGTGATAGACGAAGGGGGGGATCTGGATGAGGACCGGGTTGTGCTCCCCGGCGAAAAAGGGATTCACCTCCCCCCGGGTGGGGGATCCCTCCCGGGCGTCGTACAGGACGATCTTCATCATTCCCCGGACCACCGCCATGTTGTCGAACTGCCGCTTGTGGTAATGCCAGCCCTTGACCACGCCGGGGTAGGCCGTGGTCATGTAGACCTGGCCGAATTTCCGGAACAGGGGGTCGTCGCATCGGAGGATTTCCATGAGACGGCCCCGCTCGTCGGGGATCACCCGGAGCTTCTTCACCACCACGCCATCGATCATTTCCTTATCTCTCCTCCATAAAAAAAGTCTGCGGCCCCGGCGACCAAGGGACGGCCGCGCCGTCCGGCCCGGCAGGAAAATCCTTATCACATCGGCGGAGAAAAGAATACCCGCGATTTCGGGATGATTCCCATCCCTGCACCTCATTGCCGTCGCGGAGGGGTTGACAACTGCCAACGACTGGATGCCAACAAAATCATCTCCCATGTTCCGCATGTCAATGTATAACTTGTAATAACTGGATGTTAGGTGAAGGCATGCATCTTGCCTTACAGGGTCTTGCGTCCCCTTACGGGATGCGAAGAAAACCTGGAGGTGCATGTCATGAAGAAACGTTGGCGTCAGTGGATGTGTTTCATCATCGCCCTGGCCCTTCTTCCCGTCGCGGGTCCGGCATCGGCGGCGGAGGAAGATTGGAATGTGGAAACGGTATCGCTTGCCGAATTTTCGGGGTTCCGCTCGGAGATCCCGGGGCCCTTCGGGCCGCTTGCCCCGGAGCTGTTTTCCGGCAAGGGACCTGAAGATTTCATCGGCGACGGCGGCGTCTTTCACGCCCGGTTCGACGTGCCGGCGGCAAAGATCGAAAAATCAAGGGACTTGCTTCTCCACGTGGCCTGCCTGGAAACGGAGCGATGCCATTATCCCCTCGTGGTCTCCGTCGAACTTCCGGACGGCGCGTGCCGGAGCTACATCGTCACGTTCCGGGAGGAAGAGCAAAAGGTGATCGACGTCATGGACGAACTCCGGTCCCTGGGTTTGTCCGCCGAGGACAACCCGGAGGAGGCATCGGCCCTTGCGGTCCACCTGATCAGCAATTTCCGGTTCAAAGCGAAAATCGGGCATGGTTTCGTCCCCTCCACCCCGCAGTTGGATTCTGCAGTTACTGAAGATGGGGGAGAACTGGAGGAGCTCGTATTCGAGGAGATTCAAGTCAATGTGAGTGACCGGGAACCGGATTATATGGATTTTTGCTGTGGCTGGTATTGGTTTCTCCCAATTTACACAGAGCTTCCCGGACAGGCACGCTGGCCGGCATGGATTAACATCCTTTCTAAAGACCATAAGGAACAATATGGGAATTTTCATGTACGTGAGGAAACCCTGGAACTGGTATGCTACTATCCTACAAAATCGGTTGTTCTTCATAAAACATGGGATCCGGTTAAAGTCGCCAGATGTCGACTTGAAAGCTGTGGATCCTTGTGGTTATCTGGCTGCAAAACGCCCGAGTACATTGAAACCCGTCAGGAAAGTGCTTACTCCTGCCATATTCTGTGGAAGAACGTCTGCGGTGTCGTCAACAGGGACGAGGTCGGAGACGCTGTCGGGGCCGCCGACTGCAAATCAGGTTGCGGACCCTACAAGTACTACCGCCGCTAGGAAGCGGTTTCCAATCCCGGAATAAACCATTTCCCTGTCGGGAAACGCGGGTCATGCGGTCCCCGGCAGGGAACCCCGTTTTTCCCGGTTTCCCGGTCCCGCCATCGGTCATCCATTGCGCCGTTTTGTGGCGAACCCGTTCAAGCATCATGAATCCTCAAAGAAACACTGTACCGGTGGGGGGTTCTGTGATATGAATGCGCAGAATATCCTGTTGATTTTACAGGCGATGAACGATCCGGAAAAAGACGTGTTCCATATGAAGCGGGCGCTTCGCCTCGCCCGGCGGGGCGAGGGCCGGGTGAGTCCCAATCCCATGGTGGGGGCCGTTCTGGTAAAGAACGGACGGATCATCGGAGAAGGGTACCACGAGCGCTTCGGCGGGCCCCATGCCGAGGTGAACGCCTTCGATCGTGCAACCGAATCCCCGGCGGGGGCGACCCTGTACGTGACCCTGGAGCCCTGTTCCCATCAGGGGAAGACGCCCCCCTGCGTCGACAGGATCCTCCTGGAGCGGCCGGCCCGGGTGGTGGTCGGGGTGTCCGATCCCAATCCCCTCGTGGCGGGAAAGGGGCTGGCCCGGCTCCGGGAGGCGGGGATCGCCGTCACCACCGGGGTCTTGGAGAGCGCGTGCCGTGCGCGGAACGAGGCGTTTTTCAAATTCATGGAAACGGGCCTTCCCTTTGTCACGGTGAAGTTCGCCCAGACCCTGGACGGGAGGATCGCCACGGCCACCGGCCATTCCCGGTGGGTCAGCTCCGGTCCGTCCCTGAAATACGCCCACCGGCTCCGGAGTCTTCATGACGCGATTCTCGTCGGGGCGGGAACCGTCCGGACGGACGACCCCGACCTCCGGGTCCGCCTCGTCCGGGGAAGAAACCCCCTTCGAGTCGTTCTGGACTCCTCCCTCTCTTCGTCGCCCGAGGCCTGTGTGTTCCGGAACCTGGAGGAGGCGGGAACGGTGGTCTTCGCCACGGATCGCCGTGACCGGGAGAAAATGAAGCGGTTCCGGGACCGGGGAATCGAGGTCGACGTCGTCCCGGAGGGGAAGGACGGCCGGATCGATCTTTCAGCGGTACTTTGCGCTCTTGCGGAGCGGGGGGTGAGTTCCCTCCTCGTGGAAGGGGGGGCCGCCGTAATCACGTCTTTCGTCCGGGAAGGTCTGGCCGACCGGTTCGTGGCGATCGTCGCCCCGAAACTCGCGGGAAAAGGGATCGAGACCGTGGGGGACCTGGGAATCCTTGCCATGGACGAGGCCTTGCCCCTGCGGTTCCTGTCGGTCCGGCGGTTGGGGGAGGACCTGATCCTTGACGCGAAACCCCGGCGCGGCGGGGATTGATGGGCCATGTCCTGGTTCGCCCTCTATACGAGAAGCCGGCATGAGGACAAGGCGGAGACCGGCCTGCGCCTGAAGGAGTACCGGACGTATCTTCCGAAAATCGAGGTCTGGAGCCGGCGGAAGGACCGGAAGAAGAAAATCCGGATTCCCCTGTTTTCCGGCTACCTTTTCGTCTTTGTGGACGATCTGACGAACGAGACCAAGGTGGACATCCTGAAAACCCACGGCATCGTCAGGATCCTGGGAAAGCCTAACAGCCCCCAGCCTTCTCCCGTTCCGGAGGAACAGATCGAGGCGATCCGGAGGATCATCGATTCCAGGGTGGAGATCCTCCACCATCAGTACCCCCGGGTCGGCGAGCGGGCCCGGATCGTCGACGGCCCGTTCCGGGGCATCGAGGGCATTGTCCGTTCCACGGACTATCGAAAGAACCTCTTCATCGTCTCCATCGATCTTCTCCAGCGTTCCGTCGCTATCCGGCTCGAGGGATTCCAGATCGAGCGGTTGTAGGTGCCGGTCTCCTGGAATCACGGTCCGAATTTACTTATAAGCGTCCTGGAATGTAGCCTGGGGCTTCGGCCGCGGCGGTCAGGAGTCCGGCGGCATTTCGGAAAGGGAGTCTTCCGCATCCGGGAGCGGTCCACGGAAGGCCTCCCGGGCTTCCCGGACCAGTTCGTCCTCCCGGGAGCGGTACATGGGGGAAAAGTGAAACACCACGAGATTCTTGGCCCCCGCCTCGCGGGCGAGGGACCCGGCCTGGGCCGCCGTCAGATGAAATTTCTGGAAGGCCCTCTCCCGGTCCTCCTGGAGAAAGGGCGCCTCCACGATGAGAACCCTGGCGCCCGCGGCCAGTTCCACGATTTTCCGCCGGTTCTCCTCGCTGTACACGGCGTCGGCCACGTAGGCGACTTTCTCCCCCGCCGCGATCCGGACGATCCTGTCCCGGAGAAGCCCGAGGGGAAAGCGAAGACCGGAAGACTCCGAATCGGCCCTTCTGCCCCTGACCTCGATTTCCATGCCGTCGGGGTCGTTCCGGAGGATGCTTCTTTTCAGCTCCCCGAGCCAGGGGCCCACGGGAAGGTTCATTTCGTCGAGGGCGTTTTTCTTGATGTGGATGTGCCTCTTTTCCTCGATGGCCAGGGCGAGGCAGGGGACCTTGTGATCCAGGAGCACCCCGCGGACCGTAAGGTCGTCCCGGTCGACGAGGAGGTCGCCGTTTGCTTCGCTCTCCCCGACGGATTCCCTGCGAAATCCCCTGCTGCAGTCGTAGCGGGCGGTCTTCCGCCGGGAACCGCCCGCTTCGGTGACCAGAAAATGAAGGCGGTTCGTGTAGTTTCCCACAAGATTCCAGGTGTAGGCCCCGAATTTTCCTTCCACGTTGTTCATGAATCCCGGGGGGCCGAAAAGGTGCACTTTCTGGTCCCGGCCGAGGGAGACCCGAAGGAAGTGGTCGAAGCCGATGAAGTGGTCCATGTGGGTATGGGTGACGAAGGCATGGGTCACTTTCAGGATCTTTCTCGGGGGCAGGGAGGTGAGATCCCCCATATCGAGGAGAAAGGCCTCTTTCCGGTGCCTCAGTTCCAGGAAAACCCCGGGGTCTCCGAAGGGGTCATTGATCAGGTGAGGGTCCAGCATGGCCGAAGGGTTCTCCGAGTCCGTCCGCGGGGAGGCGCGGAAACGACGATCACAAAATTCTACATAGAAAAAATCTTCCCGTCCTGTCAAGGGGGCATACAGCCATGACGACTTTGAAATTCAGCGTATCCCCCTCAAAGGGGGAGGAACTGGAGCGTCGCATGGCGGCGCTCGGCGTCCGGGAGGAGGATTTCCGGGAAATTTTCATCCGGTCCTCCGGTCCGGGGGGCCAGAAAGTCAACCGTTCGGCCACCTGCGTCTTTCTCGTTCACGAACCGACGGGTCTTTCCGTGAAGTGCCAGACCACCCGGTCCCAGGCCATGAACCGGTTCCTTGCAAGGCGGCGGATTCTCGACCGGCTGGAGGCGCTGAAGGAGGGGGCGGTTGCGCAGGAAAAAGAGGAGAGGGAACGGATCCGGAGGCAGAAGCGGCGCCGTTCCCGGAAGGCGAAGGCGAAGGTCCGCGAGGGGAAGGAGAAGCAGTCGGCGAAAAAAGCCCTCCGGGCGAAGGTGACCCTTCCCCATGAGTTCTGAAAAGACAAAAAAAGAGGGAAAGACACGGTTTATTCGCTTTCCCTCTTTTTCGATGATTCCGGGTTGTTCTAGCCTACAACGATCTTGAGAAGCGGGTTCGCGTAAAGGATGACGAGACCGATGACGAGGGCGTAAATGACGCAGGATTCCGCCATGGCCATACCGACGAGCATGGTCAGCATGATCTTGCCCTGGGCGTCCGGGTTCCTGCCGACGGCGCTCGAACCGCCGCTGGCGGCGTTCCCGATCCCCATCCCGGAGCCGATTGCGCCGAGGCCCACGCCGAGACCGGCGCCGAGCAGGGCGCAGCCGACGACGATGGCTTTCGTGTAGGCGGTCGTATCGGCGGACGCGCCTTCACTCGCCAGCGCGAAAGACGCCGTGAGGAAGAGGATGCCGAAAACGATCATCCCGATGGAAATGCCTTTCAAAGACTTTCTCATTTTTCTCTCCTTTCCTGAGATTTCCGGCGGTGGACCCTTCCCCTCCCTCCGGACGGCGGGTCTGCCTCCGACCTGCCCTGTCTATCCATTCGAAAAGGAATTGTCAAGAGATATTTCCCGTGTTATTCCGCGATGACGGGAAGATCCGGGGACAGTCAAAAAACGGTCTGCAGGTGGAACATGGATAGGAACAGGAAGAAGCGGCGCCTCGCCGGGCTGATCCAGGGGAGTCTCCCCCTGGAGAGGAGGCCTTTCCGGTTTCTGGCGGAACAGGCAGGTCTTACGGAAGAGGAGGTCCTCTCCGGGATCGGGGAGTGGAAGAGGGAGGGAATCGTCCGGAAATTCGGGGCGGTCCTGAGGCACCGGGAAGCGGGGTTCGGGGAGAACGCCATGGTCCTGTGGGCGGTTCCCCCGGACCGGAGGGAGGAGGCCGGGCGGGTCTTTGCGTCCTTTCCCGAGGTGAGCCACTGCTATGAGAGAACGCCGGCCTTCGAGGGACGTTACGTCCTTTACACCATGGTCCACGGCCGGGGGAAGCCCCTGGAGGAGATCGTTTCGGAAATGGCCCGTCGGGCCGGCATCGGGGACTTTCGGATTCTGAAAACGGTCAGGGAATTCAAAAAGACGAGCATGAGGTATTTCCCATGAGGAATCGTTGCGATCAGCTTTACGAGAAGGCGGCGGGACTGATCCCCGGCGGCGTGAACAGTCCCGTCCGGGCGTTCCGGGCCGTGGGGGGGAATCCCCTCTTCATCAGCCGGGCCTCCGGGGCCCGGGTGTTCGACTGCGACGGGAACGCATACGTGGATTTCCTGTCTTCCTGGGGACCCATGATCCTCGGCCATGCCCACCCGGGGGTGGTCCGGGCGATCGCAGAGGCGGCGAAGGACGGGACGGGCTACGGCCTTCCCACGGAACGGGAGGTGGAAATGGCGGAGACCCTGGTTGCGGCCTTTCCCTCCATGGCCCGGGTCCGCCTGGTAAGCTCGGGCACCGAGGCGGTCATGTCGGCGATTCGCCTGGCCCGTGCCTTCACGGGAAGGGACGGGATCGTGAAATTCGAGGGCTGCTATCACGGCCACAGCGACGCCCTTCTGGCGAAGGCGGGCTCCGGTCTCGCCACCCTGGGCATCCCCGGGAGTCCGGGCGTTCCCGCCGCATTCGCCGAGCTGACGGCCACCCTTCCCTACAACGACACGGAAGCCTTCGAGGCGTTTCTGGAACGCCGGGGCGACCGCATCGCCGCGGTCATCGTCGAGCCCGTTGCGGGAAACATGGGAGTCGTGCCCCCCGCGCCGGGATTTCTTGAATCGCTCCGAAAGCGAACCGCCGAACGGGGAGTCGTCCTGATTTTCGACGAGGTGATCACGGGATTCCGGCTGACATACGGCGGATGGCAGAATGTTGCGGGCATCGATCCCGATCTCACCTGCCTGGGGAAGATCATCGGGGGCGGCCTTCCCGTGGCGGCCTTCGGGGGGAAACGGGAAATCATGGAAATGCTCGCCCCGGAGGGTCCGGTGTATCAGGCGGGAACGCTTTCGGGGAATCCGCTGGCGGTGGCGGCGGGCCTCGCCGCACTGAAAATCCTGAAAGAGGAGGAACCATACGGGGAACTCGACCGCCGCAGCCGCATGCTGTGCGGGGAACTGTCGGGAATTTTCCGGGAAGCGGGGGTTTCGGTGACCGTCAACCGGATGGGTTCCATGTTCACCCTTTTCTTCCAGGCCGGGGAGGTGAGGGATTTCGCGACGGCCTCCCGGAGCGACACGGACCGGTTCGCCCGGTTCTTCCGGGGGATGCTCCGGGAAGGCGTTCTTCTCCCGCCCTCCCAGTTCGAGGCGGCCTTCCTTTCGACGGCCCATGAGAGCGAGATCCTGGAACGGGCCCTCGAGGGCTGCCGCGCCGCGGCCAGGGAACTGTGACCGGACGCTGCCGACCGGGAAAAGAAGAATCGTTACGGGATTTTCCAAAGGGTGAAACATTGCCCCCCGCGGTGCTTCTTTTTTGACAGGGTGGCGGAATTGGTATATATGTCTCATCAATCCGTTCCGGTCCATCCGTCGCGGGCCGGGCGCGGTGAAACAAAAGTCGGAGGAACTCCTGGAATGAGAACCGATAAGGGGTTCTTTTTTCCCGGGATGTAACCGAGAGTGCGGAGCTGTGCCTTGCAGCGGCATCAAGTTCTATAAAATAAACTTCAAAGGACAAAGGAACGTTTTCCAATGGCTGATTCTAGAAACGATTCGTTGAATGTGTCCATCTCCCCTTCGGGGGAAAGTTTTCCCCTTCCCGGCGAGGATGATTACCGGAAGGAATTCGAAATGCTGAAGGACCTCGTCGGCAGGGAGCGGGGGAAAGGCCGCGAGATCGTCGTCGTCATGGGGCTCGGGTTCGTCGGCGCGGTCATGGCGGGGGTCATCGCGGACTCCGTGGACCGCAAGACCGGCCGGTCCATGAAATTCGTCATCGGGATGCAGCGTCCGTCGCCCCGGTCCTTCTGGAAGATTCCGTGGATGCAGCGGGGGACGGCGCCGGTGGAGGCGGAGGACCCCGAGGTGGCCCCCATGATCGACCGCTGCGTGAACGAAAAGAAGACGCTCACGGCCACCTTCACGTACGATGTCCTCTCCCTGGCCGACGTGGTCGTTGTGGACGTCCAGTGCGACTACCAGAAGGACACCCTCGGCGACGTGGTTCAGGGAAAGGCGGATATCGGCGCGCTCGAGGAGGCGCTTCGGATCATCGGGGAGAAGATCGGGCCGGACTGCATGGTTCTCATCGAGACGACGGTCCCCCCGGGAACGACGGAATACGTCGCCTATCCCATCGTCCGGAAGGCCTTCGAGAGGAGAGGACTGAAGGGACGGGAACCCCTCATCGCCCATTCCTTCGAACGGGTCATGCCGGGCAGGGAATACGTTTCCTCCATCCGGGATTTCTGGCGGGTCTGCAGCGGAATCAACGAGGAGTCGAAGAAGCGGGTGGTCCGGTTTCTGTCGGAAGTCCTGAACGTGGAAAAGTTTCCCCTCACGCTGCTGGACCGGCCCATCGAGAGCGAGACCTGCAAGATCGTCGAAAACTCTTACAGGGCGACGATTCTTGCCTATCTCCACGAGTGGAGCCTCTTCTCGGAACGGAACGGCATCGACCTCATCAAGGTGCTCAAAGCCATCAAGGTGCGGCCCACCCATTCGAACATCATCTTCCCCGGTCCGGGGATCGGCGGGTACTGCCTTCCCAAGGACGGTGGGCTCGGGCTGTGGTCCTACCAGACGCTCATGGGGTTCGAGGACGACATTTTCCGTATCACGCCCATGGCGATCAACATCAACGACACCCGGTCCCTCCACGCGGCCCAGCTGGTCCGGGACGCCCTCCGGAACATGGGGAAGATCGTGGCGGCCTGCAAGGTGGCCCTCCTGGGGGCCTCCTACCGGGAGGACGTGGGGGACACGCGGTACAGCGGTTCGGAGATCATCGTTCGGAAGCTTGCCGAGATGGGGGCCGACGTGTCGGTTCACGATCCTTACGTGAAGCACTGGTGGGAATTCGAGAAACAGGAGACCTACCCCGCCCCCGGCCATTCCTGGTCCCGGTTTTTCCGGAATCAGGAGAAGCTGACGGAACTCCGGATTCAGGAGAACCTGGCCGATTGCCTGAAGGACGCCGACGCCGTGGTGCTTGCGGTGCGTCACGAGTCTTATCTGAAACTCGAACCGGAAGACATTGTTGCCATGACGGGCCGACCCGTCGCGGTGGTCGACTGCTTCGGCATCCTGGACGACGACAGGATCCAGCGGTATTTCGAGCTGGGATGTGAAGTGAAGGGCCTGGGCCGGGGCCACGTGAAGCGGATCAAGGACCGCGTCCGGAATTCCCGGTGACCGGCGGCGAAAAGGGGAAAAATCCCTTGGCTCCATTTTTGCATACGTAATTCGTCGAAAAGGGTGGCACAAATGGCGATTTCCGACACGACGAACAAGAACAAGGGAAAGGTCCTTACCTACCACGAGTACCCGAAGGAACCGGTGGTGGTGGACAACCTTTCCTCGAAATTCATGAAGCAGGCCAAGTTCGTTCCGCTGAAGATCGAGGAAAACACCTTGTGGATCGCCATGGCGGACCCTTCCGATTTCACCACCATCGATGCCCTGAAAATGGCCTACGGCCTTTCCATCCAGGCGGTCGAGGGCAGGGAGGACGACATCCTCGAGTCGATCGAACGCCTGTACGGGATGGGAAGGCAGTCCATCGAGACCATCATCGAGGAGGCGGGAAAAGGGGTTTACGAAATTTCTACGGGGGGGGAAGAGGATGCCAACTATCTCCGGGACCTGGCCTCGGAGGCACCCATCATCCGCCTGGTGAACCGCCTGATCCTGAATGCCGTGGAGATGCGGGCCAGCGACATCCACTTCGAGCCCTTCGAGGACGAGTTCAAGGTCCGGTACCGGATCGACGGGATCCTCCACGAGATCGAGTCGCCGCCCCCGAGGCTCCAGTCGGCCATCATTTCCCGGGCCAAGATCATGGCCAAGCTCGACATCGCCGAGAGACGCCTTCCCCAGGACGGCAGGATCAAGCTGAAGGTCCTCGACAAGGAAATCGATTTCCGGGTTTCCACGATTCCCACCATTTTCGGGGAAAGCCTGGTCATGCGGATCCTCGACCGGGAGAGCCTGATCCTCGACCTGGACAAGATCGGCTTTCCCAGGGAACTCCTTCCGGAGTACCTCCGGCTGATCGGCCAGCCCTACGGGATGATCCTGGTGACCGGTCCCACGGGAAGCGGGAAGACGTCCACGCTTTACACCACCCTGAACAAGATCAACTCGTCGGAAAACAAGATCATCACCCTGGAAGACCCGGTGGAATACCAGTTGAAGGGCATCAACCAGATCCACGTGAACGCCAAGATCGGACTGACGTTCGCAAGCGGTCTGCGCTCCATCGTCCGCCAGGACCCGGACGTGATCCTGGTCGGGGAAATCCGCGACCGGGAGACGGCGGAGATCGCCGTCCAGTCGGCCCTGACGGGACACCTGCTCTTCAGCACCCTCCATACGAACGACGCCCCTGGGGCGATCACCCGGCTTCTCGACATGGGGGTGGAGAATTTCCTTCTCAGCTCCACCCTGCTCGGCATTCTCGCCCAGCGGCTGGTCCGCATGATCTGCCGGCGGTGCAGAAAACCCTATGAACCGGAGGAGCGCCTGATCCGATCGATGAATCTGGATCCCGAAGAAAGGCGGAACACGACCTTCTACATCGGGGAGGGGTGCGAGGAATGCCGCAACACGGGGTTCCGGGGCCGAACGGCCATCTTCGAGTATCTCCCCGTGGATGACGAGATCCGCAAGGAGATCATCCAGTCCTCCGGCACGGACAAGCTCCGGGATGTGGCCGTCCGGAAGGGGATGGTGACGCTCCGGCGGGACGGCTGGAACAAGGTCCGGCAGGGAATCACCACGATTCAGGAAGTCCTCCGGGTCACCCTGGAACAGTGAGATGAATCTTTTTTCCTACAAAGCCGCCGATGCTTCGGGCAAAGTGATCCGGGGGGTTCTGGAGGCCCCGGGGAAAAAGGAGGCGGTGGAGAAAATCCACGGCATGGGGTACATCCCCATCCGGATCGATCTTTCGAAGGGCGCCGGCAAGAAGCTGGACTGGAAATTCCTCGACCGGTTCACCTCCGTCTTCAACGCGGTCTCCGCCGGGGACGTCATGCTCTTCACCCAGGACCTGTCGGTGCTTCTCAACGCCGGGCTTCCCGTGGACCGCGCCCTGGCCATCCTCATCGAAGTCACCGGAAAGGACCGGTTCAAGGAGATCATCGGGGAGATCCTGAAGGCCGTCCAGGGGGGCGCCTATCTTTCCGACGCCCTTTCCCGGTATCCCAAGGTCTTTTCCACCTTTTACGTGAACATGATCCGGGCGGGCGAGACGGGGGGCGTTCTCGGGCCCGTTCTGGAGCGGCTCGGCCTGTTCCTGGAGGGGGCCCAGGACCTCAGGGACTTCGTCCGTTCCGCCATGGTCTACCCCATGTTTCTCGTCGCAGTCGGAGGCCTTTCCATCATCGTTCTCATGACGTACGTCGTGCCCAAATTCTCCGTCATCTTCGCCGACATGGGCGATGCGATCCCTTTCACGACGCGGCTCCTTCTCGGACTCAGCGATTTTCTCCGTTCCTGGTGGTGGGCCCTCTTTCTGGTCATCGTCCTTCTGTACGTCCTTCTCGTACGGTACCTCCGGACCCCCAAGGGAAGACAGTTCTTCGATCAGCTCAAACTCCGCCTTCCCGTCAGCGGGGACCTGATCCGGAAGATCGAGGTGGCCCGGTTTTCCCGGACCCTGGGAACGCTCACCCGAAGCGGTGTCCCGATCCTCCAGGCGCTCACGCTGGTAAGGGACATCATCGGAAACCAGGTCATCTCCCGCGCCCTGGGAAAGGTGAACAACCGGGTCAAGGAAGGGGACCGGCTGTCCAAGGCCCTGAACGATTTGAACCTGTTCCCGTCGCTGGCCGTTCAGATGATCACGGTGGGCGAGGAGACGGGGAGACTGGACGCCATGCTCCTTCGGGTCGCGGAGAACTACGAAAAAGTCGTGCGAACCACCGTCAGAAGGTTCATCAGCTTTCTCGAACCCGCCATGATCCTCCTCATGGGCGTGATCGTGGGGGTCATCGTGATTTCCATGTTGATGGCCATTTTCAGCATGAACGAACTGCCGTTTTAGGAGGTGAAGAAACCGTGAAATTGAACAGGAACGCAAAAGGATTCACCCTCATCGAGGTCCTTATTGTCATGGTCATTCTGGGCCTTCTGGCCGCCCTCGTGGCGCCCAAGATGTTCGGGAAGGTGGGCAAATCGAAACAGAAGGCCGCCAAGTCCCAGATCGCCCTTTTCGAAACCGCCCTCGACACCTACCGCCTGGACGTGGGAAAATATCCCCTGACCGAACAGGGACTGCAGGCGCTCCGGACAAAGCCGGAGGATGTGGAGCGGTGGGACGGCCCCTACCTGCCCAAGGACATTCCACTCGATCCCTGGGGTCACGAGTACCGTTACGAGTCTCCCGGCCAGAACGGGGATTGCGACATCGTTTCCTACGGCCTGGACGGCAAGGAGGGCGGCGAGGGAGAAGACGAGGACATCACGAACTGGAAAGAACTGAAAGACTAGGAGAACCATCCATGAACGGCCGGAACCGGACCGGCCTTTGCGGCCGATCGGCCGCCGGCGGGCGGCGGGCAGGCCATTCCCGGTCCGGGTTCACCCTTCTCGAACTCCTTGTCGTTCTCGCAATCATCGGTCTGTCCGCCTTCCTCGTCGGACCGAGAATCGCCGACTCCCTTTCCAATATGGAGTTCGTCTCGGCGGTAAAAAAAGTGGCCGCCTCCCTCCGGTATGCCCGGAACCGGGCCGCCGTTGAAAGGATCCCCTGCAGGGCGAAGGTCGATTTCGGGGAGAACCGTCTGGTCATCGTCTGCGGGGACGGTGAAACGGAGGAGGGGGAAGAAGCGAAAGGCGCGGGAGACAAGGAGTATCGTCTTCCCAAGGGAGTCCGGTGGAGCAGGGTCATCCGGGAAGAAGAGGAATGGGATTCGGGAACCGCGGAGATTCTCTTTCTTCCATCGGGCGGAAGCAGCGGCGGCATTGTCCTCATGAAGAACGACCGGGAAAGGGTCTATGAAATCTCCGTCGACTTCGTCACCGGCATGGTCTCGCTGAAGGAGGCGGGCGATGAAGGCGTCTGACGGTTTTTTCCTCCGGACCGGGGGAAAACCACGGGGATTCACTCTACTGGAAACCCTGGTGGCCCTGTCGGTCCTTGCCATTGCCCTGGTTGTCGTCCTCCAGCTCTTCTCCGGCGGGCTGAAGGCGGGAAAGGCGTCGGACGACTATACCCGGGCCGTCTTCCACGGCCGTGAGAAAATGGAGGAAATCCTTCTTGTAACCCCTCTCGAGGCGGGGATCATGGAAGGGGACTGCGACGGGAAGTACCGCTGGCAGACGGAAGTGGCTCCCATCGAGCTGCCGGAGGAGGAAGCGCAAGTCCTCCCGTTCCGGATGATGGAAATCACGGTCCGGATTTTCTGGAGCCAGGGTATCCGGGACAAGCGGTTCGAACTCCATACGACGAAGATCCTGGAAAAAGAACCCGCCGCCACATGACCGTATGAACGGGGGCGTTCACCGTCAACGGAAATCCGCAGGACAGGGAACATGATGCTTCGGATGTCTTCGGGAAAAAAAGGATTCACCCTTCTCGAACTCCTTCTTTCCATGACGATTCTCTCCATGATCACCGTTCTCGCTTTCGGGGCGCTTCGGCTGGGGGTCCGGTCCTGGGAAAAGGGAGAGAAAACCGTTGAAACGAAGCAGCGCGTGCGGATCGTTCTGAACCTTCTCCAGCGGCAGTTCGCCTCCATGGACCGAACCGCCATGGAAGGCGACACCGCAAACGTGTTCGCCTTCCGGGGAGAGGACAAGACCCTTTCCTTCCTCTCACGGGTGGCCCTCGTTCCCGGAAACCTTTATGGCACGGTTTATGCAAAATATGAGGTCCGAAAGAACGATGACGGAGAAGGAGAGACCCTCGCGTTTTATGAAAAGAACCGGATTTTCCTGCCCGGCGCGGAAAGCCTGGAGAAGATCCGGGAAGAGGATTTCCATGACCTCCTCAAAGGATTTCAGGACATCTCCTTTTCCTACCTGAAGCCGGGAGAGGAAGACGGACCGCCGGAATGGCAGGATACATGGGATCCCGATGCCGACGGGCCCGTTCCCCTGGCCGTGAGGCTGACCGTCGAGGAGGATGAAACGTCTCCACCCATCGGGATGCTGGCCCGGATCGTTGCGGAGACCGGATAGGCCGTCATGGCAAGAAACGAACGCGGCATCGCCCTGTTTCTCGTTCTTTGGGTTCTGGCCCTGCTTACCGTCATCGTGGGCGAGTTCTGCCACGCCATGAGAACGGAGGTCAACATCACGAGAAACTTCAAGGAGGAAACGGAAGCCCGTTACTTCGCCCTGGCCGGAATTAACCGCGCGGTCCTGGAATTGGTCCGAAACGACCGAATCACCCCGAAAGAGGAAAATACGGAAGAAGTGGTGGAAACGGCCCCGCGCTGGCGGGTGAACGCGGAATTGCCTCCCGTTCCCTATGGAACGGGACAGTTCACCGTCGTCCTTGGGAACGAAATCGGCAAGATCAACCTCAACCTCGCCGACGAGGCCCTGCTTAAGATCCTCCTGAACGGATTCGACCTGCCGGAGGAAGATGTCGCCGTCATCGTCGATTCCATTCAGGACTGGAGAGACGAGGACAACGCGCACCGGCTGAACGGCGCCGAGGACGACTACTACAAGTCACTTCCGGAGCCTTATGAAAGCAGGGACGGCGACTTCGAATCGGTGGAGGAGCTTCTCCTGGTGAGGGGCGTGACCCGGGAGATCTTCTTCGGCGGCCTCCGGGACAGGGTGACCGTTTTCCGGGAGGACGACAAGAAGTCCCAACTGAAAAAAATCAGGAAGAAACAGACCGCCCAGAGCATCAACATCAACGCCGCCCCTCGGGAAGTCCTTCTTGCCCTGCCGCAGATGACCGAGGACCTCGTGTCGCTGGTCATGGAGTACCGGAAAACGAAGGATTTCACGACTTCATCGGAACTGGCCGAAATCCTGGGGCCCGAGGTGTACGCCGCGGTCGCCCCCTATCTCACGTTTGCCTGGTCCCCTTTCTACACCATCCGCTCCACGGGCCGGGCAGGAGCAGGAGAGGCGCAAAGCGCCATCGAAGCCATTGTGCAGCTGGACAGGCGGAGCAAGACGGGGTACCGAATCCTGTCCTGGAAAGAAGACTGACGGCTTTGTAAAAAGTTCCCATGCCGCCCCTTCCTCCCTCGTTCCTGCGGCGTACACCCCGTACGCTTCAGTCCCCGGGATTCGGGCGCCTTGCCTCCGGAGCTTTTGCTTTGCCGTTCAGAAAGAATCGTTTTGATTCGTTGAGCGTTCGTCAAGACTGACGCCGGGAGGATCCGTTGCTTTTTCAATCCAGCCTGGGAATCCATGTCGAACAGGACCGGCTCGGCATGGTTTTTCTGAAAAGTTCTTTCAAGGGAATCGTCCTCGGGGACCAGACGACGGTCGTCCTCGATCCCTCCCTGTCCCCGGAGGAACGGATGGAAGCGGTTTCCACCCAGATCCGGAATTTCGCGCAGGCGAACCGCATCACTCCGTCCTCGGAAATTTACATGACCATTCCCCGGAAAGAGATCCTGTACCGATGGATCGATCTTCCCGCCGCCGCCGGCGAGAACCTCCGGGAGACCATCGGTTATGAAATGGAAAAGTTCACCCCCTTCCCGTCCGACGCCCTGCACTTCGACGTCCGGGTCGTCCAGGAGGACCGGGGCGACGGCCAGATCCGGGTGCTTCTCCTGGCGGTCCGGAAAAAGGCGGTGGAACCCTTCCTGGATGTCATGAGAAGAAACAATCTGGGCCCCTCCGGCATCGAATCCGTTTCTTCGGCCCTTGTGAACGCCGTCACGGCGGACAAGGAGATGCCCGGCGGAAACGGGAAGATGGTTCTCTTTTCCGGGGACGGACACCTGGAGGGGATGGTCCTCAGGAAGAATCAGCTCCTGTTTTCCAAGTTCCTGGAAATCGGGGCGCAGCCGGATGAGACGTTTGCGGATGCCGCTTTCCGCATGACGGAGGAACTCCGGGAGAAGACGTCGGAGGAAGATCCCCCTTCGTCCGTTCTGTGTGCCGGGGATCCCTTCGACGACGCCGTACTCAGGGATCTCGGGGAGAGGAGAAACCTTCGGATCGACCGGGTGAATTCCTCCTCACGGGGCATCCAGTCGCCGGCGCTTCTGCCCGCCTACGGCCTTGCGCTCAAGGGGGTTCGAAAGGTTCCCCTGAACGTCAACTTCCTCCCGAGGGAACTCCGCAAGAAAGCGAGCCGCGCGGGACTCTACATTCTGTTCGCCCTTTCTTTTCTGGTTCTTCTTTCCACCGCCGGCTGGCTGGGGAGTTCCATCGCCCACCAGCGGATGCTTCTGGACCGCCTGAACGGCGAGCTGGAAACGCTTTCCAGGGACGTTCAGAGAATCGAGCGTCTCGGCGATAAAGTTCGAACCCTGGAAGGGGAAATCGATTTTTTCAACGGGATTGCGGCAGGACGGGTCCGGGTGCTCGATCTCATGAAGGAACTGGCGGAAAGAATCCCGGAAACGGCATGGACCCAGCGGTTTTCCCTCAGCGGGAACACGATCGAGATCGAGGGGTACGCGGATGCCGCCTCCGATCTCCTGCCTCTTCTCGAGGCCTCGCCCCGTTTCGGGAATGCCGGGTTCCTCTCCCCCATCACCAAGGGGCGGGACGGCAAGGAACGATTTCGCATCGGGCTCAAGATTCAGTGACCGCCATGATCGGACAGATAAAACTGACCAGAGAAAGAAAATGGATCATCGGCATCGGGGCGGTCCTCCTCTTGGCCGGCCTGATCTACCGGTTCCATCCCGTTCTCACGGGATTGTGGCCGGGGGAAGAGGAGGCCCTGATCAAGGCAAAGAAAATTGCCAAATATCATGAAACGATCCAGAATTCGGGAGACCTCGAAGGCCGCCTCGTTTCACTGACCAGAACCCTGGAGCGTTTCGAATCGAAACTGCTTGCCGGGGACACCGCCGCCCTCGCCGCCGTGGACATCCAGAACATCCTGGGGGATATCACGGAGAGGGCGGGCGTGGAAATCCGGACGGTCCGGGTGCTCCGGCCCGAAGAATTGAAAGACAGAGACTACATCCGGATTCCCGTGCAGTTCCTGGTGAGTTGCTCCGTCCGACAGTTGAGGGACATTCTCTACGGCATCGAATCCTCTTCCAGAATCCTCGTTTTCGAGAGGGTGCAGATCAGCGCCGTGGGAAGAGGGGGCGACCAGGTACAGGCGGACATCATCGTGGCGGGATACATGAGGAAAACCGGGGAAAAAGCGGGGTGACCGGACGTCATGATTCCTAAAATATGGCTGGTGAATCTGGGCCTGGCGTTCCTCGTGGTTTTTACGGGGATCCGGGCGGCGGGCGTCTGGTTCCAGGACAACGGGCCGATTGTGACCGGAAAGGTATCGGAAAAACCCGTCGATCGGGTTCCGGAGAAAAAAATGTTCACGGCGGCCCTTCCCCCGGAATCGTCTTATGCCCCCGTCGTGGAGAAGAATCTGTTTTCCCCGGACAGGAAGGAACCCGCCGCCTCCCAGGAGCCCACGGCGGAATCGAAGGGGGAAATCACCGAACTGAAGATTCCCGGAAAAAAGGTGGCGCTCTATGGCGTCGTTCTCGTGGATGACTTCCGAAAGGCCCTCATCACGAATCTTGAAAAAAAGGGGAAGGAACGGGATGTCATCTGGGTCCGGGAGGGGGAAACGGTCGGGAATTTCAAGGTGGCCCGGATCGAGAAGGACAAGGTGCTCCTTGTGGAAAACGGCCGGCAGTATGAAATCGCCCTGTATTCGGATGACAAGCCCGAGAGGCGGACCGTCGCCGTTCCCGAGGGAAAACCGAGCGTGATCGCGCCGGAGGGTGAGGCAAAGAAGGCATCGGCGCCTCCGGCCCCGGCCGTCGAATCGAAAGGCGGCGCTCCCCCCTCCCCCCGTCCTCCCTCCGTTGCCGGGGAAAAGGGCGGAGACGACGAATACGAAGTCATCAGCACGCCTTTCGGTCAGCTCAAGAGGAAAAAGAAATGAAAACGACGTTCCTGCTGCTTCTGAGCCTTCTCGGACCGGCATGTTTCGGGACGGCGGTGCCGGAATCCGCCCTTGCCGCCGTGGAGGAGCGGGGAACCGCCGTCCTCCAGGGATCTCCTTCGGATACCGTGGATCATGACAAGGATGAGGGGATGATGACGACGCCTTTCGGGGAAATCAGGAGAAATCCTTCCGCCGCGACGAAAGTCCGGAACGGCCTCTCCGGTCGCGGAAAAGCGTCGGAGGACGGATGCGAGATCGTGCAGACGCCGTTCGGACCCGTGAAACGCGGGATCACGAACCAGGGAAAGGACCGGGAATGACAAGGTTGATTGTCTGTCTTCTTTTGCTGATGTCGTCCATCGGATGCGCCGCCGAAACGCCCAAGGCGGTGAAAAACGACGGCCCCGCGGCAGCGGGAGCGGTTCGGACGCCGCCGTCGAAGGGCGCCGTCCCGGACATCGCCCCCGATCACGTCGTGGACAACAGTGGTGAATACGAATACGTGAACACGCCCTTCGGGTTCGTGAAACGGAGAGTCGGGAAAGGCGGCTCCCCCCCGTCGGCGTCTCCTTTCGGAGGAACGATGGAAGCGGCGCCGCCCCCCGCCCCTGCGGGCCGTCCGGCGGAACCTGTCCCCGCGCCGGCACCGGAGGTCAAAAAGGAAGCGGTTCCGCCCCCGGCGGCGGCCCGGCCCGTTCCCGCCGCCCCGCCGGCGCCGGCGAAGACGGAGAAAAAGGGGCCCGAGGGAGGGGTGGCCCTGAATTTCGACGACGCGGACCTGTACGAGGTCATCCGGACCTTCTCCGAGATCCTGAACATCAATTACATCGTCGACCCCAATATCCGGGGGAGAGTGACGATCCACGTCGCGGGATCCCTGGGGAAACCCGACATCCTCCCCGTCTTCTACCAGATCCTCGAGGCAAACGGCCTCACCGCCGTCCAGGAGGGGAAACTCTACCGCATCGTGAAAATGAAGGAAAGCCCCCGGCTGCCGCTCCTGATCCGGTCCGAAGGGGAGGAAGGGGACTTTTCCCCGGACCAGAGGATGATGCTCCAGATCGTTCCCCTCAAGTTCATCTCGGCCCAGGAAATGTCGAAAGTCCTGACGCCCTTCCTTTCCGCCGACGGGACGATCCTCGCCCACGACGGGTCCAACGTCCTTCTCGTCGTGGACAAGGGGATCAACGTCCTCAAGTGCCTGAAACTGGTGGAGGTGTTCGACGCCAATGTCTTCGACCGGGTGAGCCACCGGTTCTACTTTCTCGAAAATACCAAGGCGGAGGACCTCGCCAAGATCCTGAAGGAAGTCCTGTCGTCCTATTCCCTCGGGAAAAAGGACGACGTGAAGGTCATTCCCATCGAGCGGCTGAACGCCCTCCTCGTCGTTTCCCCGCAGGAACGGGCCCTCGACGAGATCGAGCCTTTCCTCAAACAGATCGATGTCGCGGCCGATACGGCGGAGCCCCAGATCTACGTCTATTTCGTGAAAAACGGCGAGGCGAAGCAGCTCGGATCGATTCTGGAAGACATCTTCACGAAAGGCGGTGGAAAAACAAAGGAGGAGGCCGCGACGAAGGCGAAAACGCCCACGAATCCTCTTTCCATGGCGGCGGTGAAGGAGAAGGAGGAAGCGGCGAAGCCGGCGGAAAAAACCCCGGCTCCGGCATCCCGGCCGGGCGGCGAGGAGGAGTCGGGTGCCATCCGGGGGGAGGTGGGGATCACCGTGGACGAGGTCCGCAACGCCCTGGTCATCAAGGCGCTTCCGAGGGATTACCAGATCGTCGAAAAAGTCCTTCTCCGTCTTGACATCATGCCCCGGCAGGTCCTCATCGAAGCGATGATCGCCGAGGTCACCCTGACCGATGAGACAAGTCTCGGAATCGATTGGAGCTTCGACGGATCCACCGCCGTCGCCCCGCTGGGGGGGCTTTCGGCAACCATCGGCAATGCCGGCCTCGCCTACTCGGTCCAGCTCACAAACCACTGGAAGTCCGTTCTGAATGCCTTTGCGAATGACAACAGGCTCAACGTCCTTTCCTCCCCCCACATCCTGGCCTCGGACAACAAAGAGGCGAAAATCGACGTTTCGGATGAAATCCCCGTCGTGACGACAACGTACACGCCGACGTCGTCAACGGCGACGGATGTATATGAGACAAGCGTCCAGTACCGGGACACGGGGATCATCCTGACGGTGACGCCGCATATCAACGACACGGGCATGGTGACCCTGGACGTCTCCCAGGAAGTGAGCGAAAAGTCGGGAACGGAAAAAATCGGAAATGTAAGCTATCCAACCTTTTCGAAAAAGGTTGTCGACACGACGCTGACATTGAAGCACGGCCAGACCCTCGTCATGGGAGGACTCATCAAGGAAAGGATTCAGCATGACATCGGAGGGCTTCCCTGCCTGGTCCAGGTGCCCGTCCTGCGATTCATGGCTGGAAAAGAATACAGTAAACTGAACAAAACGGAACTTATCCTCATGATTACTCCCCGGGTTGTGGTGAACCTGGAGGACGTGGATGCCGTGACAAACGAGTTCAAGAAGAAGGTGAAAAACGTTTCATTGAAGTTTGAGGAGTACAAGAAAACACGTGAATTTCTGAAGCCTTAGCGCCACTTTCGGGTTGAAGGGAGCGGTGCCCGGGCGGACGGGGGGCACCGGGAGGGATTTCCCCTCCGGGCACAGGCGGTGACGAGGCGTTTCCTGACGGTGTCCGGGGCTTCCGCCCCGGAAAGCCGCCGGCGAGTTCGATCGTGCGAAATGCGGGTCCCCGGACGGGCGGGACGGCATGCGGCAATCCAGGTGCTTCGCCACAGCCGGATGTCATGACAATCCATTGAACGAGGAGCGAACGGGGAGCGTCAGGTTCGAAGTGTTGTAAATGGAGAGATGGAACAGATCGAGGAGGGGGCGTTCCAACGGGATTCACTTTCCCGATCCCGTTCCGTTTGTCCTCTTGCCGCCCGTCGGACCGGCGATTCGAACCCTCCTTCTTGTTGTCGCCCTGTTGCTGACTCTGTTTGCCGGATCGACCACCCTTGCGGAGGAACCGGAAAAACACGCCGTCGCCGTCTTCGTGTCCCAGGAGATCCGGCCCTATCTCGAGGCCCTGGACGGGTTCACCCATCTGTTTGCTGATAAACGGGAGATCTTCGTCGACGTCTTTCACCTGGAGAAGGTTTCCTCCGAAGGGAAGGAACTTGTCGGCCAATTGTCCCACAAGGAATACGGGGCGTACGTCGCCATCGGTCCCATCGCCGCCCGCTTTCTCTGGGAGGATCTCCGGCCGGAAAAGGGGACCTCCTTTTACTCCATGGTCCTCAACCCGGAGCGGATGATCCCGGGCGGCGTCGGGGCCTGCGGGATTTCCCTGAACCTGCCCGCGTGGGTGCAGCTCGAAGCGATTCATAAGATCCTTCCGGGAGTCCGGAGAATCGGGCTTCTCTTCGATCCCGTTTACAACAGCGGATTCCATGACGAGGCCCGTCAGGCGGCCCCTCCCGGAGTATCCCTGATCCCCGTGGCCGTTTCCTCGAGGAAGGACATTCCCGCGGTCCTGAAAAGAAACTTCGGGGAAGTGGACGCCCTCTGGCTGATCCCCGACCGGACGATCACCACGGAAAGCCTCATCCAGTACATCATTCGTGAATCCGTCTACAACAAGATTCCCGTGATCGGCTACAATCGCTTCTTCTACGAGAGCGGGGCCGTTCTTTCGTTCATCTTCGACTACCGGGAAATCGGAAGCCAGTCCGGTGAAGAGGTCCTTGAAATTCTGTCCGGACGTCCCTGCATGAGCACGCCCCCGCTGTACCGCATCTGGCTGAACGAGAAGGTGGCGAAGAGCATGGGCGTCGAAATGAGGCGAACGCCGGACCAGCCCATCGAGGCGGGACCATGAAGATCCGTTTCGGCATTCATTTCCGGCTTCTTGCGGCAGGATTCGCCATCATCGTAGCGACGACGGTGATCCTCGGGTACATGGGGCTCCGGATCTCCCGGCAATTCGTCCAGACGCGATTCGAGGACCGCATCGACTTTCTGACAAGGCATCTCGCCCTCAATGCCGAACTGGGCGTTCTCATCGACGACCGGGACATGCTCAAAAGGCTGGCCATGAACCTCCTTTCGGAAAAGGACGTCGTCGCCGTTTCCATTTTCGACCGGGATGGGAACGAACTGACCGGCGTGGTCAGGAAAATGGCCGGTTCCGTCCTCTTCCGGGAATATCCCGTGATCCTGAGGGCCGTTGAAGAGGAGACACGGGCCTTCGCGGAGGAACTTCCGGCGGACCGGAGATCGGAACAGACGATCGGGGGAGTCCGCATTGCCTACAGCACGAAGGGGATCGATCAGCTTCTCGTGACCATGCGGGACCGTTTCGCCCTTCTCTCCGTCGGCCTCGCAGCCGTGGTCGGGCTCGCGTTCTACCTCCTGTCCCATTCCCTGGTGGCCCCCGTGACGGAACTCGCGGGAGCGGCGAAACGGGTCGCCGGCGGGGACATGAAGTTCAGGGTCGAGCCTGGCACGCTTCCGGAGACCCGCGAACTGGCTCTTGCCTTCAATGCCATGCTGGATTCCCTGGAACAGAGCAGGGTCGCCCTCGAAAAGGCGCACCAGGAGATGATGCGGCGGAACACCCTCGCGGAAATGGGCAAATTTTCCCTGATGATCGCACACGAGGTGAAGAATCCCCTCAGCATCATCAAGACGTCCCTGGATCTCCTGAAGAAAGACCGGACTGATCTGGAGGGGGACACCCTGGTCATCTACATCGAAGAGGAGATCCGGAGGATGAACCGCCTCATCGAGGACTTTCTCGCCTTTGCGAGACCCTCCCGGCCGGTCTTCCGGGAAGTGAGGATCAATGAACTCGTCCGGACGATCCTGATGCGATTCGAAATGCAGCACGCCGGGCTGCCCATAGAGGTGTCCCTGGAATGTCTCGACGAGGAACGGCTCATCGAGGGGGACCCGGACCTCCTGACAAGGGCGATGGACAACATCCTGAAAAACGCCTGCGAGGCGAACGGGGAAAAAGGGCGGATCACCGTGGCACTCCACAGGAACGGGGAGCGGATTTCCGTCGAAGTCCGGGACGAGGGCGGCGGCATCCCCGGGGAGATCATGGAAAAGATCTGTGAGCCTTTCTTCACGACCCGATCGAAGGGTACGGGTCTGGGTCTCGCCTATGTCCTTCAGGTCGTCGAGTCCCACGGAGGATCACTGAAGGCGGAAAACCATCCGGCAGGCGGTGCGCTCTTCCGGATCGAACTCTCCGCGGGGCGGCCCTGTCCGTCCGCTTGAGGACGGCGGCGGCCGGGCGCGGGATTCAAAGGCAGGTGAAAACGATTCCATGGCACACATACTGATCATCGACGACGAGGAGCGGATGCGCCACCTTCTTTCCATCATGCTGGGAAGGAGGGGCTACCGGATTTCCCAGGCCGGCGACGGCGTGGAGGGACTGGAGCGCGTCAAGGCGGAGCCTCTGGACATGGTCATCTCGGATATCAAGATGCCCCGGATGGACGGGATGGAATTTCTCGAAAAGATGACGGAGCTGAACCTCCCCTGTCCCGTCGTGTTCATCACCGCCTTCGCCACCGTCGACTCCGCCGTGGAGGCCATGAAAAAAGGGGCGGTGGACTACATCACGAAACCTTTCGATGAGGAGAAGATTCTCCTCACGGTCGAAAGGACCCTGAACTTTTCCCGGATCCTGGCGGAAAACCGGGAGCTGAAACAGGCGCTGCAACAGAAGGAAGGGACGGAGGACATCGTGTTCGCCTCGGCGAAAATGACCGAACTCATCGGCCTGGCCTCCCGGGTCGCGGAAAGCGACTCCGCCGTCCTCATCACGGGCGAGTCCGGAACGGGCAAGGAACTCATGGCGCGATACATCCACCGCATGAGCCCGAGGAGGAAAAACCGTTTCGTACCGGTGAACTGCGCCGCCATTTCCCCGAACCTGGTGGAATCGGAACTTTTCGGACATGAAAAGGGGTCCTTCACCGGTGCCATCCGGAGGATGATCGGCAAATTCGAGTACGCCTCGGGGGGAACCCTCTTTCTCGACGAGATCGGCGATCTTTCCCTCGATGCCCAGGCGAAGCTTCTGAGGGCGCTTCAGGAAAAGAAGGTCCAGAGAGTGGGGGGGAACGAGGAAATCCCCGTGGACGCCCGGGTGATCTGCGCCACGAACCAGAACCTCCAGGAACGGGTCGAAAAAGGGCTCTTCCGGCAGGATCTGTATTTCAGGATCAATGTCTTTCCCCTGCCGGCGCCTCCCCTCCGGGAACGGAAGGAAGACATTCCGGCCCTGTCGCGGCATTTCCTGGCGCATTTCGACCGGGGGCAGGGGATCCATCTCACCGATGGGGCGATCCGGGTGCTCATGGAATATCCCTGGCCCGGAAACGTGCGGGAACTGGCCAACGTCATGGAACGATCGGTCATCCTGGCCCGGGACCGGGGGGCCATCACGGTGGAAACCCTTTCCTTTCTGAGGAGTTCCACGGCGGCACAGAACGGGAAGGGCGGATTCCGCCTTCCCCCGGAGGGGATTTCCCTGGAGGCGCTGGAACTGGACGTGGTCCGGCAGGCCCTCCAGATGAGCGGAAACAACCAGACGGCGGCGGCCAAGCTTCTGGGGCTGACGCGGGCGAAATTCAGGGTTCTGTTGAGACAGTTGATGGATCATAGAGTTGATAATGACGAATTATCGTGATCAATGGGTGGTCTGACACGATGAGGGAAAGGATGAAGCGAATCCTGTCGAATCCAATGAAGACCGTGGCGGCATTTGGTGTCCTGTTTCTGGTGATCGCCTCCGCGGTCGGCGCGGGAACGGCCTTCGGAGAAGTGTCTCCGGGAGAGGACGATACCCTTCTTCTTTTCGTGGGTGAGGATCTGGAAGTGCTTTCCATCGCCTCGAAGAGGCAGGAAAGCGCATGGCAGGCGCCCGCCATCGCGCAGGTCCTGACCCGGGAAGATCTGAGAACCCGGGGAGCGAGGACCCTGAGCGACGCCCTCGACACCCTTCCCGGATTCTACATGGCCCAGAAGGAATGGGGAACCCAGCCCTATCTGAGGGGAATCCCCGATTCCGTCCTGTTTCTTTACGACACCGTTCCGATGGGGTCGGATGTTTCCAAGTTCCTCCACCCCCTGGACCGGGAACTTTCCCTTTCGGCGGTGAAGCGGGTGGAAGTCATCCGCGGACCGGGGTCCGTCCTCTGGGGGCCCGACGCCTTCGGCGGGATCGTCAACGTGGTGCCCATGACCGGCAAGGACCTGGAAGGGGTGGAGACGGGCGTGTCGTACCAGGGACCGGAAGGCGGGAAAGGCTTCTACCTCAACATGGGGCATGACGCGGGACCCTGGGACGCCTTCCTGTCCCTCAGCGCCTGGAAAGGGACCGAGGACGACACGGCCTGCAACTTCGTCCGGTTCTGGAGTGACGGGACGAAGCCGGTTCCTCCCGAATCCCGCTTCGGCGATACCGAACCGGGGGAGTCCCGCTATTTCGAGGCTTCGGGAAGGGTCCAGTTCCGGGACTGGCTCGCCTTCTCCTTCCTCCTGTCCGATTACTCCCGGCCCTATGCCCTGTCCCACCCGGACAAGGACATCACCTGGAGGGAAACCCGGAGCGCACCCTTCGGCTTCCTCAAGATGGAGGCGAAAAAGGAACTGGATCCCCATTCCAACCTGAGATTCGTGGGGTACCTGAGTTCATTCCGTCCCGAATACGAGATCATCAACAAGACCCTGGACCAGAAGGAGGACGTGGCCTACGGGGAAATCGTCTACGACCGCTCTCTCTTTTCCGGAAAAGGGGTTATCACCGCCGGGCTGTCCTACCGGGAAAAGGACATCGACGACGCGCCCATCTGGGACAGCTATCTGCCCGACTACCTGGCCCCGGACAATCTCAACTTCCTCCCCCAGATCTTCGAGGAGGACTACCGGACGAAGCTCTGGTCGCTGTTCGGCCAGTACACCCACAAGGTGGGGAAACTGGATTTTCTTCTCGGCCTCCGGGGGGACCGTCACGACCAGTACACGGACCATCTGAGCTACAATACCGGCGTCGTATGGTCCATCTCTCCCCGCTGGGTCTGGAAGCTCCTCTACGGCACGGCCTACCGGACGCCCTTCGCCCGCCAGCTTCTCGGGGATGAAGACCCCGACCTCGAGAAGATCGAAACGGTGAGTTCCCAGATATCCTGGAAACCGTCGAAGAAATTCGGCATGGGCGTGTGCGGTTTCTTCAGCCGCATCGACAACCATCTCATGGAGGATCCCTATGCGAAACTGTCGGCGCCCAATGACCAGGAAATCATGGGGCTCGAGCTGGAAGGCCATTATTCCCCCCTGGAACAGCTCGATCTGTCCGGGAACCTGACGCTCATCGACAACAGCGGACCGGAAGAGACTTACCACTACAACGATTACACCTACTGGGACGGCGGTAAATGGGTGAAACACTACACCGATCTCAAGTATCCCTACGACAAGGGTCCCCACACGATGATGAACCTCATGGGGACGTGGAAGCCCCGGGATTGGTTCAGCACCAATCTGAGGCTTCGGTATTTTTCCTCCCGGGAGCTGATCTATCCGAGAATCCGGACCTACGAATCGAGTTCCGAGGTCTGGCTCGTGGACATGACCGTCGTGGTCAAGGACGTCTTCCGGAAGGGGCTTGATCTGGACCTTTCGGTGAAGAACCTGGCCAACCGGAAGTATGAAACGCCGGGGACCTACACCGCCATCGAGGGAGATCCCATTTCGGCGATGGTGACCTTGCGGTACCGGTGGTGAGAGACCCGTTGAAAACGCTGGCCATCGTCCCCGCCTACAACGAGGAAAAGGCCGTCGGCGCCGTCGTCCGGTCGCTGAAGGACCGGCACCCCTCCCTGGACGTTCTCGTGGTGAACGACGGGTCCACCGACGAGACCTCCGCGAAGGCGCGCGCCTCCGGGGCCTCGGCGGTCATCGATCTTCCCTGCAACCTCGGTATCGGGGGCGCCGTCCAGACAGGGTTTCTCTATGCGGTGCGGGAGGGGTACGAGGCCGCCTTCCAGTTCGACGGCGACGGCCAGCACCTTGCAGGGGAAGTGGACAGGATCATCGGACCGATCCGCGCGGGAGAGGCGGACGTGGTCATCGGGTCCCGTTTCCTGGCCCCAACGGGCGGCTTCCGGTCCACTGCCGGCCGCCGGGCGGGAATCAAGATCTTCGAATGGGTCAATTCAATCCTCATCGGACGGCGGATCACCGACAACACTTCGGGATTCCGGGCCTACAACCGGACAGCGCTGGATTTTCTGTCGAAGCACTACCCTTCCGACTATCCCGAACCGGAAGCGGTCATTCTCCTGGGCAGAAACGGCTTCCGCCTGAAGGAGGTTCCCGTGGAAATGGCGGAAAGAACGGCCGGAACATCCTCCATCACGGCCTTCCGTTCCGTGTATTACATGATCAAGGTTCTTCTCGCCGTCTTCATGACCGCCCTGCGGCCCCCGGTTCAGACACGCTGAGCCCCGGTCCGCCGGGAAAAACACAACGGTTGTCACCATGAAATCCTTCAACCCCCACATCATCCAGGTCATTTCCATTTTCGGCAGTCTCGCCTTCCTCTTTTTTATCCTCTTCCTCATCCGGATCAGAAAGCTGAAAGAGGAATACGCCCTTCTGTGGCTTTTCTTCGGCGCCGTTTTTCTGCTTCTCGCCGTGTTCCGGAGATCCCTCGAGATCGTTTCGTCCCTCATCGGAATCGCCTACCCGCCGGCGGCGCTCTTTCTGATTCTCATCCTTGCGGTCATCACGATCCTGATTCACTTTTCCCTCGTCATATCGAAGATGAAGGACAAACAGAAGCAGATCGCCCAGCGGCTCGCCCTCCTCGAAGCCCATCGGGGAGAGAGACGTGGCGACGGAGGACCGGACCCCGGCCCGTGACGCCGCCCTTCTCTCCCACGCAAAGGCCCGTCGTTCAGGATGTCCTGGCCTCTCCGGGATTCCGGAGATACTTCACCAACACCTCCTGGATGATGGGGGAGAAGGCGATCCGGATGGGGGTCAATTTCCTCGTCGGGATCTTCATCGCCCGGCGCCTCGGGCCCGGCGGATACGGACTGCTCAGCTACGGGCTGAGCGTGGTCGCTCTCTTCGGCATCCTCTCTTCCCTGGGGCTGGATGAGATCATCGTGCGCAACCTCGTCCGGGACCCCCTGCGGAAGGACGACATCCTCGGGACGGGCCTCGGCCTGAGGATCGCCGGGGCGGTCCTGGTCCTGATCCTTGCGCCGTTCTTTTCCTTCCTTGTCGCACCGGACAGGGAATCCCTGCTGGTTGTCCTGATCCTCGCGTTCGGCCCGCTTTTCCAGTCGTTCGCCCTCATCGATTTCTTCTTTCAGTCCCAGGTCCAGGCAAGGGATTCCTCCATCGCCCTCGGCGGCGCATTCGCCCTTTCGTCCCTTCTCAAGGTGGCGCTCCTTCTCGCGAATGCCCACGTCTTGTGGTTCGCCGCCGCCTATCTTTCTGAAAACGTTGCCATGGCCGCCGCGTTTGCGGTCATGTACAAAAGGCGGGGGAACCGGATCTCCCGATGGGAATTTCACCGGAAAGAGGCCCTGACTCTGCTCCGGGACGCGGCACCGATGATTTTTTCCGGTTTTCTCGCCATGATCTATTCCCGCATCGATCAGGTCATGATCAAGAGCATGCTCGGAAGCGACGCGGTCGGGAATTATTCCGTCGCCGTGGCGATGACGGAAGCGTGGCAGGTCGTTCCATTCGTTTTGACGGCGTCGCTCTTTCCGGCCATCATCGGAGCGAAAAGGGATCACGAGCATGTTTTTCACGGCAGGATGTATCAGCTTTACGGGTTTCTCCTGTGGGCCTCGGTGGCCCTTGCGCTGCCCGTTTGCCTGGCTTCGGGATGGATCATCGGGATTCTGTTCGGCGCCGCGTACAAACCAAGCGGACCGGCGCTGTCCATTCTGATCTGGAACTGCGTGTTCATTTTCCTGCATTATGCGAACGCCAAGTGGATCATCACGGAAAACATGCAGCGCATCTGGCTTCTGATCAGTCCCGTCGGGTGTCTCATCAATGTCACGGGCAACCTTCTCCTGATCGGCCGGTACGGCATCGCGGGGGCCGCCGTCGCGACGCTCCTCACCCAGTTCGTGACGTCGCACCTGGCCTTTGCTTTCAGCAGAAAGACCTTTCCCCTCTTCGCCACGCACTGGAAGGCGCTTCTCATGCCTCTTGCGCTGATCCGGAACCGGCGGCCGGAAGACGGGAAGTCTCCGTAGGACGGCGACAGGGCGACATGGGTCAGCTGTCTTTATCAGTTCCCGCACCCGCACAGGTCTCCGCCGTCATGACGACCTTCCGTCCCGACGACCGGTTCCCCGACCGGGTGGAGAGAATCCTGCCCCAGGTGGGGGGCGTCGTCATCGTCAATGACGGAGAAACGGCTGACAGTGTCCGGAAACTGAACCGGTGGTTCGCCGGAAAGAAGGATATCCGCCTTCATCACAATACCGCGAACGCCGGCATCGCCGCGTCCCTGAACAGGGGCGTCGCCGTCGCCCGGGAAAACGGCTTCCGGTGGATCCTGACCCTGGACGATGACAGCGTTGTCCGATCCGACATGGTGGAAAGGCTGATCGACGGGCTCAAGGGCATCCGCCTGAAAAAACCCGTGGGGATCATCGGCATGTCCTGGACGGGATTCGACGAGATCGGAAAACGGGCGCCGGCCGGGGAAGACAGGGCATTCCTGGAAAAGCGGGGAATCATCACCTCGGGAAGTCTCTTCTCCCTGGAGACGTATGACCGCGTCGGGCCCTTCCGGGAGGAGTTTTTCATCGATTCGGTGGACCTCGACTATTGCCTCCGGGCAAGGAGAAAAGGATTTGCGGTCGTCCGCCTGAAGGAAATCGGATTCGTTCATTCCATCGGAGCTTCCAGGGTCGTTCGTTTCATGGGAATTCCCGTCCTCATGGAGGATCAGAAGCCGTTCCGGATTTACTACGGGTACAGGAACGGGACCGTCCTTGCCCTGGAGTGCCTGGGGAAGGATCCCCTGTATTCCATGGCCTTCGTGGTGGGACAGGCGAAAAAATTTTTCCGGATCGCGTTGTTCGAGAGGAAGAAAGCGGAAAAACTGAGGTATGCGGCACGGGGCCTGAGGGACGGGTGGAGAAGGAATCTGGGGAGGAGGTTCCCGGGGGAATGACGAAGAGAAAAGCGCGGGTTGGAATTATCGCCACCCATCCCGCCCCTTACCGGGATGCCACGTTTTCCATGCTCCATTCCGACGGCGTGTTCGATCTGAAGGTGCTGTTCATGTTCGACCGCGAGGCGGAGCGGCGCCACTGGAACCCCGGCGAACCGCCGTACCCCCATCGGTATCTGGGCGGATACGTGAGGCTTCACAAGCATTCCGTACTGCACCTTCATCCTCTGCGGGCGCTGAAAAACGGCCGCTACGACGTTCTGTTCATTCCCTGCCACAACGACCTCACAGCCCTCGCGGCCGCCGCCTATGCCACAACCCATGGCATCCCTCTTGTGTACTGCGCCGACAGCGTGCGGATTCATCCCCTCTTCGACGTCCGGTCCCGCCTGCGGGACGGCCTCGTGAAATTCCTCCTGCGGAAATCGAAAGCGGTCTGGGTGCCCGGCCTGGCGTCCCGGGAATACATGCTTCAGTACGGGGTGCCTCCGTCCAGGATTTTCCAGGGAAGCTACACCCTGGACGTGGACAACCTGTTGGACGCAATGACCGGGGTGGAAAAAGACAGGACGGCGATCCGCCGGAAACTCGGCATCGAGGACGGTGCGACCGTCTTCCTGATGGTGGCGAACATGATCGAAAACCGCCGGCACTCCCTGCTCCTGGACGCATTCGAGCGATTGAACCGCGAGCGGGACGTGTTTCTGATCCTGGTGGGCGACGGTCCGGAACGTCCCGGGATCGAGAAGCGATGCTCCCGGCGGAAGCTGCGGAACGTGAAGATTTACAGGGAGCTGCCGTTCGACGATTTGAAATTCTTCTACGCGGCGGCCGATGCGTATGTGCACACGGGGTACGAGCCCTATTCCACGGCGCTCGATTACGGTGCCATCGCCGCGCTGCCCCTGCTGACGACGACGGCCGTCGGAGCGGCCCGCAACTACCAGGGCCTGTTTCGAGAGTTTCCGCTGACCGACCCGGACGACAGCGGCGGCCTGTTCGAAAACATGAAAAGAGCCGCCCTCTCGCCCGCCCTGGCAAGGGAGGCGGGTCGGAAATTCCGCGAAAGGGTGCGGGAGCGCAACAGCCGCTGGGCGGCGGACCAGCTGAAGCAGACCATCAGAACGGCTCTTTGCGGCCGGGCGGGGATTCAGGACCGGTAAGCCGTCGAAGAGACCGTGACGATATTTCCAGGGGACATTCACGGGGAAAATATAAGGAATGAAGATATCGGTCATCACACCCTCCTATAACCAGGGGGGCTATATCGAGGAAACGATCCGAAGCGTGATCGGACAGAAAGGTCCCTTCGAACTGGAGTACTGGATCATCGACGGGGGGTCGACGGATCGGACGATCGACATCTGCCGTAAATACGAAGGGTGCGGGGTCCGGCTGGTTTCGGAGCCGGACCGGGGGCAGACGGACGCGCTCAACAAGGGATTCGCGAGGGCGAGCGGCGATGTCCTGGGGTGGCTCAACTCGGACGATCTCTATGAAGAGGGCGCCCTCGCCGCCGTCGCCCGGTCCTACGAGAGGGAACGGTTCAAGTGGTGTTTCGGCAACTGCAGAAACATCGACGAAACGGGCGGCGAAATACGGAAACTCATCACGAGATACAAAAATTTCGAAAGCCGCCGCTATTCCCGCAGCAGGCTTCTGACCAAGGATTTCATCCCCCAGCCGGCCGTTTTCATCGCGCGGTCCGCTTTCGAGGAAACGGGGCTTCTGAACCTGGAATACGACTATGCCATGGATTACGATTACTGGATGCGGCTGGCCTCCCGCTACGCCCCCGCCTATCTCGACCGCTATCTGGCGAGATTCCGGTGGCACCGGCGTTCCAAGTCGAGCAACCATTACCGGAGAGCGGCCCTGGAGGCATACGGGATCGCCAGAAAACACGCCCGTCCGGGGGAGGAAGTGTACCTGTACCGCCACCTGATTCACGTGCTGACGCTGTCCCTTGTCTACTACTTCCTCCCGTGAGGTCCCCATGTCCCCCGGGCCGAGAAAAAGCATCCTGTTCGTCGGGCCGCTGCCCCCTCCCGTTCACGGCCAGTCGCTCCATTTCATGGAAACCTGCCGCGGCATCGGGAACTGCGACAAATACATCGTTTCCGTGAACGCCACGGGAAAATCCTTTCCCGCCGCCATGGCCCTTGTCCTGTCCGCTCTTGCCAGGATGGCCGGCCATTTTCTTGTCCGCCGGATCGACATCGTCTATTTCACCTGTGCCCGGAGCCGGAAAGGCAGCCTTTTCGATTTCCTCGTCATCGGTCTTGCGCGGACCTTCGGCTCGAAAGTCGTCAATCATCTCCACGGCGCCGATTTCCGGGACTATTACGCATCCCTTCCGCGGGCCTGGAAAAAGATCGCCGCTTGGTTCTATGACAGGATCGATCTTTCCATCGTCCTGACGGAAGGCATGAAAGACCAGTTCCTGCCGTTTTTCCCGAGGATGCGGATCGAGGTGGTCCCGAATTTCTATGCCCGGGAATTCGAGCGGGACGTGGTCAAAGGACCGTCGAGGGCGCGGGAGTTGATCTATCTTTCCAATATCATGGAATCCAAGGGAATCTTCACATTGCTTGAAGCGTTCCGGAGGATCGGCGAAACGTTCGACGACGTGAAGCTTACCATCGCCGGCGCCTGCATCGGCGACGAGGGGATGAAGGAGGGGGAGGTCAGGGCGCGGTTCCTTCGGGAACTGGAGACCCTCGGGCGGTCCCTTCCCGGGAAAATCGCATACCTGGGCGTGATCCGGGGGGAGGAAAAAGTCCGCCGGCTCATGGATTCGGACATCTTCGTCCTTCCCACGTTCTACAGGTCCGAGGCCTTCCCGCTTTCGATCATCGAGGCCATGCGATCGGGGAATGCCATCGTCACGACGCGGCACAACTACCTTCCCGAGATCGTATCCGGGAGGAACGGCGTTCTCGTCGAGCCCCGGTCGAGCGAGGCCGTCGAAAACGCGTTGAACGGCCTCCTTGCGAACGGCGGGAAAACGAGGGAGATCCAGAGGCACAACATCGACGAGGCAAAAAGCCGCTATTCCTGCGAGCGGTATCTGGAAAGGATCTCCGCCGTTCTTGAAGTGCCGCCGGAGGGGCTTCCTCCCATGGGAGACGGGAAGCCCGATTGAAGGAGGGAAAGAAAAAGCGGAGGGGAACAGGCGTGTTGCGACGGGATTTCCCGTGTGCCGGGGAATCGACCGGAGCAGGGGCAAAAAAGGAGGTGCACCATGGCAAACAGGGCAATTCTGGTCGGCGTCAACCGGTACCGGATTCCCGGTGCCGATCTCAAGGGCTGCATCAACGATGTCACCAACGTCCGTGACATTCTCCTCAAACATTACGGCTTCACCGTCCGGGAAATCCGGGCGCTCACGGACGAGCGGGCGACGAAGAAAAACATCGTCAACCGTCTCCGGTGGCTCATGAAGGACGCAAAATCGGGGGACCGCCTCCTCTTCCATTTCTCGGGCCACGGGTCCCAGATCCGGGACCGGGAGGGCGACGAACTGAAGGACCGCATGGACGAGATCCTGTGTCCCCACGACATGGACTGGGATGGGACCTACATCGTCGACGACGAGTTGAGGGACCTCTTCGCTCCTCTGCCGAAAGGGGCCAACCTGGAGATTCTCCTCGACTGCTGCCATTCCGGGACGGGCACCCGGGAGGCCACGGCCATCACGGCGCTCCCGGCGGACCAGGCCTTCCAGCCCCGCTTCCTGCCGCCGCCCGTGGATATCCAGCTCCGGGAGGAGGACGACCTCGAGGAAAGAAAAATCCTGAGGGGCGAAAATCCCATGAAACACGTTCTCTTTGCCGGCTGCAGGGACAATCAGACCTCCGCCGATGCATCCATCGGCGGGAACTTCAACGGAGCCTTCACCTATTACTTCTGCAAGCACATCCGGGATGCCGGGGGCGCCCTGACCCGGGCGGAACTTCTGACCCGTGTCCGGGCCTCCCTGAAGTTCAATGGATTCTCTCAGGTCCCCCAGCTCGAATGCCCCCGGGCGGAACGGAAAAAGGGCGTCCTGGATTGATCGTTCAATGAGGACCTGCCTTCCCGCTCCGCTTTTTCCTTCTCAAGAAAACCCGCCGTGTCCGGGCCGTTTCAGCCTGTAACGTAACGTGAAGATCCTTGTAAATTCCATTCCGCTGACGACCCTCCAGACAGGAATCGGGAGATACGTCCGAAACCTGTACAGGGCCATGGAGGCCGTGACGGGAGGGGGTATCCGATACTTTTCGGGCATCCGGGCCGACGGCGGAATTCCCCGGGGAAGCAACCCCCGTTTTTCCATGCGGACGATCGACGCGCTCTGGAAACTTCCCGATCCCGCGGTGTTCACGTTGCGGGTTCTTCACTGGCTGGCCTATGAAGCGATGCTCAGGAGGGCGTGCGGCAAAGAACGATTCGACGTTTACCATGAAACGGGCTTCGTCCCCGCTGAAATACGGGATGTCCCCGTCGTCTACAACATCTATGACCTTTCCCTGTTAAAGTATCGTGAAAAACATCCGAAAGAAAGGGTGTGGTTCTTCGATCACTTTTTCCGACGCCGATTCCCGGCGGTCGCCCATGTCCTCACGATATCGTCATTCGTGAAATCGGAAATCGTCGAAGAGTTCCGCATGGACCCGGACCGGGTGTCGGCCATCCCCCTCGCTCCCGATCCGGTTTTTTCCCCCAGGCGAAAGGAGGAAACGGACCTGGTTCTGAGAGAGCGCGGCTGGCCGGACGAATATCTCCTCTTCGTGGGATCCCTCGAACCCAGGAAAAATCTGTCCCTTCTCATGGAGGCCCTCGTCATGACCGGGGAGAAGATTCCCGTCATCCTGACGGGATGGCAGGCCTGGGGCGACAAGGAGTGGATCGAACAGGCGAGGCGGCTCGGTCTCGGGGACAGGATTCATTTTGCGGGGTACGTCGATGACGAAACCCTGGCGCGGCTCTACAGCGGCACCGCGGGACTCGTTTATCCGAGCCTGTATGAAGGTTTCGGACTGCCCGTTCTCGAGGCGATGGCCTGCGGCGCCCCGGTGATCTGCTCGAACAGCTCGAGCCTTCCCGAGACGGCGGGGGATGCCGCCCTTTACATCCGTCCCGACGACGCCGAAGGGCTGGCCCACTGCATCGACCGGCTGGTCCGGGACACGGAACTGGCGGGGGAATTGAGGGATAAGGGTTTGAAGCGGGCCGCGTCCTTCACCTGGGACAGAACGGCCCGGGAGACGCTTCATCTCTTCGGACGGATCGCCGCCCGGCATCGCAGCGGGGGATGATGAAGGAAACCGGGATGCGCGTGCTTCACGTCGGCAAATTCTACCCCCCCTTCCCGGGGGGGATGGAAAATTTCATGGGCGACCTGCTTCCCGCGCTCGAGCGAAGGGGCGTCACGACGGCGGCCCTTGTCCATCATCATGAATTCGGGAAGAGGATGAACTCCGCAAGGGACCGGGAGGAAAGAATCGACCGTGTGTCGAGCTATGGGAATTTCCTGTACACGCCGGTCAGTCCCGGGTTTCCGCTGGCGTTGAGGCGGGCGATCCGCGCGTTTCGCCCCCACATTCTTCACCTGCATGTTCCGAACACGTCCGCCTTCTGGGTGATGGCGATACCCGCCGCGGCGCGGATCCCGTGGGTGGTCCAATGGCAGTCCGACATCGTGAGGTCCGTCTTCGACCGGCGGCTCGCCGTTGCCTACAACCTCTACCGGCCGCTGGAACAGCGGCTCCTGGGCAGGGCGGCCGTCATCGTGAGCAGCTCGCTGCGCTATCTTGAATCGAGCGAACCCCTTTCCCCCTGGCGGGGGAAATGCCGGGTTGTTCCCCTCGGCATCGATGGAAACAGGCTTTGCCGGCCCGACCGGGAACAGGTGCGATGGGCCGAGGAAGCGGTGTGGCACCGAGGATGTGCCAGGATTCTTTCGATCGGACGGCTGACTTATTACAAGGGGCACGAAATTCTCATCCAGGCGGCTTCCCTTATGCCGGACGTTCACGTCGTCATCGTGGGGCAGGGCGACCGGAAGAAGCATTTGAAACAGCGCATCGCCGCACTCGGCCTGGAACGGCGGGTCACCCTGCAGGGTTTCGTGCCCGACCACCAGATCCGGGCCCTGCTGGCGACCTGCGATATGTTCTGCCTGCCGTCCATAGAACGTACGGAAGCGTTCGGTCTCGTCATCCTGGAGGCCATGGGATATGAAAAGCCCGTCGTGGCTTCCGATGTGGAGGGATCGGGCATGGGGTGGATCGTGCGCCACGGGGAGACGGGATTTCTCGTTCCGCCCGGAAACCCCCGGGCGATGGCGGATGCCCTCCGTTTCCTGACGGGGAACCCGGACGTGCGCAGGCGCATGTCACGGGCCGCCCTGGAGCGATTCGACGCTGATTTTCATATCGATCGGGTGGCGCGGGAGATTCACGCCATGTACGAGGATGTTTTGTCATCCCGGGAGACCTGAGGCGGCGAAGCCATGATTTCACTTGGAATGCTGCGGGATGTGTGGAAGTTCCGGGATTTCATGTGGGGTGCGGTGAAGAGGGAATTCCAGGCCCGCTGGACCGGCACCCAGCTCGGCGCTTTCTGGGTGGTGGCCCAGCCTCTGGCGACCATTCTCATTTTCACCCTCATCTTTTCCCGGCTCATCAATCCGACCCTTACAGGCCATTCGTCCAGGTTCGCCTACTCCATTTATCTTTGCTCCGGGGTGCTCACATGGAATCTGTTCGCCGAGATGCTGGGACGCTCGGTCAGCATTTTCGTGGAAAACGCCAATCTCCTGAAGAAAATCCGCTTTCCGAAACTCTGTCTTCCGATCATCGTTCTGACCTCGAGCATCCTCAATTTCGCGGTCATCCTGTCCCTCTTCCTGCTGTTCCTCGTCCTCGTCTCCGCTTTTCCCGGGACGGTCGTTCTGGCCGCCCTTCCCGTTCTTCTGATCCAGACGGGATTCGCCATCGGGCTGGGAATCCTCCTTGCGACGGTGAACGTGTTCTACCGGGACGTTCAACAGATCGTCCAGATCGTGCTTCAATTCTGGTTCTGGCTGACGCCCATCGTCTATGCGGTCCAACAGCTGCCGGGAACGGCCCGGGACCTCATGAGATGGAATCCCATGTGGCGGCTCGTTCAGGCCTATCAGGACATTTTCCTCGGGCACCGTCTTCCGGAATGGTCGGCCCTGGGGTATCCCGCCCTCCTGGCGCTCTTTTTCCTGGTCCTCGGAATGTTCGCCTTCCACAGGCTCCAGGGCGAAATCGTGGACGAGCTCTGATGGGACATCTGCGGATTCGGAACATCGGCAAGGCGTACAAACACTATGGCCGCAAATGGGGACGGCTCGCGGAGTGGCTCGGTTCCGGGCCCCGCCACGATCTCCGGTGGGTTCTGCGAAACGTTTCCTTCGACGTTTCTCCGGGTGAAGCCATGGGCATCGTCGGCGTCAACGGCGCCGGGAAAAGCACACTGCTGAAAATCGTCACCGGGACGACGAAACCTTCCACCGGGACGGTGGAAACGGGGGGCCGCATCTCCGCCCTCCTCGAACTGGGCATGGGGTTTCACCCGGATTTCACGGGCCGGCAGAATGCCTTCATGGCCGCGCAATTGCAGGGATTCACCGCGGCCGAGGTGGAGGCCAGGATAGGCGAGATCGAGGCCTTTGCCGAAATCGGGGACTATTTCGACCGCCCCGTCCGGATCTACTCGAGCGGCATGCAGGTGCGGGTGGCCTTTTCCGTGGCGACGGCCTTCCGGCCCGACATCCTCGTGGTCGACGAGGCTCTGGCGGTGGGGGACGCCTACTTTCAGCACAAGTGCTTCCAGAGGATCCGGGAATTCCAGGAGGAGCGGACGACGCTTCTCATCGTATCCCACGATCCCTCGGCCATACAAAGCCTTTGCAGCAGGGCCGTCCTCCTGGACGACGGAATGGTCATTCGTGACGGAAATCCCGAGGAAGTCATGGACTTCTACAACGCTCTGATCGCCGACAGGGAAAACAGCACGGTCGCCCTCCGGCAGTTGGAGAACGGGAAGATACAGACCGTCTCGGGCACCGGTGCGGCCTGTGTTTCGTCCATCACGCTTCGCAACGGCAAAGGGGAACCCGTCGAATACGTCAACGTCGGGGAACCGGTGACCCTCGACATCGAGGTGACCGCCCGGAAGGACCTCCCGGTTTTCGTGCTGGGCTACATGATCAAGGACCGCCTGGGGCAGACCATGTACGGAACCAACACGTGGCACACGAAGCAGGTGCTCCGGGACGTCCGGGCGAACGATTCGATCCGTTACAGGATTTCCTTTCCCATGAATCTCGGCCCCGGGAGCTACTCCGTTTCGACGGCGCTTACGGACGCGGACACGCACCTGGCGAACAACTATGAATGGAGAGACCTTGCCTTGATCTTTCACGTGGCCAACGCGGACAGAAGCTATTTCATCGGCAGCAGCTGGATCGAACCGAGGATCGAGGTTGACAGGTCATGAGCTTCGTCTCATATGCCCAGAACTTTGAAGACGTGATGCTGTGGCGGGCGCTGAAGCACATCGAGAAGGGATTTTACATAGACGTGGGCGCCTGGTCGCCGGAATCGGATTCAGTCACGAAAGCATTCTATGACCGCGGGTGGCGGGGAATCAACATCGAACCCGATCCGGAAATGTGCGATCGTTTCAGGAACGATCGCCGGGATGACAAGAATCTTTGCGTTGCCGTGGCCGATTTTAACGGAGAGTATCCGTTCCATCGTCTCGGCAATTCCGGATTGTCCACCCTGGACAAGAGGGTTGCCGGTGATTTCGAGTCCCGGGGGATGGAGGTCCGCGTGTTTCCGGTGCCGGTTCTTACCCTGAACAGGATATGGAGGGAACATGTCGGCCGCCGGGATGTCCACTTTCTTAAAGTGGATGTGGAAGGGTTCGAGGAACGGGTCATCCGGGGAAATAACTGGCGGAGACATCGTCCATGGGTGCTCGTCGTGGAGGCGATGCAGCCCATGTCCCAGGTTGAAAGTTACCATGCCTGGGAGCCGATTCTCCTTCAGGCGGACTACCTTTTTGCCTATGCCGACGGAATCAACCGCTTCTATGTTGCAAAAGAGCACGGGGAACTGCTCGATAATTTCAAATACCCGCCCAATTTTTTTGATGATTTCAGAACAAGTGCCCTCCATGAATCGGAAACGGAACTCGGCGTCATGAAAAGCAGGAGCGGTGAACTCCTGGCCCGCACGGAAGATCTGCGGTCCGAGGTCGTGCACGTCCATGCGGCTCTTGACGAAAAAAATCGGGAACTGGAAGATATTCTTCGGAAAATGCAGGGCGGGAACAAGGACATGGCCGCCGTGGAAGATGAAAACAAAAGGCTGACCGCCACTGCCTCCGAGTTGAGGATGGAGGTGGAAAGACTGAACGGCCATGTTCTTCACTGGTGGAAAATGGCGGACAGCCTGAAGGGCCAGTTGACAGCCGTTCATTCAAGCTGGTCCTGGCGCATTACGGCCCCGTTGCGACGGCTGGCCGGTTTCATCATTGCCGGTTTTTCCCCGTGTCAACGCTGTGCGAAGCGCGCCAAGGCGTTTGTTTACCCTGCCGTGCTGGGCCCTCTTGCCTGGATCATTCGATTCGTCCTCTCGCACCCCGGTTTGAGCCGTCGACTCAGTTGCAACCTTCAGCGGTATCCATGGCTTTACCAACGGATCATAGAAGCAGCCCGCCAGGCCGGGATGTTACCCGCGGGTCCGCAGGAACACGTGCTCCAGCAGTCCTGTTCTGCGGTGATCGAGCCGCCGGCGTTTGCCAAATTCACGCCGAAGGCTCGCAGGGTCTTTGAGGATCTCAAAGCGGCGATGGCTCGGCGCGGGAAGGGAAAAGACTGATGCGAATCGTTCTGGACCTGCAGGGCGTTCAAACGGAAAGCCGCTTCAGAGGCATCGGACGCTACACGCTTTCGCTTGCCCAGGCAATTGCGCGGAACAGGGGTGCGCATGAAATCATCATTGCTTTGAACGGTCTTTTTCAAGATACCGTCGATCCGGTCCGGGCCGCTTTCGATGGCCTCCTGCCGAAGGAAAACATATGCGTCTGGCGCGTTCCCGGGCCGGTGCGGGAGTTCGAATCAGGTCTCGAATGGCGCCGTGACGTGGCAGAACGCATAAGAGAGGTCTTTCTCGCCGGTTTGCAGCCGGATATCGTGCATGTATCCAGCCTGTTCGAAGGCTATGTGGATGACGCCGTCACAAGCGTAGGAATTGTCGATCGACAAACACCGACGGTTGTAACCCTTTACGATCTGATTCCATTGCTGAACCCTGCCGCGTACCTGAAGAACAACCCGATGTATGAACGATATTACAAACGAAAGATCGAGTTTCTGAAGCGGGCGGATCAGTGGCATGCCATCTCGGAATCGGCGGCAAGGGAAGGAATTGAGGTGTTGAATCTTCCTGCCGATCGAGTGGTTAATATTTCCGGGGCTTGCGATTCCGTTTTCCGTCGTTGTGAACTGTCGGACATGGAAAGGCGTAAGCTTTTAACGAGATATGGTATTTCGCGATCCTTCATCCTTTATGCCGGAGGTGCGGATGCACGCAAGAATCTGACAATGTTGATTCGTGCATATGCCCGTCTGCCTGAATCGCTGCGCAATGCTTATCTGCTGGTGTTGGCGGGCAACATGCCCGATGGTGAGGTGTCTAAACTGAGGCGTGATGCAAGCTCGGCGGGTTTAAGCAAAAAACAATTGCTGTTCACCGGTTACGTCGGTGACGAAGAACTGGTCCGGCTCTACAACCTCTGCACGGTGTTCGTCCTTCCATCCCACCATGAAGGCTTCGGAATGCCCGCACTTGAAGCCATGTCCTGCGGTGCGGCGGTTATCGGCGCAAACACCACCAGCATTCCGGAAGTCGTCGGTCGACAGGATGCCTTGTTCGATCCGTTCGACGAGAATGCGATCATGAAAAAACTGGCTCAGGTCGTGAGCGATGAGGCGTTCAGAAAAGAACTGGCGGCCTACGGAACGGAACAGGCAAAGAAGTTTTCCTGGGACAAGAGCGCAAAGGTGGTCATTGACGCTTACGAACGGCTTCATGAACAAAGGGCGGTTTCGAAAACAGGCGGTTGGGCCGGCATCGCCGCCGAGCGGAAGAACCAATACGGCGAATTGATCGATGCGATAGCCGATGTTGCAGGGAACCCCGCCACGGTGGATGATAAACAACTGATGGTGACGGCCGCCTGCATTGCCGGAAACGAGCAGGTGATTGACCGGATTGTCCGCGCCCGCTCTCTGCCCGGGAAGATAACCTGGCGGATCGAAGGCCCTTTCGACAGCAGTTACAGCCTGGCCCTGGTCAATCGCGAGACGGCGAGGGCGTTGGCTGGCTCAGGGCACACCGTCGTCCTGCACTCGACCGAGGGACCCGGCGATTTCCCTGCCAGCGAGAAGTTTCTGGCGGATAACCCCGATCTGGCGGCAATGCATGGTCGCGCCGCAAGGGTGACCCAGTTTGAATCGGACGTCACGAGCAGGAACCTGTATCCTCCGAGAGTGACGGACATGCACGGCAGGTGCAATTTTCTTCATGCCTATGGCTGGGAAGAGTCCGCTTTTCCTTATGAATGGGTGGAATCTTTCAATGATTCCCTGCAGGGGATCACGGTCATGTCCGAACATGTCCGCAAGGTCATGATCGACAATGGCGTTACAGTGCCCATGGCTGTGAGCGGTCTGGGTGTCGATCATTGGGAAAGCGTGACACCCGACACCCGGTTTGTCCTGAACGCCGGCAAATTTCGTTTTCTGCATGTTTCTTCATGTTTCCCGCGCAAGGGGGCCGATATTTTGCTTGAGGCTTACGGGAGGGCCTTCAGCGCCGCAGATGACGTGAGCCTGATCATCAAAACCTTTCCGAATCCGCATAATGAGATTCATCGCTGGCTGGAAGAGGCGAGGGAGAAAAATCCCGGTCTTCCGGACGTTCGAATCCTCGAAGATGATTTCTCCGATGGGGAACTGAAAGCGCTCTACGGGCAATGTCATGTGCTTGTGGCGCCAAGCCGCGCGGAGGGCTTCGGCTTGCCCATGGCCGAGGCGATGCTTTCCGGCCTGGCGGTGATTACAACGGGCTGGAGCGGCCAGGTGGATTTCTGCACACCGGAAACGGCGTGGCTGGTCGACTACAGCTTTGAACGCGCAAAAACGCACTTCGGATTGCCCGATTCCGTCTGGGCGACTCCGGATGTCGGGCATCTTGCGCAGGTCATGCGTGAAGTATACGAGACACCGGGAAAAATCAGAGACTTGCGCATTTCGGCGGGCCGCGGGCTGCTGATGAAACGGTTCCGCTGGTCCCATGCGGCGGACAGAATGGTTCAGGCGGCCCGCACGTGGGCATGCATGCCGGAATTGCCGGAACCGCGCATCGGCTGGGTGACGACCTGGAACACTTTATGTGGCATTGCAAGTTATTCGGAGCACCTGGTGAACAGCATGCCGTCCCGGGTGACCATCATGGCGGCTCATGCACCGGCCGCCACGATCGAGGATCAACCTTATGTGGAGCGTTGCTGGGCCGCCGGGGATCATGATTCGTTGATCGACCTGAAACGATCCGTCGAAAGGAATCGTGTCGATACGCTCGTGGTCCAGTTCAACTACGGCTTTTTCGACCTGCAGACACTCGCTGATTTTCTTATCGAACAAATCGATGCGGGACGTGTCGTCATCGTCATGATGCATGCCACATCGGATCCCGCACATGTCCCGCACAAGAAATTAAGCGTTCTCGTCCCCGCTTTGTCCCGTTGCCATCGTGTTCTTGTTCATACCCCGGGGGACATGAACCGGCTCAAGACGCACGGTCTTGTGGATAACGTTGCCGTTTTCCCGCATGGGATTCCATATTTTTCACCGCCGGTTGAGCGGACTGCCCCGGGAGAGCGCGCGTTTACGGTCGCATCTTACGGATTTTTCCTCCCGCACAAAGGCCTGCTGGAACTGATCGACGCGATCGCATTGCTGCGCGGGAGCGGGATACGGATTCGTCTGCATATGGTCAATGCTGAGTATCCGGTGCCGGAATCGAGGCAGATCATAGATCTGGCGAAAAGGAAGGTCTCCGAGCAGGGCTTGGAAGACGCCGTGATTTTCAGCACCGGGTACCTTACCGACATGGAAAGTCTCACGCGACTTTCCGATGCCGATTTGATTGTGTATCCATACCAGGACACGGGAGAGTCGTCCAGCGCGGCCGTTCGATATGGCCTGGCCAGCGGTCGTCCCGTCGCAGTGACGCCGCTCGCCATATTCGATGATGTCGCCCCCGCGGTGTTTTCACTCCCGGGTTGTACGCCGGCTGATATCGCTGAAGGAATCAAACGGCTTCTCGACGAAATCGCAAACGGCACTGCGGCGGTAAAAGACAAACAAGAGGAAGCGAAGCGTTGGTGCGAGGCGCACCATCACACCCGCCTGGGTCAAAGGCTCTATGGGATGCTTCGGGCTCTTGCAACCTGATTTTCCGTGATGCGGCGGCAGGGAAGGGAGCAAGCCCGGCTGAATGGACGGTATCCTATTCGAAGCGATTGAACGCGGCATATCATTTCGATCATTGCATTTCCTGCAGGAGCCCGGTTCATGAACATCCATGCCAAACTCGTTGAGAGAACATCCCTCGCTCTGGCAATCCTGTTTCTTTCGATCAATCTGTGCATGCTTCTCTGGTATATTTTTACCGGCTATCAGTTCTGTTTTCATTCCGACAGCGCGGCAAAAGTGCTCCTTGCCAGAGAGATCACGGAAACGGGGAGTTTCTTCCCGCCCGAATGGAATTATGTGAACAACGACCTATGCCTCAGCTTCAAGCCGGCCTTCATCCTCCCGCTGCTTGCGTTTCTTCCGGCAGGTTATGCGGTGCACGCGATTTCCGGTCTGTTTTCATCCGGATTCATCTTGATGGGCATATGGTTTCTCCTGGGAATCACCAATGTCGATCTGAACCGCAGGGTCTGGATCATCGCAATTTTCGCGGCGGGAATTTCCGGATTCATGGCGGAAAATTTGTATGGACAGGTTTCCTATGGTTCGGGCGTCTTTTTTTCATGCTGTGTTCTTTTTTTCACCTTTAAATACTTCAATGGGGATGAAAAAAAGAAGAAGTACTTCGGTGTCGCTCTGTTTGCAGTCCTGTTGATCCTGTTCTGGTCAAATCCCCAGCGTGCCATGGTTTATTATGGGGTTCCTCTGGTGATTGCCACCGTCTGGTACGTTGCAAGATCAAAAGGTTCCATAACCCCCGGGACCGTCTGGTTTCTTTCGGCGATTATTTTTTCCGGGATCCTGTTTGGCACGGTGCTCCATGGACTGACCCTGCCCCGCGTCAACAATGTGCTGGGCGCGGGGAATGTTCATTGGCTTGCTTATGAAACGATGTCAAGAAACCTGAACCTTACTCTGAAGGGTTATCTCGCCATATTCGGCGGTCTTCCGAAATCGGGCGGACTGGTTGTCAGCAAAAGCGGCATTTACGAGGCGGCGCGGTTAGGTGCCGCGCTGGTCCTCCTCCTGTTGATTCCCTGGTCCGTGAACCGTGCACTCAGGGAGCGAAACGACGGGACCTCTTTTCTGGCCGTATTCGCACTTTTCGTTTTTATCCCCGTGTTTTTTCTGCAGGTCACGACGACCCTGCCCGACATGAGCGGACCCATCGGAAGTTCCCGTTACCTCGTGCCCTCTCTCGTGCTGCTGCTGATTCTCGCCTTGTCGTATCCTGTAAGCTGGCGGAATAACAAAATCATTGCCGTTTCGACTTTCGCGGTTTCCCTGTTGTTCGTGACCGGCGGTTATACAACGTATTTTATGTCATTGATCGATTCCTCCCTCAACTACGGCGTGAAAGAGGATTGCCTGAACTCGAGGAAACTCTGTGATTTCCTCGCTCAAAACGGATTGCATTACGGCTATGCAACCTACTGGAATGCGGGAAAGCTGAGCGTTTTGAGCGATGAAAAGGTTCTGGTTCGCCAGATCGTGATTGAAAACGGACTTCCCGTGCCCATGAGGCATTTGTCGTCCTACCGCTGGTATCGGCCCGGTGCGTGGCGGGGCGCCTCATTCCTGCTGCTGAACAAAAAACAAGCGGAATCGATCGATTGGAATCTGCTGAAGAAATATCATGGAAATCCGATTCATATTCTTTCTTACGGCAACTTCGGCATATATGTCTATCCGCAAAACCTTTCGGCAGGCCTGCCCGGATGGGATCCCAGGATCGAAACCGCTGAAATTTTCTATGCGTCAATGCATTCTCCGAAACAGGTGGGCCGTCTGGAGGAGGATGATGCAGACGGCGGGTCGGCATTGATTGCGGAGAAAGGCGAATCGGGTGCGCTTCATTTCGGGCCTTATATCGATGTGGCGCCCGGCAGCTACAAAGTGACTTTCGACGTGACAGCCCCGTATCATTCCGGGGGAGTTGTCCGTCTCGACGTTGCGGCATCCCTTGGAGAAATCATTCTTGCGGAAAAGGTATTGACGTCCAGCGAGGGTCCTCAGGAACTTTCCTTCACGCTCGACAAGAAGCATCAATTGGAATTCCGGGTGTTTGCACTGGGAAACGAACGGGTCGTTTTCAGGAACGTCACGATTGAAATGCAGCCGCCGGAGACGGAGAAACGAGCCCTTTCCCGGGGTTCGTCGTTTCGCGCCATGAGGACACAGGCACCGACGTCATGATCCGTAAGGCTTCCCCCGGCCGACCCGGCCGTTTCGGCATCCGTTTGTCGCAGCGCCCCTCCCCGGACCGCCGATGGTGCAGGGATGCGGAGTTGGGGACCGCCGGCGCCGCATGAAAGACGGCGAGGAAAGAAGGATCGTGAAGGAACGGGGCCTTGAGGATCGTTTGACTCGGTTCTCGGGAACGAAAAAGGTTCTCTCCGATACGGAACCAATGGCGGGATGCTTTTGACATGTCCAAAAAGCGCGTGATGATCCTCGGAGCCGGACCGTTTCAAGTACCTGCCATCAGAAAGGCCGTATCTCTCGGCCTTCACGTGATCACGGTCGATTATCTGCCGGACAACATCGGGCACCGTTACTCGCATCAATATGTCAATTGCAGTACGACCGACCGGGAAGGCGTTCTCCGGGCGGCAAGACAGTTGGGGATAGACGGCATCTGCACGTTCAGCTCGGACGTCGCCATACCGACCGTGGCTTACGTGAGCAGGTGCCTGGGCCTGCCGGGGACGGCCTCCGACGTGGCCGAAACCATGGCGTACAAGCAACTTTTCCGATCCTTCCTACGGGAGAAGGGCTTGCCCTGTCCCGCGTTCATAACCGCCCCGTCATCCCGGAGCGCTCGGGAAGAGATGAAGCGTCTCAGGTTTCCCATTGTCGTCAAGCCCGTTGATACATCGGGTTCCAGGGGCATCAGCAAGGTCCCGCATTATGATCCGTCTGCCATAGACAACGCACTGAACCATGCCATGAACTTTTCTCACTCAGGAAAGGCATGCATTGAAGAATATATCCATGGAACCGAGGTCGGCGGCGACGGATTCCTGCATGAAGGCCGGTTTTCATTCATTGCCGTCACGCATAAACATATGAACGGCTTCATCGTCACGGGCCACAGTATGCCCGCCTCGATCTCCGGTTCCGACCAGGAAAGGGTCCGCAATATTCTCGAGGCCTGCTGCAATGCTCTGGGGTATTGCGACGGGCCGTTGAATTTCGATGTGATGATCACTCCCGATCAGGTCTTCATTCTGGAAATGAGCGCCCGAAACGGAGGAAACGGCATCCCGGCGGTTATTTTCAGGGCCGTGGGGGTCGACGTCGAAGTCATGACCATTCGATATGCCCTGGGGGACCATTCCAGGCCGTTTTCCCCGGGCCGGGACGATAAAGGTGCGGGTTCCTACATCTTTGGTTCCGCCATGGGGGGCATGCTCAAGCATATCAGCGGGTTGGATGATCTTCAGGCGGAAATCCCCGAAGTGTTCGATCTTTTTTTGGCGACACCGATCGGCGACGAAGTCAAACCCTTTACACACAACGGCAACCTGATCGGGTACGCTCTGTTTGACTGTTCCTCCTCCGGGGCATATGAATCCATTGCGGAAAGAATCGAAAAAGCCATCCGCCTGGAAGTGTCGGCGGTGAGGACACAATGAGCCGGGTCAGTTCGATGCCTGCACTTCAGCGAAACGGAACTTGCGTGTATTCCGTGGTCGTCCCCGTATATCGCTCCGAGCCCATGCTTCCCGAACTGTACGAAAGAATCGTGACGGTCATGGAAAGTCTTGGCGAAACCTTCGAAATGATTTTTGTGGAAGATTGCGGCCCGGATCGTTCATGGAATGTGTTGAGGGATCTGGCGGGGAAAGACAACAGAGTTCTGGCCCTCCAGCTCATGCGCAATTCCGGACAGGGCAGTGCCACCCTTGCGGGATTTACGCGGGCAAGGGGAAGACTTGTGATAACCCTTGACGACGATCTCCAGCACCCGCCCGAGGAACTGCCGGCCATGATCAGGGAACTTCGGGAAAATGACGATCTGGATGTCGTCATCGGTGCTCCGGCGGTGAAGAATCACAACGCGGTCCGCCGGATCGGAAGCAGCTTCATCAATCGTGTGAACAGTGTTTTTCTGGAAAAGGACCCGGCGCTTTTTCTGACGGGGTTTCGAGTGATGCGAGGAAGCGTCGCCCGGTCCCTGCTCGAAATGAGAGTTCCCTATCCGGCGCTGGGGCCGATGATCCTCTCCGTGACCCGGCGTGTCAGGAACGTGACCGTCCGCAACGACCCCAGAAAAAAGGGCAAGAGCGGATATACGGCAAGCCGCATTTTCAAACAGACCTTGAGCAATCTGATTGGCTACTCCATGCTGCCTCTGCGGCTTCTTGCGCTCGTCGGAGCCGCAGGCATCATGATCAGCGTCCTCCTGGCGGGATATTTTCTGTGCCGTTATTTTTTCATTGGCATCGCGGTTCCGGGATGGATGACGCTCCTCCTGATCCTTCTCGGCATTTCGGGGTTCAATTTCTTTGCCTTCGCAATCCTGGGGGAATATATCCTTCGAATAACTCAGATTTCGACGGGCACGACACAGTTTGTCGTGAGGGATTCCACCGGAGCGGGCGACCCGGCGGATCACCCCGGGAAGCAGATACCGGAGCCCTGAAACAGATTGATTGATTCCTTGAATGACGGATCGAAAAATTCCTTTTGACGGTTCATGCCGCCGGTGATCAATTTCTTATATCTGTCGCGCAATTTCAACCGGATCGGATATCATGTCCTGTCTCATCTTTTGAAAAAGACGGCATACCTTCCGCAAGCGGTCATACTGCCTTTCACCGCGAAGGAGAACCCTCTCGACGATCCATCAACGGCGGATCGTGAAAGAACCCGTTATTTTCGAGAATCACGTCAATTCGGATGCCGGCCTGTCAGATTTATGGAATCCATAAAAATGCTTTCGGAGCAGCATCACGTTCCCGTAATGCGTCTTCGAACGATCAAGGATCCATCCGCCTTGCATGAGATTCAAGCGCTTCGGCCGGACCTCATCGTCCTGGGAGGCGGCTGGCCGGAGCTGATCCCGGAACAGATATTGACTGTTCCGGAGCTTGGCGTCATCAATACCCACCCCTCTCTGCTGCCCGGTTTTCGGGGTACCGACGTTCATCGATGGCAGGTGTATCACGGCGTCCGAAGGTCCGGTTCCACGATCCATTATGTCGACGAATCCTTCGACACCGGGGATATCATTGGACAGTCCCCGGTTGATATCGAACCGGGCGACACCCCCCAGGATCTCTCCGAAAAAGCGGGGATTGCCGCCGGTCCGCTCATGGAGAACGTTCTGGACCGGATCGCCGCAGCGGCCCCTCATCGGACTTTTGCCGGGAAACAGCGGGAACGGAATGATCCGTCGAGGTATTTTTCCCGGTGGCGGTGGGAAGACCGCGACTTCCTGAGAATTGACTGGTCGAAACCGTCCCTCGAAATACATCGCTTCGTCCTTGCCTGCACCCAGGAATCGTATCGATACAACGGTCCCTTTTTTTATGTGCACGGACGTGAATATATGCTGCGGATGACAAGCCTGGAGGCCCATGACGGTTCGGGCGTTCCCGGTCAAATCGTCCGGTCGGACGATCGCGGCATGGTTGTCCGGTGCGGCGAAGGCGATGTGGCGCTCAACATGGTTCAGGTGCAGCCTTGTTCCATGCGGAACTGGAACACCCATACGCACAGGGCCAGGGCCTTTCATCCCCGCTTGCTGATCGATGAAGGCGTCGTTCATATTCACGACAGGCTTGAATAGATGGTTGACACCGCTTTTGACGGATGTCCTGAATTCCTTGGAATTTAAGGTGGGAAGGTGAAAAAAAGCATCGCCCAACTGCAGACCGATTATTATGGGAACCTCTTTGAAAAACATGGTCCCGGGGTGGATGCCGTTGCCTCGGGACAGCAGGTGTACAAGGATCTTCGATACGAAAAACTGTCCCGCCTCTTTTGCGGGGACGACCTGTTCTCGATCCACGATGTCGGTTTCGGGATCGGTCATTACTATGAATACCTGAAAAGCAGGTTTCCCGAAAAGAACATCATCTATTCAGGATCGGAAGTCACGCCCCAATTTGTCGATTACTGCCGGTCCGTCTACCCGGAATCCTCTTTCCATCTGCGCAACCTGGAAGACGGTTTTTTTCCCGAAAAATATGACTACCTTGTTTTCGGCGGAACGTTCTATCACCTGTCGGGCACCACGGAAGCCGATTTCTCCGATTTTGTGAAGCGGCTGCTGAAAAACGGGTTCCTGTCTTCGGAAAAGGGAATTGCGTTCAATCTCATAACGGAGTTCGTCGAGTACCGGAAAGAGGATCTTTTTTACGCAAATCTGGCGGATATGCTGAACTTCATCGTCACCGACCTGTCCAGATATTTCACCGTCGATCACGCTTCCCCGCTGTATGAATACACTGTCTGTGTGTATACCGAGCAATACATCTCCAAAAGATATACCGACGAGGCTTTTCACAAATATTACAGGAACCGGTCCACCCGGGCCGGCTGACCGCCTGTCCGGACGGATCCCTTCCGGCTTTCCTGACGTTTCGCATGGACTCAAATGGGCGGTTTCTTCAGCACACATAAGAAGAAAATTTTCTTTATCCTCCGGCTGTTCGTTTCCATAGTCATCCTGTTGTATCTGGTTACCCTTTTCGACTTCGAGAGGGTGGCCGAGGTGACCGGCCGGCTTCGCCTCTCCTATGTCTGGCCCGCTCCGTTCCTTTTGGCTCTCGGTCTTTATTCCGGTGGAATCCGCTGGAGTGTGCTGCTCCGGTACTTCGGGGTGCGGCTCGGGATGGGAGAGGGTTTTTTCTGTTATCTCATCGGCAATTTTTACGGAAGCGCGCTTCCCGGAGTGATCGGGGGCGATGCCGTACGCATCGGCATCTGTTCGGTGAGCAAGAAGAGGTCTGCGGTTGACATCACGGTTTCCGTCCTGATTGAGCGGATATGCGGCATTCTCGCACTGCTGACCGTGGGCACCGCTGCGATCGTTTCGCTCCCGCCGGTCCTGAAATCGGCCCTCGGGCCTGCCGTCGTGATGTCGGTCCCTTTGATGGCGGTGGCGACCCTTGCCGTTTTATCGTGCAGTTATGTGTTGTTCGGCAGGATTTCCCCGGGGTGGTTTAAAGGCCGCTTTGCCGGTCGGGGCGGCATCGGGGAAACAATCCTCAGAATGATCGATTATATAAAGGGAATTCCTGCCGCGGGGATTTCCCTTGTTTTCGTTTTGAGTGCTGCTTTTCAAGTTTCCGACATCCTGGCGTCTTATTTCCTGGCCAAAGCAATTCACATTGATTTGCCCCTGATTTTTTTCCTGGCGGTTTTTCCGATCGTCTACATTCTCACCGTTCTGCCGATTTCTTTGGGAGGTCTCGGAGTGCGTGAGGGCGTCTTCGTATATCTGCTGACACGCGCAGGCATTCAGGCGTCGGACGCCGTGATGGTTTCGTTGCTGATCTATCTGAACCGGGTCCTGGTTAATTCATCGGGAGCGGTGCTTCAGATCTTCTGGAAACCGGAGGTTGGAGGCGCGGGAGCGGGGAAGCAACCTCCGAAGGAGTCGGATATTGTCTGACCTTCCATCGATCAAGCTGTCGGCCGTCGGCGACATCGCGCTGGGTGACCAGACCGTCTGTTACGGATACGGGGTACGATCGGCAGCCTGCGCAACAGGATACGATGCACTGTTTTCAGATATAAAAAAGACATGGCATGACTGCGATGTTGTCATGGGAAATCTGGAATTTGCACTCGCAAGCCCATCAGCGGGGGAACGATCCGATTTTTTTTCCATGATGAACCGCGGAATGGATGGAGGCGCCGACGCGCTGGCACAAGCGGGTGTGGGTCTTGTCAGCGTAGCAAACAATCACATATTCGAGCATGGTCCGGATGCGTTGAAGCGGACGTTGGCGAATCTGGAACGTGTTGGAATAGCGCATGTGGGAAGCAGGACAAAGCCGGTAGTGATCAAAGAGATGAAAGGGATGTCCCTTGCCTTTTTATCCTGGTCGCTTTTGCCGGATGTTTATTGGCCGGATGAAAATCCCTCAAATTATTATAACGTGACGAGTGACATTCAGGATATTCTGGGAGAGGTCGCCATGGTTCGTGAAACGGTGGATCGTGTCGTCCTTTCCCTGCATTGGGGCAACGAATTCATCCGGCAGCCGTCGAAGGACCAGCAGATTTCGGCACATCGATTGATCGACGGGGGTGTGGACGTGATCATCGGACACCATCCCCACATCCTCCAGCCGATTGAAACCTACGAAGGCGGAATCATTGTTTACAGCCTCGGGAATTGTATTTTCGACCATTGGGAAAGAACGGCAATGACCGGCGCGGTCGTCAGGATTCTTATAGGCGACAGGATCGATTATGAGCTGCAACCTTTAGAGATTGACAGGAAGACTTACATCCCTGCGCCGTTGCATCGTGAAGACGGGCGGGCGAAAAAACTCATCGAAGAAATCAGCCGCCTTCATCCGTTGGACAGGGATGAGTATAACAGGGCGCTGTATGCAATCCGCTGTAAGTACAGGGTTTCGCTGATCATGCATTTTGTGAGAAACATTCACCGGTATGATCTTCGGGATCTGCTTGGACTGCTGATATGGGGGATGAAAAGAATTATATTTATCTTTTCGATCATCGGAAAGGAGAAAAAAACCCCGGGTGTCGTTTACGAGGGACCCATAAGATAAGAATCTTTTCAACTGGGAGTGTGCGAATTTATTTGAAATTCCAGCGTGATCATTTTCTGCAAAATCAGGTGCTAAAAGCGAGTACAAAAAATGACTCAAAACGTGTTCGGATGGCGATCGATATTATCACTTCCCGGGATTTACAGATATTGCCAGAATATTCTGAGACGTCCCGGTTCCCGCACCGAACTGGTCGATAAATATATTCGTCCTGAACAGGGAATGAGTATCTTGGATCTGGGATGCGGCCCGGCTGCAATTCTGAAATACTTACCAGAAAATATCCATTACGTAGGCGTGGATGTCAGCGTAAAGTATATTGATGCGGCCAGGGCAACGTATGGCAATAAAGGTCATTTTTACTGCTTGCCGGTGGACGCCCTCCATGACGCCGGCATTGGCGGGTTCAACCTAGTCATGGGATTGGGTGTTCTGCATCATCTTGATGATAACCAGGCCATGACTTTTTTTGACATCGCTGCCAATGTCTTGGAGCTGGACGGTCGTTGTTTAACCGTTGATCCCTGTTTCGTCCAGGGACAATCTCCCATTGCGGGCATTTTAATTCACATGGACCGGGGAAAAAACGTACGGACAGCGGATAGATACGCCGCGCTGGCAAAAGACGCCTTTTCGCACATAACGTATAATATCCACCACGATAGACTGCGAGTTCCTTATACGCACCATATTATGGAGTGCCGGCGGTGATGGTTTCCAGGACGGAATCGTTTACCGATTGGAAGTATCTTTTGAATGAACTGCTGGACGGCCACAAAGAGACTCTGGCAAATGACCCGGAATTCATGAACCACGCCTTTAATCCGGCGGAATCCCGGGACCGTTGCCTCTCGGCAGGGAGCAAGCTTGAAATCCTCATGATCGAGGCTGAGCAAACGCTGCTGATGATTGAGCCTTATCTGCGCCCCGGGACGTGCATTTTAGAAATTGGCGGTGGGATAGGTTTGGTGTATGCCCTGTTGCGTACCCAAGGCCACGACATTGTATCGCTTGAGCCGGGAGGCGGAGGCTTTCGAAATCGTCACACGGCGGGTTTGCATCTATTGCGAGTGTTACGGGTAGATTCCGGGGGATGGCTCAAAATAGGGATTGAGGATTTTAATTCGCAGAATCGGCAATTTGATCTGATTTTTTCCTTTTTTGTTTTGGAACATTTGTCCTGTCTGAATCGAGCGTTTAATGTCATGGCCGGGGCACTAGAACAAAATGGATTGATGGTCCATCGCTGTCCGAATTACGATATACCTTTTGAACCACATTACAATGTGTTGCTCGTTCCCTTTAAGCCGGAGTTGACGGCTTTGATTTATCCTGCCCTGAACAAAAAGGAACTGTGGCGGAATTTGTGCTTCACCACCACGAGAGGGATCACCAAGCTGTGTGTCCGCAATGGAATGCGGCCGCTGTTCCGCAAAGGTATGATGGCCTCGGCTTTCGAGCGTGTTTTGACCGATTCCCTATTTGCCCGCCGCAAGCGGGGTTTTGTCAGGCTGGCCCGGTTTCTTTGCTCAACAGGGATGCTCAAGCTGGTCCGGCGGTTGCCCGCTGTTTTGGATACACCCATGGAATTTATGGCAACAAAGTCTCAAAGTGTCAAACGATCAAGATGAGATTTTCAAATCGACATTCATGAATCGAAAGTAAAGAAAGGCCGTGTCCGGGAGGCAGCGGGTCTTTGAAGCGCTCTAGATCTGTTGTGCATCATTGATGCCCTTGGCTTTTTGCTCATACCATGTTTTGCCACATCTGAAGATCTCTCCGGGAACATATGTTTATTCTGTCAGAACTGTCTTCGGCGGTCGTAATAGTCATATTTATCAGCGGAGATAACCATTGAAAAAGATTCCCTTCAACCGTCCGTTCATTGTCGGCAAGGAGTTGTACTACATTGCACAGGCGGTTCAGAGCGGGCATCTGGCCGGCGACGGGGTCTTCACGAAGAAGTGCAACGAGTGGATGGAACGGGAATTCGATGCGAAGAGGGTCCTCCTGACCAATTCAGGTACCGCCGCGCTGGACATGTCCGCCATCCTGTGTGACCTCAAGCCGGGGGATGAAGTGATCATGCCCGCTTTCACCTTTGTCTCCACAGCCAATGCATTTGTGCTGCGCGGAGCGCAGGTCAGGTTCATCGATATTCGTCCCGATACCCTGAACATCGACGAGCGTCTGATCGAATCCGCCGTCAATGGGAAGACAAGGGTCATCGTGCCGGTCCACTATGCAGGCGTCGCGTGTGAGATGGATGCAATCATGGAAATCGCGAGGAAACATGATCTGCTGGTTGTGGAGGATGCGGCACAGGGAGTGAAAGCGACCTATAAGGAACGTCACCTGGGCACCATCGGCCACCTTGGCGTCTACAGCTTTCACGAAACGAAGAATTTCATCAGCGGCGAGGGCGGAGCCCTTGTGATCAATGACGACAGATTCATCGAACGGGCGGAACACGTCAGGGAAAAGGGAACGAACCGCAGCAATTTTTTCCGCGGGGAAGTGGATAAATACACCTGGGTCGATATCGGCTCATCCTATCTTCCTTCGGAGATCGTTGCGGCCTTTCTTTACGCGCAGCTTGAAGAAGCCGACGCCATCATGCGCAGGAGGAACAAGATATTCAGTTATTATCTGGAGCGGTTCGCGCCGCTATGCGAAACCGGTCTCTTCAGGATGCATGGATGTCCGTCGGGATGCCGGCACAACGCACACCTTTTTTATCTGCTGATCGATACCGCCCCGGGGGATCGCGACCGGCTGATCGCGTACCTGAAGGAGAGAAATATTATGGCGGTGTTTCACTATGTCCCCCTGCATACGTCGCCGATGGGACTGCGCATGGGTTACAAAGAGGGTGACCTTCCCGTTACGGAAGACGTGAGCGGGCGCCTGGTCCGTCTGCCCTGTTATTTTGAATTGACGAGGGAAGAACAGGACAGGGTGATTGACGGTGTGCTCGGGTTTTTCGGAAGAGCCGGGTAAATGCTCGCAGGATCCTCTCATTTATTCATTCATCAGATGTGTATGTTGACGGTGATGCATTGAATCCCCAATTATCAGTGTTGAAGACTCTTTTTCATAAAGTTCGAAAACGACATGGCAGGATCATCATGAGCGATTATCATTGCAAGGACAACCCCGGTTTTTCAGAGCCGGTGTGTCAACTGTTGACATTGAATCAGTTCCTGGATGCAAATTTCAAGAAATGGGCGTGCCATGAAATAGGATGGCAGTTCGGCTTCAACAGAAAACTTTGGGAATATGCCGTCATCCTTCAGGCGATTGAACATTATGGAAAAATCGGCGGACACGGTCTCGGTTTCGGCGTGGGGCAGGAACCGATTGTCCCGGTGTTGTTGCGCCATGGGGCTCGATTGCTGGTATCCGATCTGTGCGACGAGGAGGCTCAGGCCCGGGGTTGGTCGCGCATGAAGTTTGACGTTGAATCGACCGGGGCGCTGTCCTTTCGATTTGTCGACATGAATGAGATTCAGGCCGATTTGAGGGGATTCGATTTTCTGTGGTCATGCGGATCGCTGGAGCATATAGGCGGATTGGACCACGGCATGAGATTCATTGAAAATGCAATGAACTGTTTGAGGAATGGCGGGTTTGCCGTGCACACGACGGAGTTTACATTGACTTCAAACGATACGACTTATGATACCCCCGCCCTGTCTTTTTACAGAGAAAGGGATATTGTCGCACTGGCCAAGAGACTGAGGGAAAAAGGTTATGTGCTCGAATTGAATCTGAATCGCGGAGACCACGAACTCGACCGAATTGTTTTTGCCGAACCGCCTCCCTGGGAGTTGAGCCTCAAAGAAACGATCTGCGGTCACACCATAACATCCATGGTTCTCGTAATACACAAACCCGAGTAAAAGTCGACGCGTCCCGATGCGCCGGAGAAGAACGGGACGGCTTCTCCTCCATTGCATGCGTCGTATTCGCATCCGCTTTCTTCATTCGGTGATTCCGGGCGCATCGTTTTGAAATATTGAACTGATTCGACATGACGATCAATCAGATGAAAAAGGATACGCCGAACCATACCTGCAGAGCCGTAAACGGCATCGTTTTTTTGATCGCCCTGGTTTTTTCTCTGGTCCTGCAGGGAGCACTGCCTTTTGTCATGATGCCGACGATGGGCCAGGCGGTCTGGACAACAGGCTTCGCACAGTCTTTTCTCAACGATTCCGTGTTCGGTATCTGGGCGCATAACTTTGGTGCCCCGCAGCCGGCATACATCGCTTTCGGTCTGGCCGGCGCCTGGCTTACGGCGGTTTTCATGAGGCTCGGTTTACACGCGGCCGATGCGTACTCCGCGATGGTCGCCGTATGGATGAGTGTTTCTTTTGTTTCGGCATACCTTCTGGCAAGGAACTTTTCAGTTACTCCCATACTTTCCACACTGGCCGCAACCTGTTGGCTGACAATGCCCGTCATCTGGGCTCATGCCGGATACTGCATGCTGTCAACGGGTATGGCATTGCTTCCCTTCTATTTCCTGTTCTCGATCAAAATATTCGAGGGAAGAAGCGGGTGGATACCGGGCATCGAGCGTGAAAAGCCCGCATGGCTGTTCCTGTACCCGTTTGTCTGTATTATTTCCGTCTTCATGGATGGGTATAGTTTCATGATGTTTGCCGTGGGGTCAACCATCCTTGGCTTATGGTTCTTCATTTCGAATGGCGGACAAAACAGAAAACACTTGATGCTGGTTTCCTTTCCGGTCCATATCGTGGGCCTGGGAGTCGCCTATATTCTTTATGCCCTTTATATCGGAAAATCCGGGTTTAGCGACGCGCCGCCGGATTTTTTCCGCGGCTGGGGAGTGGATCTCACTTTTATTCTCATTCCGACAAGAGGAATGCACTGGCTGCCGGATTTGATTGGATGGAGCGTTTCCCGTTCCCCTAAAATTTTTTTTGGCGACGCGTCTGTCTGGATATCATCTTTTTCCATCCCGGTAATCATCGGTGCCGTTTGGGCTGCTCTGATTTCCGGGCAGAAAAAGAAACTGGTTATCGGCCTGGCGATGATCAGCCTCTTTGGTTTTTACATGTCTTTGGGCCCGTCAATCAAGTTCAACAGCACCAAGCCTCCGGGGGAAAAGCTCGGTGCGCTGATGCCGGAGCGGTATGCGATCGCACCGAACGGATCCGGCTTCCTGTCGAAGAATCTGCCGGGATTCAAGAACATGCGTGCCAGTTATCGATGGGGCGCTCTGGGGGTGTTTGGCGCCTGGGCATTGCTTGTTTCTTCGATGTCGGCGGAGAACAGGAGAAGGACCGTTTTCGGTTCCGTGGCTCTCCTGGGGATCGTTATGCTGCTCAATTTGCCAAACCCATCGTTTAAATGGAAGAATTACACCTCAAACCGTTCCATGTTCCTGAGGCTTGAATCGGATGTTGTCGATGACATGAGGATGTTTCTTCATCCGGGAGAGCGGGTTGCATTTCTGCCGTGGAGGAATGATTTCCTCGCCAATTACGTCGCTTCGAAACTGAATGTCGTTTCTTTCAACATAGGAGGCGACAAGAACCTGGAGGACGCAAGAAAACATTGGCCTGCGATCATGCGGGACTTTCCGATCGCCAAGGTGGATGACGAATTTGCCGGTCGTGTTTATCTGATGCTGACGAGGAAAGAAGCGGACTGCATTGTCTTTCCCTACATTGACATGCTCTGGGCAGCCCACTCCTGGCCGTATCCGGTCAAATTCAAGGAACAGTTTGTGCCTGTAATCGAGCGGCTGGCCGGTTCCGGACTTGTCGAGATCACGGATCGTGATTTCTTTGCGGTTGTGCGGTTGAAAAGTTTTCCCTCGGAGAAGGTATTCTATCCGATGACGGTGCGAGACGGGAATTTTTCCCTGTTCCGCGTGTTGGGAGACGGCTGGAACAAGGTCAGAAAGGGGTGCGTATGGTCCGGAGAGAACGCCGGCCTGGCGCTGCCCATACCGGAAGATTGCTCTTCCGCGGCATGCTCGGCGACTCTGGATTTCTTTGTATTCGGTGCATCCGCGGAGAAACCCGTTGAAGTCTCCTTTACCTATGGTACCGGAAACGGGGTAAAGGAAGAAAAGATCGTCGCGACGGACAATGCCCGGTCAAGTGTCGACATTCCTCTCCCTCGAACCGGAAAAAGTCAAAATGTCGGTGTCAATGTCCGGCAGTCCGTTTTGCCGGGATCGTCAGCTCCTTCCACTGACACCGGAGCCCCGGGGATCGCCCTGAGCGCCGTGAGACTGCTCTCGTGCGATACGAATGAAGATGAGACGGAGTCCCTCACCCGCCTCCCCTCCGGATTGCGTCCGATGCCGAGGCGGGGACTGGACTTACAGTAAGGTTGGCGTTCATTGGAAATACGGGTGCCAATTGATGAAGGGGCGGAAATTTCAGTAGACGGTTATTCGTTCAAAAGGGCGAAGAACCGGGGGGGAAAAAAGCGAAATGAAGCTTGTCATCCAGATACCCTGTTATAACGAGGCGGAAACACTCGCTTTGGCGCTTGCCGAATTGCCGAGGGAAGTGCCCGGTTTCGACATTGTCGAATGGCTCGTCATCGATGACGGCAGCACCGATGACACCGTCAGAGTGGCTGAGGAAAACGGCGTCGACCACATCGTGCGGCACACCCGGAACCAGGGCCTGGCAAGGGCCTTCATGACCGGCATCAATGCCTGCCTGCGCTTTGGGGCGGACTGTATCGTCAACACCGATGCCGACAACCAGTACAACGCCGATGACATCCCGCTTCTGGTGGCCCCTGTTGTCGAAGGACGTGCCGACATCGTCGTGGGTACCCGGCCGATCGAGACCATCGAGCATTTCTCCCCAGCCAAAAAGTTCCTCCAGAAACTGGGAAGCTGGGTTGTCCGGATCGCCAGCAAGACCGACATCCCTGACGCCCCAAGCGGTTTCCGTGCCATGAGCCGGGCCGCCGCCCAGCGCATCATCGTATTCAACGACTACACGTACACCCTGGAGACCATCATCCAGGCGGGACAGAAGAACATGGCCATTACGTCGGTACCCGTGAGGGTGAACGAAGACCTTCGCCCATCGCGGCTGCTGAAGAGCGTTCCGTCCTACGTCAGGCACAGCATCGTCACCATCGTCCGGATTTTTGTCATCTATCGGCCTTTTCGTTTCTTCGGGTGGATCGGGGCCGTGTTGTTCGGACTCGGCTTGTTGATCGGCATCCGGTTCATATGGTTTTACATCAACGGACAAGGGGGAGGGCATGTTCAGTCCCTGATCCTGTCAAGCATACTTCTCGGAATGGGGTTTCAGACTTTCCTCGTGGCCTTTGTCGCCGATCTGCTGTCTGCCAACCGGAAGCTTTCCGAAGAAGTGAGATACGACATGAAGGCGATCACAAACGAATTGATCGATAAAAGAAAAACGGCAGCCGGTTACGGGGAACACGGTCGGCCCGGTCCATGATCGGGGCTTGGAACAGGGATACAACGGTGCCGGGATATTGAAGGCATGTTTGAGGTGAGGAAACGGATGACCGATAATAGAGGAGTGACCCGGTCATCCGGGGCGATCATGAAACAATCCATGTATGGCGGTGTGTACCCTGTGATTTCGAGAGAGTACATCGGGAAGTCGGAGGATCATGTTCTTCTGATGTCCTGCGATTGCGCGCACGATACATACTGCAAAACAAAAATAATGCCGCTGCCGGGAAAGAAGACGACCCGAAAGAAGATGCACGCCCGTATGGAACGTCCCGGGCGAAGGGTGTCGTCCGCCGGAACGATGAGGCATTAGCCCGCATCTCAAAGAGAAAGCTTCATGGATATTTCGGGCGGTTTGACAGATGAAGATATCGTTGTCGGAAACATCTACAATAAGTATGGTGCGAGGAACCCGTTCGTACGTTTCCTCATGAGAGGTTTCGACAGATCGCTTTCCAGCCTCGTCGCAGGAACATCGGCGCGCTCCATACACGACGTGGGTTGCGGTGAGGGCTATTGGGTTTTCCACTGGCACGGCCAGGGCCTTCACGTGCGAGGGACGGATTTTTCGAGCAAAGTGATAGACATCGCACGGGCCAATGCGAGGATGCGGGGTGTCGATCCCCGTGTTTTTGAGACCAGAAATATCTTTGATATGGAGCATGGCCGCGACGACGCCGACCTGATCATGTGCCTCGAGGTGCTCGAACACCTGGAACATCCCGAATGCGCTTTGCATGCGTTGCAGCGTGTCGTGAACAGATACGTCATCATAAGCGTACCCCGTGAGCCGGTCTGGCGCGTGCTGAACCTGCTGCGGGGCAGATACATCGGTGCTCTCGGAAATACCCCGGGGCATGTCCAGCATTGGTCATGCAGAGGTTTCAGCTCTCTGGTGCAGCGCTATTTCGATATCGTAGAGATGAGGGCGCCTCTGCCTTGGACGATGGTTTTGTGCCGGGCCAGGCGATCAAGCCTTCTCTGATGCATCGTGCCTTGAAGCTCGCTTTAAATATAGCGGGCGGCCTGCTGAGTCTGGCGGGTGTCGCCTTTGTGGGAATCCGGCTTTCCGGCTATATGGCGGAGATAGATCTTGCCCGGTTCCATTGGAAGGCGTGGCTCCTGGCAGGTTTCTTCGCGCTTGTTTACGGGACCGCCAATACGCTCCTGGCAAGGGCCTGGTGGAACCTGATGGAATTTCTCAAAGCCCCCGCCGGATGGGGTTGGGCATGGCGCATTTACGGCGTATCCCAGCTTGCCAAATATGTCCCGGGCAACATCTTCCACCTGGCGAGCCGACAGGCGCTCTCGATGGCCGCCGGGTTCGAGGGATGGATGCTTGCGAAGTCGACGGTCTGGGAATTGGGTCTGCTTGTTCTGGCAGGAGTGATGTTTTTTGGTCTCATCCTGGACCTTTTATTTCCTTCATTGCCGTTTTTTGCCCCGCTTCTTGTCTTTGTCGGAGTGTTTCTGTCGGTCGAAGCCGGTTTGAGATGCTGGTCGGCCCCTTCCATCGCCAGGGCCTTGGCCTGGCAATGGGTCTTTCTCATCATTTCAGGCCTTGTTTTCGTGGGGGTCCTGGCCCTGGTCGCGCCGCAGAGTGTCAATTTCGCCCTGTTGCCCACATTCTGCGGCTCTTACGTGATTGCGTGGCTTGCCGGGCTCGTCACACCCGGAGCGCCGGCCGGTGTCGGGGTGCGGGAGTTGGTCCTTCTTTATTTGCTCGAAGGCTATGTCATGGAAACGAATTTACTGCTGGCGGTTGTCCTGGGCCGGCTTGTGACCGTGGCGGGAGATTTGCTGTTCTTCTGCATGGCATCGACGGCGAGAACCGGGAAAGGATAGGGGCCGCCCTTTGCGGCAGTGCCGGCGCTTCATCGGGCCTTATGGGAGACGGGATTTTCACGGTTGCTTGTCAATGAATCGATGGATGCCATGTTCCGGAAATCAACAAATGGAACAAAATATGTCTCTTGCCATTGATGAAAAAAAATATTATGCCACGGTCAGAATTTTACCGGGGGACAGGGGTGCGGTTCCGTACGCGATACATGCGATCGATTACGCGCTTCCTTTACGTCTTGCATTGACTCAGAGTTGATATGACTTCAAGAGAAGCAATGGGCGAGCGCACGGGAAAGACAGCCCTGATCCTGGGCATCTCCGGCCAGGACGGGTCGTATCTTGCCGAATTTCTCCTGAAAAAGGGATACAGGGTCTTCGGCTGTTCCCGGGACGCCCAGATGAACCGTTTTGTCAATCTCGTCCATCTCGGAATCCTGAACCGGGTCCGGATCGAATCGGTTTCCATGAAGGATTTCAGGAGCGTCCTCCAGGTGCTCCGGAAAGTGCGGCCCGACGAAATCTACAATCTTGCCGGGCAGAGTTCCGTGGGGCTTTCCTTCGACCAGCCGCTGGAAACGTTTCAAAGCGTCAGCATCGCCACCCTGAACCTCCTCGAGGCGGTGAAGTACCTGAACGATCCGGTCAGGATCTACAATGCCGGATCCGGCGAGTGTTTCGGGAATGCGGGGAAAAAACCGGCGGACGAGACGACGCCTTTTCATCCCCGGAGCCCCTATGCCGTGGCCAAAGCGACGGCGTTCTGCCAGGTGGCCAACTACCGGGACGCTTACGGACTGTTCGCCTGCACCGGCCTCCTGTTCAACCACGAATCCCCCCTCCGGCCCCTCCGGTTCGTGACCCGGAAAATCGTGAACGCCGCCTGCCGCATCGCAAAGGGCGAAGCGAGCCTGCTCGAACTGGGAAACATTGCCGTGGAGCGTGACTGGGGCTGGGCGCCGGAATATGTGGAGGCCATGTGGCTCATGCTGCAGCAGGATACTCCCGAGGACTACGTCATCGCCACGGGGGAAACCCGGAAGCTGGAGGACTTCATCCGCGAGGCCTTCGCGGCCGTGGGCCTGGATTGGCGGGAACATGTGAAGACGAACTCGTTTCTGATGAGGCCCACGGAGATCCTGGTGACCCGGGCCGATCCCGGGAAGGCGCACCGGAAGCTGGGGTGGAAGGCCCGCTACAGGATGGAGGACGTGGTACGAATGATGGCTGAAGAAGAACGAAAGACCCTGGAGCGGCCCCCGAAGAAAAGGCGGGGGAATGGAAAGCCGACTGCGCCGAGGGGCGCCGTTTCATGAAAAAAGCTCTGATATTCGGAATCTCCGGCCAGGATGGATCGTACCTTGCCCGATTCCTGCTGGGAAAAGGGTATGAGGTGATCGGCACTTCCAGGGACGCCCAGATTGCGGGTTTTGAAAACCTCGAACGGCTCGGTATACGGGAAAAGCTCCTTCTGGAGTCGGTTTCCCTGGTCGATTTCCGGAGCGTGCTCCAGGTGGTGGACCGGTATAAGCCCGACGAGATCTACAATCTGGCGGGCCAGGGGTCGGTGGGCCTCTCCTTCGAACATCCCGTGGAGACATTCCAGAGCCTGGGCATCGGTACGCTCAATCTGCTCGAGGTCATCCGGTTTCTGGGGGCGCCGATCCGGTTTTACCATGCCGGTTCCAGCGAATGCTTCGGGGACACCGGGGGAACGGCGGCCGATGAATCCACGCCGTTTCACCCGAGGAGTCCCTATGGCGTCGCCAAGGCCGCGGGTTTCTGGCAGACGGTCAACTACCGGGAGGCTTACGGGATTTTCGCCTGTTCGGGCATTCTCTTCAACCACGAATCGCCTTTCCGTCCGGAGCGGTTCGTCACCCGGAAGGTCGTGAACGCCGCCTGCCGCATCGCCAGGGGAAGCCGGGAAAAACTCCTCCTTGGAAACATCGCCGTGGAGCGTGACTGGGGCTGGGCGCCGGAATACGTGGAAGCCATGTGGCTGATGCTCCGGCGAGAAATTCCAGGCGATTACGTCATCGCCACCGGTGAAAGCCACACCCTCGAGGATTTCGTCGATGCGGTCTTTTCCTGTCTCGACCTTGACTGGCGGGAACATGTGGAGATCGGCAGGGAGTTGTTCAGACCGGCGGACATCCTGAGGATGAAGGCCGACCCGGGCAAGGCCTGGCGCGAACTGGGCTGGGAAGCGAGGTCCAGGATGCGGGACGTGGCGAGAAGAATGGTGAGGGCCGAGTGGGATCCCGACAACGGCTCCTTATGACGATCCGGGTTGCGCGACACGATGACGGACCGTAGAATATTCTCCGCCCTTGCGGTGTTTCTCGTCATCGCCGCGGCGTTCGCCGTTTACGGGGAAATCTTCGATTATCCCTTCGTTTTCGACGACGCTCCCAATATCCTGGAGAACGCGCGGATCCGTTCCCTGTCGAGCTTCCTGGGCTCGAGGGTCCTGTCCCAGGGCCGGGAGGCGGTCAATTTCACCTTCGCTGTGAACTACGCCCTCGGAGGATACGAAGTTTCCGGTTATCATCTCGGCAACATCCTCATTCATATCCTCAACGGCATTGTGGTCTATTTCCTGTCCCTCCTCCTTCTCCGGGGGATGGCCGGCAGGTCCGGCCCCGCCGGGGACGGCGGAAACGGCTCCGCCCGGCTCGTTTCTCTCTTCACGGCCCTTCTTTTCGTGGTCCACCCCCTTCAGACCCAGGCGGTGACTTACACGATCCAGCGGTACACCTCCATGGCGGCCCTGTTTTACATGGCCTCCATCCTTTTTTACCTGGCGGCCCGGCTCCTTCAGAAAGGGGAACCGGCGACGGCGGTCCTTGAAACGGTGCGGGAGAATGGACCCGCCGACACCGGAAGGCCCGCCGGGAAGAAGAAAAAACAGAAGAAGCGGAATACGGCTCCCGCCGGGTACGGCACCGCTCCGGGACCGGCTGCGGAGAAGGCTGTCGCCGGTCCCCTTCCCGGACGGAGGACGGCATTCCGGATCGTTCTTTTCTTCGTTCTTTCCGTCCTGTGCGCCTTCGTGGCCTTTCTGTGCAAGGAAAACACGCTCAGCCTTCCCGTCGCCATCCTCCTGGTGGAATATTTCGCCGTCGACCGCTCCCGGGCGGGCTGGAAGAGGAAGATTCCCTGGATCGTCGCGGTCGTGGCCGCCGTGGCGGTCTTCTACCTTTATGTCTCCGGGCTGTTCCGGCCCGGATTCTCGTGGGGGCGGTTCCTTGCGGAACTGGACAGCCGAAGCCGGGAAACGGACGCCGTCGGCCGCTGGTCGTATCTGTTCACCCAGTTCAACGTCCTTGTCACCTATCTCCGGCTTTTCTTTTTTCCGGTGAACCAGAACCTGGATTACATGTATCCTTTCCGGACGGGCTTTTTCGGCGGGACGACGCCTTTTGCCTTTGCGTTTCTCCTTTCCCTCGCCGCCGGCGCTTTCCTGGTCCGCAGGAGATGGCCCGTTCTCTCCTTCGGCGTTTTCTGGTTCTTTGTCACCCTTTCGGTGGAATCGACGATCATCCCCATCCGGGACGCCCTCTTCGAGCACCGGATGTACCTCCCCCTTTTCGGGTGTGCCCTGGCCTTCGCCTGGACGGTGTTCCGGCTCTTCGGGAACCGGAAGGCGCTGGCGGCGGGCCTGTGCGTCATCCTCGTGGCGGCCCTCGGGACGGCATCCTTCCTGCGAAACCAGGTCTGGCGGGATGAAACCGTCCTGTGGTCCGACGTGGTCCGGAAAAACCCGGGAAGCGTCCGGGGGCTCAATTACCTGGGGACTTTCCAGATGGAGAGGGGGCGACTGGAAGAGGCGGTGGCCCTTCTGGAGTGGGCTCTCCGTGTGAGCGCCGCCGGCGGAGACGCCATCACCCATTACAACCTCGCCAATGTCCTGAAAAAAAAGGGAGACGGAACGGGTGCCGAGCGGCATTACCGCGAAGCCCTCCGGATGAATCCGGGGTATGCCGACGCATATGTCAACCTGGGGAACCTTTATCTGGAACGGGGTGACGGGGGACAGGCCCTTGCCATGTATGAAAAGGCCCTGAAAGTCGACCGGTTCAGCAGGGGGGCCCGATACGGTCTTGCGTCGCTGCATCTCCGGAAGGGGGATTACAGGGGAGCGGCGGAGCAATTCAAGGTCCTCGTCAAGGCGGACCCGGCCGATGCGGCGGCCCGGAACAACCTGGCAAGCGCCTTCCTGGAAATGGGGGATGAGGCCGCCGCCGTCCGGGAACTGAATGAGGCCCTCCGGCTGAGACCGGATTACGGAGAGGCCCGCTTCAACCTGGCGGTCATTTACGAGAGAAAGGGCGAATACGACCGGGCCCTTTCCCATTACGAAAAGGCGGCCGCATCGGGGGACCGTGCGGTCCCCGTGGCGTATTTGCGCGCCGCCAGGATCCATGCCATGAAGAAGGAAACGGACCAGGCCCTCCGCGGACTCGAGAGGGCCTTTGCGTCGGGCTTCCGGAACTGGAGCGCCGTCGAGTCCGACGAAGCGTTTGCGTCCCTCCGGTCTTTGGAACAATACCGGGAGCTTGGCGCCAGATACTCAAAACCCTCCCGGGAGAAGGAGAAAGAGTCTTCCCGATGAACCGTTCCTCCATGACAAGAATCGTGACGGGCATTCCTGCGTGCCTGGCCCTCATTGCCCTCGTCTCTGTCTGCGTGTACGGGAGAATCTTCGATTTCCCCTTCGTTTTCGACAGCATCGACCACCTTGTGAACAGGTCCTTCATCAAAAATCTCCTCAGGGATTTCCAATGGAACCTCCTTCTCAGCCCGAGGAACCTGGTCAACCTGACCTTCTCCCTGAATTATCGGATCGGAGGACTCGACGTTTTCGGTTATCACCTGGTGAACCTGGCCGTTCACGTCCTGAACGGTTTCGTGGTGTTCTTTCTCTCCGGAGCCATTCTGGAGAGGCTTTCAGCCTCTTCGCCGGGGCCCGGGGGGGAAGAGGAAGTCGTCACGCACAGGCTTGTCGCCCTCTTCGCCGCCCTCATTTTCGTCGCCCACCCCGTCCAGACACAGGCGGTGACCTACACGATCCAGCGCTATACCTCCATGGCCGCGCTCTTCTACCTCTCGTCCCTCCTCTTCTACCTCAAGGCGCGGACTCCCGGTCCGGAAGGGGTGGGGCGCATCGTTTTTCTGTATTACGGGCTCTTCGCCCTTTTGGCGGCCCTCGCCTTTCTGTCCAAGCAGAATGCGGCGAGCCTGCCGCTGGCGGTGCTGGCCGTGGAATATTTCTTCGTCGACCGGACGGGAAAAGGCTGGCTCAGGAAAATACCCTGGATCGCATTGGGGTTCGCCCTGTGGACGGCCTTCATTTTCCTGTCCCTCGGAGTGTTCGACTCCCTCTCCGGGGAAGGCGTCCTGGAGGACCTTGCCCGGAGGAGCATGGAAACGGAGCTTGTCAGCCGGTGGACCTATCTCCTCACCCAGTTCAACGTCCTCGTGGAATACCTCCGCTTGCTTGTTTTTCCCACCGGCCAGTCCGTCGACTACATCTACCCCTTCCACCGGACGTTCTTCTCCGGCTGGACGCCCCTGGCCTTTCTTTTTCTCCTCGCCCTCCTGGCGGCGGCGGTCGTTCTGAGGAAGAGGCTTACGCTCTTCTCGTTCGGGGTGTTCTGGTACTTCATCACCCTGTCGGTGGAGTCGAGCGTTTTTCCCATCCGGGATGCCCTCTTCGAACACCGCCTCTACCTTCCCCTGTTCGGGTTCGCCGTCGCCCTCTCCGACGGGTTGTTCCGAATCTTCCGGTGGAAGAGAGTCCCGGCCGTCGTTCTCCTGGCGGTTATCGTCGCCGCCCTTGCCGTCACCGCCCATGTTCGGAACGAGGTCTGGCGGGACGGGATAACCCTGTGGACGGACGTCATCGAGAAAAATCCCAGGAATGCGCGGGCATGGAACAATCTCGCCACGGTCCTCGCAGACGCGGGCAGGCTGGAGGAAGCGGAAGAGGACCTGGAAAAAGCATTCAGGATCAAGCCGGGTTATGAACTCGCCCGGATCAATCTGGGATTCGTCCTCCTGAAGAGGGACAGGCCCGCGCAGGCAAGGGAGGTCTTCCTGTCGGTCCTGGAGAAATACCCTTCCGAACTCCGTACCCGGATGGGTCTGGGGGAAGCCCTCCGGAAGGAGGGACGGCTTGAGGAGGCGGCGGCGCAATTCGAGGAGGTCCTCCGGCTGGACCCGACCGAGGAGAAAGCCGGGGTGTTCCTTGCCGAAATCCAGTCAGCCCGGGGGGAGACGGGAAAGGCGGAAAAAAAGCTTGCCGACTTCATGAACAAGGATTCCGGGGACCCCTCCATCCTCACCGCCATGGGAAACCTGAAACGGCAGGCCGGCGACCGGGAAGGCGCCCTCCGGTATTATCGGGAGGCCGTCGGCGCCGATCCGCGGTCCGTCGAGGCCCGGCTCAACCTTGCCGCCATGATGACGGAGGAAAAACGCTATGAAGACGCCGAGAAGCTCCTTGCCGAGGTGATCCGGATCGATCCCGGCCACAGCCGGGCGAGAAGCGCCCTCGGGGCGATCCTCCTGGTCCGGGGGAAGCTTCCGGAAGCACGCCGGGCGTTCGAGGAGGCCCTCCGTATCGACGGTGAGAACGGTGAGGCCCTCTTCAACCTCGCCGCCCTCGCCGAAGGGGAAGGGGATCTCGCCGCCGCGGCGGATTTGTACGGGAAGGCGCTGAAGGTGGATCCCCGGGACTGGGAGGCTTCCCAGAACCTCGGGGGGATCCTCATGGCCCGGGGGGACCTCCGGGGCGCCCGGCAGCGGTTTGAAGCGTCCCTCGAAGTACGTCCCCGGAATGCCGTTCTTCAGAACCGCCTGGCCATCGTTCTTGCGAGAATGGGGGATTTCGACGGTGCCCGTGCCCGTTACGAGAAGGCGCAGGAAATCGATCCCGCCCTGAAGGCGGTCGTCCGGTACAACCTGGCCTGTCTCGAGTCCCTCCGGAACAGGAGGGAAGCCGCCTTCCTGCTGCTGGAAGAGGCCTTCCAGGCCGGGTACAGGAACTGCCGGAACGCCATGACGGACCCCGACCTGGAAAACATCAGGAGCTACCCCGGTTTCCCCGGCCTGATGAAACGGTACTGCGGCGGGGGATCCTGAGGACTGACGGCTTCGAAAGGCGCACGAAACGTGACGCTTGGGTCCGGAACGGCGGTCCAGCCTTCCGGGATTTTTCCCTTTGCCTCCCGAAAAAGCGTCGTTCGGATTGCCCGCCGGCTCATCAGCGTTGGTCATATATGACCCGCAGCGTTCCATCGTAGCCAGAAATGCCGGTCTTAAAGGAGGCCGGCACCCCCCCGGAGCCGCCGAAACGCCGGATCGCAGGATGCATCTGACAAACGATTGGCCTGGCATGATCGTTGCTTCATATGAGGTCATGAGAACGCGGTCGATCCACAAGGGCATCCTTTTTTTCATCCTTTTCATCCTCATGGCGGGGACGGCATGGGGTGCCGTTGCGCCTTCAGAAGAGGAGCAGGCCCTTCTCGACCGAATCAATGCCGCCCGCCAGGCCCCCTTCGCTGCGGCCGCCGCGATCGGCATCGATCCGCAGCAGCTTGCGGCGGCGCGGCCGGAGCTTCTGGAACTGCCGGAAGAAGGAATGTCCCAGCTCAAGTGGACGTCACTCCTTTCGGATACCGCGAAAGCCCACAACGAAGACATGCTCGCCCGGGGATACGTGGACCGTGTGAACCCCGAGGGACTGACGGCGGGGGATCGGGCGGCCGCGGCCGGCTACTGGGCCGTCTCCGTGGGCGAGTCCATCGGCCTGGTCGGTTTTGCCAACTTTCTTGCCCCCGATGCGGCCGTTTCGATTCTTTTCGAGAACATGCTCCGGGAAGAACTCCTGAATCCGTCGGATGAAAAGTGGAATCTTCTGAATCCCGGCTTTTCCGAGGTAGGCATCGCTGTCGGAACGGGAGTCCTCGAGTACGGGGGCTACCTGTTCAACGTGTACATCGCCGTATGCGATTTCGGGGAGCCCTGCCGGGCAGGCTCCGAGGAGGAACTTTTCCTCGCGCTGGTGAACCAGGCCCGCTCGAATCCCGAGGGATTCCTCCTGTCCGTGGGTCTTTCGGCGGACCGCCTCATGCCGGACCTTCAGGAAGGGCTGGATGCCTTTTATGCCGGCATGCCCCCCCTCTTTCCCGTCAAAACCCTTTTCCAGGCGGCCAGGGCCCATGCCGTGGACATGCTCTCCGCCGGCTACTTCGCCGCCGATTCCCTCGACGGCAGGACCCCCATGGACCGGATCCTGGAAGCGGGGTACGAGGAAGCCGTGGAATCCGGCGAGACGAGGGGCCTTCTGGCCCTTTGCGGGGACCGGGTCCCCGCGGAACAGGTGAAGGCTTTCTTCCAGCGTTCGGCGATCGTCGAGTTGACCCGGACGGCGCCGGAAGACCGGCTGATCTTCAATCCTTCGCTGCGCGAAGCGGGCGTCGGGTTTGCCGAAGGGGATTCGGAGAGCCTCGGCGGCATCTGCGGGGACCATGTCGGCCTCCTGGTCGCAGAGTATGGCACGAGAATTGCAATAGAATCGGGCATTGTCGGTGTCGTTTTTTCCGATCTCGACGGGAACGGTCTTCTCGATCCCGGCGAGGCTCTTTCAGGCGTTGAGGTTACCATCTCCGGTTCAGACGTTACCCAGGTCCTCCTTACGGGGGAAGGGGGCGGCTTCCAGATCGTCCTTCCCGAGGGGCCGTACGAGGTTTCGGCGGCGGGAACGGACCCGGTGGAAAGCGTTGAACTGACGGTTCCCGGAAACGGGGAAAGCATTTTCATTCCCCTTTCCGTGACGGTCCCGGTCGATGAGATCGCGGCGGAAGAGAACGGGTAAAAAGGTCTTGACAATTACGAAGAATTTCATTAGCGTTATCGCAATTTGACTTCTGGACTATAAAAAAGGAAAGGAGGGGGGTGCGGAAAGAAAGGATACAGCGGAATTCTCTGAGAGGTTTTGAATTTAGGGAAATATGTCAGGAAAACACTAAGAATTGGAGGAGAAAGACATGAAGAAAAGAATGGTATTCACGGCTCTTCTGGCGATGGTCCTCGCACTGTCCTTCGCCTGGACGGCCATGGCGGCGGATGACGCCTGCGTCGACTGCGGCAAGTGCCCTCTGCGCCAGATCGAGTGCTGTGTCAGCAGCGGCCAGGCAACGCCCTACACGAGCTATTTCGACTATGAAACGGGCTACGGCTACTGCGCCACGAGCGCCTATGACAAAGACTGCAAGGTCATCTTCGACCTTTGTAACTGCGATTCCCCGAACACGAACTTCGTGTCCGGGAAGAAGATCGGCATCCGGATGGAAATCCTGACCTCCGGCGTTTACTGGAGCGATGTGTATCCCTCCATGATGGCCTACACGTCAGCCGCGCTTGCCTGCGCCGGCACGTCGACGACCTACAGCTATACGTGGACCGACATCGATTACTATGACAAGGCCGGCAGCCCGACCTCGCCGGTTTCGATCAGCAACACCTCCTGCGAAGTTCCCTGCGACGCGATGGCAGTTGAACTCCAGAGCGCCAACGAAACGGGATACGAGATTCCCGCCGAAATGGTCACCAATCAGGTGAAGTACTGGTGGATCGATGTTCCCCCGATGTTCCTCAATGATTCGGAAATCGAGGGCCGGGAAGGCGAAACCGTTACGATCGAAGTGTGCCTCCAGGGCGCCAGCGGCGGGATCTGCCGTGAGTGCAACGACATCTGCTGCTGCACCATCGACGTCGGCACGCTGTGCTGCGAGTCTGGCGACCAGACCTGCATCTACTTCCCCTATGTCGTGACCGGAATCCAGCCCTGGTGGACTGGTGTTGCGATCGCGAACTACGGCGGAACCTCTTCGCTCGACCTGACGCTGACCCTGACCGACGCCACGGGCGCGAAGTTCACCTGGGTGAAGACCGGTCACACGGCGGCAATGTGGACCTTCATCCTCGACTCCGTCCTGGCCAACTTCAGTGGCACGCCGGCAGCCGGTGCGGCAATGCTGAAGGTTGAATCTGATCAGGGCTGGATCGACGGCTACAGCTTCCTCACCGACGGCACCTTCGGTGGTAGCACGCTGGCGAGAGGCTGCTGCACGATCTGCTTCGACTACAGCAAGCTTGACTAATTACTGACCGCAACGACACAAGCAAAGGTCAGTGAATGAATGGGAATGGGCAGGGTCTTCGAAAGGCCCTGCCCATTCTGTTTCGGGCAGGCAAACGGAAGAAAAGGGGACAAAGAGCCCCGGCGGGGAATGGCCGATGACCAGAACAGCGACCGCATTCTTCGGGGGAATCCTGATCGTTTTGATCGCGGCCTTTGCGGCATGGGGCGCGGAGGAAGGGACCGGCCCGTTCATGCCGTCATGGGAACCCGGGCAGACGTGGACGCTGCGGCTTGAAGCCGCGAAGTGGGAAAGCGGACAGGAAAACGGGAACGGCACCGGAGCCATCCTCCTGCGGTACCGGGTCCGGGGAATGGAGGAAGCGGGAGGGGAGACCTGCTGGGCCGTGGAAGTTTCCGGGGAAGGGGCAGGCCTGTCTCTCGAGGCGACCCTTTTTTACCGGGCAGCGGATTTCTCCCTTTCCATCGCGGAAGTGACCCGAACCCGGATGGGGGAGACCGGCAGGGAGACATGGACATTTCCCAGGGAGGCGCCGGCGGTTGCGAAATTCGCGGACATTCCGCTGGAAACCCCCGTGTTTCCCCTCACGGCCCCGTCGAGAAAAACCTTCGAAATGGAAAGGCGGATCGGGAACGACCTTGCCTTTCGGGAGAAAGTGGTTCAGTCCGTGGATGCCGCCCCGGGGAACGGCCGGGCACCGTCCTATGAAGTGATCTGCAAGAACAAGGACGGGATCGTGCTGTTCGCCCAGCGCTGGGAAAAGGGCAAGCCCTGGGCCGTCGAGGGACATTCGGGGGACCGGAAATACAGGATGGAGGAGCCATGAAAAGAGCGGGGGCGGTTTTTTTCCTGATTTCGTTTTTCCTCATCTTGAACGTCGGGGCGGGACAAGCGGACGCGCTGACCTATCAGGCGGACAAACTTCCCTGGTCGGGGTGGTGGTGGCCCTTCGCACAGGGGGGGCTCGTTACGGGAACGGGTTACAACGGCCACCCGGCACCCCTGGAGAAGTACGATCTCGTGACGTCCGGCGTGGCCAAGGGCCCGGCGACCCAGTACGGGCTTTCAGCTTATTACAACGCACTGGCCAAATCCTGGGAAGGGATGTGCTTCTGCTGGGCGGCGGCGGCCATGCTGGAGGAGGAGCCGGTTCACCGCGGGATTTACGGCGGCCTTCTCTTCGATGTGGGAGACAAGAAAGGCATCCTCACGGCGGTGTACGACGGCACCCTGTACAACTTCTACCCCATCGACGGTCCCGAGGATTTCCAGGAAATCCTGGAAACGTTCATCGGCAACCGGCGGTCCATGATCATGATGGATCTCGGCACGGACGGGGAAATCTGGAACTATCCCGTGTACAAGTACGACATCGATTACACGGAGGATGGGAACACCAGGCATTACACGGTGACCATCTATTTCGCCAGCGACACGGTGTCCCCCGACTATGTGGGATTGAGGGAAAGCATACGGACGTATCACTACTATTATGAACTTGACGGGACAGTCATCACCGGAAGCGGCTGGGAGTCGGGAAGCGAATCGGAGCATCCGGTGAGCGCCGCCGACCCGTACGGCACCGCCTGCACCGATCCCGGACTGGATTACAGCCATGCACGGGAAATCGTCTACACCGACGACGATCCTTACGAACCGAACGACGACTTTGACGCCGCCGCTTCCGTCACCAGCGGGGGGTACCTTCTCATCGCCGCGAACAACGACTACTTCCAGGTGGATCTCCGGACCGGCGACCGGCTCAGGATCCGGGTGGACATGGAGTCGCCCGGTGACGTGACGGTGAACGTCTACGATCCCGCGCGGGCCAAGATCGGCATTGTCTGTGACGGATGTACGACCACAGCGGAGGCCCTCATGGCCGGAGCGTACGTGATCGAGGTCATCCCCGCCGATCCTTCCGCGGAACCGGCCTATGAACTCTACCTGGAGCAGGCGCTTTCCTTCCGGGGCGTGTTCCCCAACGATCCTTCGGGCATCTGGGCCGGCGGTGTCACGCTGACCGGCGACGGGGAGGCCCTGGGAAGGGTGATCCTCTGCCAGACCGACGAAGAAGGGAACCCCGAGCGAAGCTACAGCACCGAGGTGGAAGGAAGCTGCCTGGAGGGCCTTCTGGAGGCCTTCGGCCTTACCCCTTCCCTCGGAGGCTATATCCGCGTCGATTCGGACCGTCCCCTGGCGGGCATGTACACGACGACGGACGGAAGCGACCTGCTCATGGGCTGCAATCTCGTCCCCCTCTCCCGGGCGTATCGGGAGATCGTCTTTCCGCACATCGCCTCCGTCTCCGGGTGGAACACCTATTTCGGATTCATGAACATGGGGGATTCCTCGGAGGAACTCGATCTCGTGGTGTACGACTCCTCCGGAGGCACCGTCACGAGCGAGCGCTGGGTGCTTGACCCGGGGGAAAAGGTGGAGGACGACCGCTTTACGGGTCTCTTTCCTTCCCGGGGTGCGTCCGTGTCGATTTCGACGCGGAGCGGGAATGACACCCTTGTCGGGTACCTGGTCTACCAGCCCCCGCTTGCGACGTCGAAAGCGAGGGCCCTTCTTGCCGTGGAAGGCCCGCCGGCGTCGGAACTGCACCTCCCACACGTGGCCGCAACGGGAGCGTGGTGGACGGGCATCTCCGTCATGAACGGGGGGACCGGTTCCGCCGATGTCGGCTTTTCCGCCTATGACAGCGAGGGGACCCTCCTCGGTACGGTGTACCGCACCCTGGCGGCGAAGCAGACCCTCGTGTCCATGGCGGCCTACCTGTTCACGGGGGTGTTGCCGGAACGGATCGCGTCGCTGAAGATTTCAGGCGGGACGGGAGCGGAGCTCACCGGGCTCGTGGTCTACGGATCCCGGGACGGTCAGGCCCTGTCGGCCGCGCCCATGGCTTCGTCTTTCCCCGGGACCCTGTACGCCCCCTGGTGGTATGTTTCCGACACCTGGTGGGAGGGCCTCGCGGTGGTCCAGAGGGGAACGTCGCCGGTGACGGTCGTTTTCGATCTCATGGATGACACCGGAACCGTTCTCCGGCGGGTGACCAGGCTGCTGGAACCGGAGGAACGGATCATTGCCATGGCGGAAACCCTCTTCGGGACCCCGGTGCCCGATGCCGCGAAAATCGTGCGTGTTTACGGAGGGGAAGCCCCCCTGAGCGGGATCTGCATCTTCGGAGCTTGTGACGGAAAACGTCTTTGCGGGGATCTCCTGCCCGGGATCGTCCCCTGAGTCGGGCGGACGTTCATAAGGAAACGACGAAGCGAAGTCGCCGGACCGCGCGCCGCCCGGGCGGGTCCGGTGGATGCAATACACTCCCTTGGAGGATGACGATGAAAGTTCGATGGCTTGCAGTGTCTCTTGCGTGCCTCTTTTTCTGTTCAGCCTGTGCGCACCTCTCCCTGAAATCGCCGACGGAGGAATCCCTGAGGGAAACCGTTGACAAGGTGTGGATGTCCAAAACGCAGCGGAAATGGGGTCCCGTCTATGACCAGGCAAACGAGGAATACAAGGCCCAGGTCGAAAGAGAGGATTTCATCCGGAGGGCCAATCTGAACGTGGTTTCCTATTCCATCCGGGAAATCCGGATGACCGGACCCGGCAAGGCCGCCGTGACGCTGGATTTCTCCGTGAACTTCACGGGGACGAGTTTTTCGGGAACGACCGAGGAAGAGTGGCTCTGGGAAAAGGGGGAGTGGCGGGTGAACATGATGCCCCAGTTGAACACCCCCTTCGGTTCCCTCGCGAAGCCGCCGGCGCCGAAGAAATGAACGAACGGGGAACGAAGGCCCCTCTCCGGAGGGAGGCATACGACCGGAGATACGCCATGACGCTCCGGGAATGGCTCCTTCATCACCAGGAGAAGATCGTCTTCACGGAAGTGAAATGGATGGGGCTTCCCGCGTGGAAGAACCCGCTCGATGCCTGGATCTACCAGGAGATCGTCCATGAGGTCCGTCCGGAGGTGATCGTCGAAATCGGAAGCCGGTACGGCGGGAGCACGAGGTTCTTCGCCGATCTCCTGGACATCCTGGGAAGGGGGATCGTCGTTTCCATCGATATCGACAGGTCCCTCTACCAGTGCCGCCATGAGCGGGTCGTCGAGCTTACCGGAGGAAGTTCGGAACCGGCCGTCCTCGACGAGGTGCGGTCCCTGTGCCGCGGGAAGACGGTCCTCGTCATCCAGGACGGGGACCACCGGAAGGAGCAGGTCCTCCGGGATCTCGTGAATTACGCGCCCCTCGTAACGCCGGGAAGCTATTTCATCGTGGAGGACGGGATCGTCGATCTGTTTCATCACGGGGACGGCCTCGGATTCGAGGAGGAGGGCCCGCTGGCCGCCACGGAGGAGTTTCTTGCCGGAAACCCGGGATTTGCCGTCGACGAAACCCGGGAGCGGTACCTCCTCACCTACAACCCCCGGGGATTCCTGAAAAGAATCGGGCCGTAAGACGGCGGGACAACCTGCCGTCGGGCGCACGACCCCGGGGAAGGGACGTCTCTGAGAAGGTCGTGGACGCATCCGGACGGTGAGATCCTCCGACCTGCCGGACGATCTCGAATCGAAGGGCGATGGAACACGAGGAAACCATTCAGACGATCACGCCGGCGGGGACACCGGTCGTTCCGTTCCTCAATCCGGTCCGGCTGTTCCTCCATCTCTGGGGATTCCGGGAGATCATCCGCCCCATGACCCGGCGGGAAATCGCCGGCCGCTACCGCGGCTCCTGGCTCGGCGTCGGCTGGTCCTTCCTCCAGCCCCTTCTCATGCTGTGCGTGTACACCTTCGTCTTTTCCGTCGTTTTCGAAATCCGCTGGGGCATGTCCGGCGAGGAATCCCGGTCGGCCTTCGCCATCGCCCTGTTCATGGGGCTCATCTCCTTTTCCATTTTCTCCGAGACGGTCAACGCGGCGCCGTCGGTGATCCTTTCGAACCCGAACCTGGTGAAACGGGTCGTTTTCCCCCTGGAGGTCCTTCCCCTGGTCCGTCTTCTCGGTTCCTTCGTTCAGGCCTTTTTCAGCCTTGTCGTGCTCGTTCTCGCCATGATCGCCGTTTTCGGGACCGTCCCGTGGACCATCCTCCTTCTCCCCCTGGTGTGGCTCCCCCTGGGGCTTTTCACCCTGGGGATCGCCTATTTCCTTGCCGCCATCGGCGTCTTCATCCGGGACACGGGCGCCCTGACGTCGATCTTCACCACCATGCTCCTGTTCCTTTCCCCCATTTTCTATCCCCTGAGAGCGGTGCCGGAACGATTTCACTTCCTCTACCGCCTCAATCCCATCGCCGTTTTCGTGGAGGAGGCCCGCAAGGTGGCCCTGTGGGGAGCTTTTCCCGACTGGGGCTGGCTTTTTGCGGCGGCCGTCTTTTCCCTGGCCGTCTTGATTTTCGGGTTCCTGTGGTTTATGAAATCGAAAAACGCCTTTGCGGACGTCCTGTAAGGTCGGGACGGAACGGCGGAGAACGAGGTTTTCATTCTTGAATCGCGATCCGGTCATCCTGGGAACGGGCCTGGGGAAGTGCTACCCCATCTATCAGGCGCCGGTGGACCGCCTCAAGCAGTCCTTCTGGCGGCGCAGGAAGGTCTTTTACCGGGAGTTCTGGGCCCTCCGGGACGTCTCCTTCGGGATCCGAAAAGGGGAAACGGTGGGACTCGTCGGTTCCAACGGCTCGGGAAAATCGACCCTCCTTCAGCTCATCTCCGGCGTCCTGCGGCCGACCGAGGGAAATCTTCGGATCCGGGGGCGGGTCTCGGCGCTCCTCGAACTCGGGGCGGGCTTCAACCCGGACTGCACGGGCCGGGAGAACGTCTTCATGAACGGCGCCATCATGGGCATCCCGCAGCAGGAAATCGAAAAACGCTACGACGATATCCTCCGGTTCGCCGACATCGGGCCCTTCATCGATCAGCCCGTGAAAACCTATTCGAGCGGGATGTACGTCCGTCTCGCCTTTGCCGTGGCGGTTCACGTGTCGCCGGACATTCTCCTCGTGGATGAAGCCCTTGCCGTGGGGGACCTCCGGTTCCAGCAGAAATGTATCGCCCGGATCCGGGAGTTCTGCGAGAAGGGGACCGTCCTTTTCGTCTCCCACGACCCCTCCGTGGTCCGGGAACTGTGCAGCCGCGTCATCTGGCTGGAAGGCGGGAGAATCCGCGGCGACGGCCCGCCCCGGGAGGTGGTGGACCGTTACCTCGCCTATATGTACGAGGGGGAAAAGGAACCGGCGGGTGCGCGGCCGCAGGACGCGGCGGGCCCGGGGGAGGAAGGTCCGGAAGACCTTCTCCGGGGCTTCCTCCCCGTCGACAGCGCCTGCCAACAGTTCGGCGACCGGCGGGCGGTCATCGAGGCCATCCGGGTCCGGTCGCGGAACGGAACCGCCGGGGTCGTCTATTCCGGGGACCCCTGCGAGATCAGCCTCTATTTCCGGGCCCTCGAAAACGTGGACCGCCCCGTGGCGGGATTCGTCGTCCGGGACCGTCTCGGCCGGGAACTCCTGGCGGACAACACGGCGCTGCTGAAAAAGGATCTTCCCCCCCTGTCCAAAGGGGGCGGGTATATCCTCACCTTTCATCTCGACTCCTGGCCCAATCTCCGGGAGGAGGAATATTCCCTCACCGCCGCCGTGGCGGACGGGAGCCTCACGGACCACGTCCAGTGCCACTACGTCCACGACGCCCTGGTGATCCGGAGCGTTCCCGTGCGGATGCCCGGGGCCATCCTTTCGGTGACGAAAACGGAAATTTCCCTGGGGAAAGTGGAGGGCGGCCATGCATCGTAGCTCCTATGAGAAGATGACCGCTTTCCGGGACCGTCACCTCGGGGACAGGAAAGCCTCGCCCCTGCTCATCTACGATCTCGGGAGCTGCGAGGTCAGCGGCGGGTCCTACCGGCCCCTCTTCGATCTGCCCCCCTGGCGGTACCGGGGGATCGACCTGGCGCCGGGAAAGAACGTGGACGTGGTTCTACGGGATCCCTACCACTGGCGGGAGATCCCTCCGGACAGCGCCGACGCCGTCGTTTCCGGCCAGGCCCTGGAGCATGTGGAATTTTTCTGGCTCGTCGTCCTTGAAATCTGGCGGATCTTGAAACCGGGGGGGCTTTGCTGTATCATCGCACCCTCCGGCGGCCCGGAACACCGCTACCCCGTGGACTGCTGGCGGTTTTTCCCCGACGGGATGCGGGTTCTGGCGCGGTACGCGCCATTCGAGGTCCTGGAGATTTACGGGCAGCAGGGGGCGACCGGCCATTCCGACGGAAGCGACCTCTGGCAGGATGCCGTCCTGGCGGGCAGAAAGCCCGCCCTTCCCGCGGCGGGGAGGATCCTGCAGGCCGTCCGGAGGTACCTGATCCGGAAATGCACCCTTTCTCCGGGGGGTGGCGACGAAAAAAGAGGAGGGGGGGACAGGCGCCCGTGACACAGGAAAAGAAGGCATTCCGCCGGTTCGACGTCTTTTCCCTTTCCGGGGTGTTCCGGAGTCCCCGGCGGCTCACCGACGTGGACTGCTGGCACCTGCACATCCCGTTCGCCTTCGCCGTGGTGGAAATCCTGCGGCCCCGGGTCATCATCGAACTGGGGACCCACAAGGGGGATTCCTACTGTGCCTTCTGCCAGGCGGTGGACGAGCTGGGCCTCGGGACGGCCTGCTATGCCGTGGATTCCTGGGAAGGGGACGAACAGGCCGGGTTCTACGGATCCGAGGTCCTCGAGGAACTGAAAGCCTATCACGACCCCCTTTACGGCCGGTTCTCACAACTCGTGAAATCCCTTTTCGACGAGGCCCTGCCGTATTTCGAGGAGGGAACGGCGGACCTGCTCCACATCGACGGCTGTCACACCTACGAGGCGGTGAAGCGGGATTTCGACGCCTGGCTCCCCAAGGTGAGCGACCGGGGCGTCGTCCTTCTCCACGACACCAACGTCCGGGAGCGGGAATTCGGCGTCTGGAAACTCTGGGAGGAGATCCGACGGTCCGGGATGCCCCACTTCGAGTTTCCCTTCGGCAACGGCCTGGGCGTCCTCGCCCCGGGAAAACGGCCCGATCCCGCCATGACGGCGTTCTTCGAGGAATGCCGGTCGAACGGCGCCGCGGTGATCTCCTTCTTCCACGGACTGGGGAAGAACCTCTCCCTGACCAGGGAGAACGAAAGGGCGAAGGAGGAACTGGGACGCTTCGCCGCTGTGACGAAGGATCTCTCCCGGGCCCTCGAGGAAAAGGACCTCGCCCTCGCCCGCGCGGACGGATGGCTCCGGGATGCGAAGACGGAGCTGGGGGACCATCTCCGGGAATCCCGGGAGCGGGCCGCCGCGGCGCAGGAAAGGATTCAGGCCCTCGAGGAACTGGCGGAGGCCAAGGAGGGACAGCTCCAGCAGGCGGACCTCTGGCTGCGGGAGGGCCAGGCGGAACGGGAGCGGCTCCAGGCCGAGGTGGAGAACCTTCGGATCCTAGCGGAAACGAAGGATCGGACCCTGCGGGAAATCTATTCGTCGAAGGGATGGAAGTGGCTGAGCCGGTATCGGAGGCTGAAAGGCGGCTTTTCCCGGAACCGGGTCCCACCGCCGTCCCCGCCCGCGGAAGGGGCCCCGACGGAGGAGCCGTTCCGGGCCTGCGAGATCGGGATCCTCCATCCCGTGGAGACGAACCGGAAAAAAGTCGTTCACGCCATCGCCAATTTCATGACGGGCGGTTCGAGCCGGCTCGTGGCCGATCTTTTCGAGCGCCTGGGACACCGTTACGACCAGGAGGTGATCACGTTCTTCGCTCCCGACCCGCCGGCGTACCGCGGCATCCCCGTCCATGATTTCTCCCGTCTGGAGAAGCCCGGCGACGTGGCCGCCTTTCTCCGGGACCGTCAGGTGTCCCTGGTCCATCTCCACTACTGGGGGGAATGCGACGAGGGATGGTACCGTCTCGTCCTCGAGGGACTGAGGGGCCTTCCCGTCCGGGTCATCGAAAACGTGAACACCCCCGTGGCACCCCTGGTGGACGACGTCATCGACCGCTACGTCTACGTGAGCCGTTATGCCCTGGAGTTCACGCCGCCGGTAAGGGAGCGGTCCCTGGTGATCCACCCGGGAAGCGATCTGACCCTTTTCAGCAGGGACGGCGCACCCGTTCCCGACGACGTGATCGGCATGGTGTACCGCCTCGAGGGGGACAAGCTCCGGGAGGACGCCGTCGAGGTTCTCCTCGACGTGGCGCGGCAGCGGCCGGCGACACGGGTCCTCGTCGTCGGCGGGGGCACGTTCCTCGAACCCTGGAGGAAAGCAGCGGCCGAGGCGGGGCTGGCGGACCGTGTCCGGTTCACCGGGTACGTCTCCTACGACCGCCTTCCCGGGTACTACCGGGAGCTCTCCGTTTTCGTCGCCCCCGTCTGGAAGGAGAGTTTCGGCCAGGTTTCCTCCTTCGCCATGAGCATGGGGATCCCCGTGGCGGGGTACCGCGTCGGCGCCCTCAAGGAGATTCTCGGCACCGGCGAGTGCCTGGGCCGGGACCGGGAGGAACTGGCGAAGATTCTCATCGGGCTTCTCGACGACCGGGAAAAACGGCTCAGGATCGGAGAGGAGAACCGGAAGAGGGTCCACGAACTCTTTTCGGTGGAGGCCATGGCGGAGAAGTACGGCGCCCTCTACGGGGAGCTTCTGGGGACGGATGAAAAAGAAGGGTAAAAAAGAAAACTCCCTCCGGGTCCTCCTCCCGGTCCACGTCTTTTTCCCGGGCCATATCTACGGGACGGAGACCTACACCCTCGAACTCGCCCGTTCGCTGCGCCGGCTGGGGCACGAGGCGTCCATTCTCACGGCCGTCCCCTGGGGCGAGGAGGGGCCGGGGGCGCTGCTTACCTCCTATGTCTACGACGACTTTCCCGTCCACGTGATCGACCTGAACGGGATGCCCAACCGCCGTTTCAAGGACACCTATTACCGGCCCGAGCTGAAACCCCTTTTCCGGAAGGTCCTCGGGGAGGTCCGCCCGGACCTGGTCCACGTCACCCATCTGATCAACCACACGGGAAGCCTCCTCGAAGCCGTCGGGGAATCCCGGATTCCCGCCGTGGCGACGCTGACGGACTTCTTCGGATTCTGCTTCAACAACAAGCTCGAAGCCCACGACGGCTCGCTGTGCCTCGGCCCGGACCGGTTCTCGTCCAACTGCCTTGCCTGCTACCTCCGCAGGGCCGGCGCGTTTCCCCTCAGGCGGGCGGTGAAGCCCTGGATCCGCCGGGACCGTTTCGTCGCGGGGGTTTCCCGTCTTCTCCCTTTCCTGATCCAGGTGCCCGGTCTCAGCCGGGGCGCCCTGGCGGGACATGTCCTCGACGTCACGGCGCGGAAAAACACCCTCCGGCACCTCTACGGAACCTACCGGGCCCTGATCGCGCCCACGGAATTCCTGTACCGGGCCTATGGCGACAACGGCTTCTACCCCGAGCGGCTGAGAAAGATCCATTTCGGCATCAGCCAGGAACTTGTCCGGGGGTTCGACCGGCCGAGAAAGAACGGCGGGGGACCCGTCCGGTTCGGCTACATCGGCCAGATCACGGCCCACAAGGGCGTGGATCTCCTGGTCGACGCCTTTCTCCGCCTCGGGACGAAGAACGCCACCCTGACCGTCTACGGGCCGGGGGATCAGGACCGCCCCTACATGGATGCGCTGCGGAAGGCGGCGGACGGGGCGAAGGGCGTCTCGTTTCGCGATCCCTTCCCCCCGAAGGACCTCACGGAACGGCTCGCCGGTTTCGACGTCCTCGTCATCCCTTCCCGGTGGTATGAGAACAGCCCCCTCGTCCTGCTCTACGGCCTGGCGACGAGGACCCCTGTCGTGGTGACCGACGTGGAGGGCATGAACGAATTCGTCCGTTACGGAGAGAACGGATTCACCTTTCGGAAAAACGACCGCGACCACCTCACGGCCGTTCTGCGGAAATTTACCGACGACCCCCGGTGGGTCGAAATCCTCTCCCGGAACGCCTCGTACCGGAAGGACGTGGAGGACCATGCCCGGGAGGTCGTCGCCGTCTACGAATCGGTTCTCCGCGGCGGGAGGTCATGAGGATCGCCTACACCACCCACCAGTTCTTCCCCGAGTACGGCGCGGGGACGGAGGTGCTCACCCTGCGCACGGCGCGGGAAATGCGCGCCCGGGGGCATGAGGCCGTCGTGTTCACCGGGTATCCCGTGAAGGGACAGTTCTCCCGGGAAAACGCCGAGGACGCTTACGAGTATGGCGGACTTCCCGTCTTCCGGTTCCGCCATTCCAACACCTGGTCCCTCCTCCCGAAAAACCCCATGGAGGCCGAGTATGAAAACCTCTTCTTCGCCGGCCTCTTCCGGAGGGAACTCCGGCGATTCCGGCCTGACGTCGTTCATTTCTATCATCTCCAGCGGGTCTCCGCCTCCGCCGTCGCCGTCTGTCTCGAACTGGGAATCCCCATGGTGTACACGGTCACCGATTTCTGGCCCCTGTGCCCGACGAACCAGCTGCTTCTTCCCGACCTTTCCCTGTGCGAAGGGCCCGACGGGGACGGGGCGAACTGCATCGCCCACCTGGCGGGGATTCACGGGGGCGCCGCCGGAAGGTTTTTCCGGGCCCTTCCGCCAAGGGTGCTGGGAAGGCTTGCCCGGATCTCCGGGATGGTCCCCTGGCCCGAACGGAGCATCCCCGCCATGGCGAAGGCGCTTGCGGCGAGGCCGGGCATCCTCCGGGAACGGATGAACCGCATCGACGCGATCCTCGTCGCCACGGGCTTCATGGGGGAGACCCTGGCCCGTTTCGGGGTGGAGCGGGAGCGGATCCGCCGGGTTCCCTTCGGGATCCCCGGCGGCGACGGAACATCCCCCCGGGCGGCGGATCGAGGGGGGAGGGAAACGTTCCGTGCCGGGTTCATCGGAACCCTTTACGAGCACAAGGGCGCCCACGTTGTGCTCGAGGCGCTGCGCAGGCTTCCGGCGGATCTTCCCGTCGAGGTTCTCCTTTACGGCGATGCCGGATGGTTCCCCTCCTACGGGGAACGTCTCCGGTGCCTCGCCGGGGGAGACGGGCGGGTCCGGTTCTGCGGCACCTTTCCAGGAGAGAGAACGGGGGAAGTTCTGGGCGGCATGGACGTTCTCGTCGTCCCGTCCCTGTGGCACGAGAATTCCCCTCTTGTGATTCTCGAGGCGCAACGGGCGGGGGTTCCCGTCATCGCCTCCCGGGTCGGCGGGACGAGCGAGCTCATCAGGGAAGGCGAAAACGGGTTCCTCTTCGAGCGGGGGGACGACGGCGAACTGGCCCGGATCCTGGAACGGCTGTGCCGGGACGGGGATCTCGTCGGAAGGCTTTCCCGGAACGCCCCCGCGCCGAGAACGATGGAATCCTATGCCGGCGAGATCGAGGGGGTCTACCGCGCCCTGGCGACCGGGGATTCGGTGCACCGGTAAATGTAGTCCGGGGCTTCAGCCCCGGCGGCGGAAACGCCGGCCCTGAAGGGCCGGACGACGGATTCGGAGAGAGGAGCCAATGAACTGTCTTGTCCTGGGCGGAGCGGGATTCATCGGGTCTCACCTGGTGGACGCCCTTGCCGGAAGGGGCCACCGGGTCCGGGTTTTCGACCTTCCCAACATCAGCGCGGAGAACCTGCACCGTTCCCTTCCCTCCATCGAGGTCCTGGGGGGGGATTTCGAGAACCGGCGCGCCGTGGCCGAAGCCCTCGAAGGGATGGAGACGGTCGTTCATCTCGTCTCCACGACCCTCCCGGGGCCGTCGAACGAGAATCCCGGGTACGACGTGGAGACGAACGTCATCGGCTCCATCCACCTCCTGGAAGAGGCCGTTCGCCAGGGGGTCCGGAAGGTGGTCTTCGCCTCCTCCGGCGGGACGGTCTACGGGATTCCCGAGACCCTTCCCATTCCCGAATCCCACGGGACGAACCCCATCTGCTCCTACGGGATCACCAAGCTCGCCGTCGAAAAGTACCTCACCCTGTTCCACCATCTCCACGGCCTCCGGCACACCGTCCTCCGGCTTGGAAATCCTTACGGGGAACGGCAGCGGACGAGCGGCGTCCAAGGCGCCGTGGCGGTCTTTCTCGGAAGGACGCTGCAAAACGAGGAGATCACCATCTGGGGGGACGGGACCGTGGCCCGGGATTACTTTCACGTGAGCGACCTGACCCGGGCCCTGCTCCTTGCCGTCGAGAAGGACCTCCCTTCCCCGGTCTACAATGTGGGAAGCGGCACCGCCACGTCCCTCCTCGAGATCCTGGAGACCATCGGCGCCGTGACGGGCCGGCGACCCGAGGTCCGGTTCACGCCGGCGAGAAAGCTCGACACCCCCCTCAACTGCCTGGACATCCGGAAAATCCGGACCGAGGCGGGTTGGGTCCCGACGGTGTCCCTGCGGGAGGGGATCGCCAGGACGTGGGAGTGGATGCAATCGAAAGGCCGGTGACGGAATGACCGCCCCGGGGCATGCGGGAACACCGGGCAGGGACAGGCTGCCTTTCGCCGTCCTTGCGGCGTTCCTCGCCCTTCTCGGGACGCTCGTGTTTCTCCGCGTCCAGGAAACCCGGCAGGAACCTTTCTTCGACGTTCTGAGCTACGCCTCGAAGGCGAAAGCCTTCTGGGATGCCGCCGGGGAGGGGAAACCCTTCAACCCCCTCGACCTGGAACCGGCCATCCGGCCGCCGGGGACGGTCCTCGTCACGTATCCCTTCGGATTTTCCGATGAATACCGGGGATTTTATTTCCGCACGGTTTTTCTTCCCGTGGTCCTTTTCGCCCTCGCTCTCTGGACGGCGGGGAGAAGGGCCCGGGAGCGGAAGGGGGGCGCCTGGCTCGTTCTCGTCCTCGTCGTCGCGTTTTCCTCGCTCCCCCTGTTCTATCAATTCGAACCGGCCCGGCCTTCCCCTGTCTATCCCTGGCCGACCTGCTGGGGGCTTGTGGACACCGCGCTCGGGGCCGTCGCCGCCCTCGCGGCGGCCCTCGTCGCCCGGGGGGCCCAGGCCCGCTCCACGGCCCTGACGGCCGCCGGCATCGCTGCCGCGGCCTTCTGCCTTTTCATCAAGCCCTCGGGGATCCTCATCATGGGGGCCGTTTTCCTCGTGTGGTTCCTTTCCCTTTTCCCCTGGAGCAAACAGGGACGCGCGGACCGGTATGTCGCCGCCTGCCTCGGTGCGTTCCTTCTCGTTTACGGCGCCGCCCTGTACGCCGCCCTGCTCTCCAGGTATCTCTCCCCGGAGACCCTGTCCCTCGGGGGAAAGGCCATGGAGGTTCTCTTGAGCGAGTGGCCCCTCGAACGGTGGGGGCCGGTCCTCCTGCGGCAGGTCCATTTCAGCGTGGGGCTCCACTGGCTCGTGTTCCTTGCAGCAATCGCCGTCCTGGCCGGCGTTTCACGGCGGAGCCGGGAGACGGAACGGGAAGGGGAATCCCCGTCCCGCTCCTGGATTCCGGCGACCCTTGCGGTGCTCGGGATCGGACTGTGGTTCTGGCTCGTTGCCACGGGGAAATCCCAGGTACGGTATTTCTACCCTTTTCTTCTCATGGCCGTCGTCCTCGTCTTCCCCCCGCTCATCGAGGTCCTGGAACGGACGGGGAATTCCCTGAAAAAGGTCCTTGCGGGCCTCGCCCTTCTTCCTCCCCTTTTGCTTATCGTTCTCCTCCTTCCCGGGAAACCCTTCCCGTGCGCCGGTCCCTTCCTCGGGGTGCACGTCGATTCCGGGGGGCTTGCCGACGTGGCCAGGCAGGCGGGAGCCCTGGTCGAGGAGGCGAGAAAAAGGGAAAGGAACCTCCTCGTGTACCTTCCTTCGGAGGACCACGGCAATGCCGTGTTCGCAGGGGTGGGTGGTTACAGGCGCCTGATCGACCCGGGAAAGCCCTCTTTCTTTTCCAGGACCGCCATCCGGTGGGACCGCCCGCCCGTCATCGTCCTTGCGGAGATGGCGTCGGCCGATTTCATCCTTTTCGAACCGGTGTCCCCTCCCGCCGAGGCGGCAAGGGTGCTCCAAGCGGCCTTCGCCCCCGATTTCCCCTCGGAAAAGCGCCTCGTCCGGTCGTGGCTCACCGGACTCGATCCCTCTTCGTCGGGAGTCGCGGTCCGCTCGGAAACGTCTTTGCGCCTCCTGGAGATCACCGATCGGGAGCGCTTCTCACTGGCCGTCGACGGTCTGCGGAACCGGGACGGGTGGCGGGAAATCTTCGAGGAGGCGAATCCGCGGCGCTGGCTCACCGGGGAGGGGATGGAGCGGATGCTTTCCGGCGGGGCGTCCGTCGCCGGAGGAATCCGCTTCGGGGGCAGGTTCTCCCTGGAAGGCCTTGAAATGCGGCGGGACGAAAACGGCCTGGTCCTGGATCTTTTCTGGAAAAGCCAGGACGAGGCCAGGCTCGACGGGATTGTCTTCCTCCACATGGTGAACGCCGAAGGCGTCATCCTGGCCCAGGGGGATTACGGCCAGGATCCCGGAAAGCGGGCCGTTCGGAAGGATGCATGCTGGCGGGACCGCGTCCGGATCCCTGAAAACGACCTGAAGGGGGCGGCGGCCCTGGCCCTGGGAATCTACAAACCGCCGGATCTTTTCCTTCTTCCCGACGGGGGAAGAACGGACTGGGGCGGCAAACGGCTTCTCGTGCCCCTGGAAAGGAAATGAGATGGGTTCGGAGCCATTGAGCGGGAGGGAAAAAGCGGGGGCGGCGGTTCCGCCCGGCGACGGCGGCCGCGTGCGCCGCGAGATCGCCCACGGCCGGTACCTTTCCGCCCGAGGGCCGGAGAACGTCTGGAACTGGGGAAGCCCGGCGGGAAGGCTCCGGTGGCGGAGAAGGGAAGCCCTGCTGACGGCAGGGATCCGCCCGGAGGCGGAGGTCCTGGAGATCGGCTGCGGAACGGGATCCCTGGCGGCGACCCTGGCCGGTCTCGGCGCGTCCGTGACGGCCATGGACGTGTCGGAACCGCTCCTCGCCGAAGCGGGGAAGAAAATCGGGCAAGGGAGGGCCTTTTTCCTCAGAGGGGACGCCCACGGCCTTCCCTTCCGGTCGGGATCCTTTCACCGGGTTCTCGGGAGTTCCATCCTCCACCACCTGGATCTCGACAGGGCGCTGCCGGAAATCCTCCGGGTCCTGAAGCCGGGAGGCCGCATCGCCTTCGCCGAGCCGAACCTGGTGAACCCCCAGGTGCTGGCGATGAAAAAGCTGCCCTTTTTCGGGAGATGGATGGGGGAATCCCCCGACGAGACCGCTTTCATCCGGTGGAAACTGGGCCGTCTCCTCCGTTCCAGGGGCTTTTCCAGGGTCCGGATCGTCCCCTTCGACTTCCTTCACCCCCTGCTGCCCGCCGGGGTGCTTGATTTTTCGGCCGCCTTCTGTTTAATGCTGGAGAGAATCCCTCTCCTCAGGGAGGCGGCGGGGTCGCTGTTCATCTCCGCGGAAAAGGCGGGGGACGGCTCCGGGACGGAAGGAATGACGCCGGGGAGGGGCCGGACCCGCGCGCCGGGAGATTGATTTCAAGACAGGGAAGGGGCGATCGTTGACGAAAGAGGAACGGGTCCGTTACTTCGATTCCGTGGCGGCCGAAAGGAAGAAATGGAGACGGAAGGGGGCATTCTACCACGGGGAACTGGAAAGGTATCTCCGGCTCGTGGTTCCTCCCGGCTCGTCGGTCATCGAGATCGGCTGCGGAACGGGGGAACTCCTGAACGCCCTCCGGCCGGTAAGGGGCCTTGGAATCGACATCAGTCCCGGGATGGTCGCCGAAGCCAGGAAAAACTTTCCCCATCTCCGGTTCGAGACGGGGGACCTGGAGGATCTCCGGATCGGCGAGACATTCCAGTACGTCATCCTGGTGGAGACCATCGGACACGTCGACGACATCCAGAGGGCCCTCCGGGAGCTGCACAAGGTCTGCGATCCCCGGACCCGGGTCATTCTCGTCTCTTACAATTACCTCTGGGAACCGGTCCTCAAGTTCGGCGAGGCCGTCGGGCTCCGCATGAAGCAGCCGCTCCAGCACTGGCTGCCCATGACGGACATGGCCAATCTCCTGTTCCTGGCGGATTTCGAGGTGGTCCGGCGGGAAAGCAAGATCCTCGCACCGGTCCGGGTGCCCTGCGTTTCCGCCTTCGCGAACCGCGTCCTGGCCAACCTCCCCCTCATCAGCCGCCTGTGCCTGAACGGAATCCTCATCGCCCGCCCCATGACCCCGAGGAAGGACCCCGGGCGGATCTCCACGTCCGTCATCGTGCCCTGCCGGAACGAAAAGGGGAACATTGCGCCGGCGGCGGCCAGGATTCCCGCCATGGGCTGCCGGACGGAAATCCTTTTCGTGGAGGGCCATTCCGGAGACGGTACCCTGGAGGAGTGCGAGCGGGTGCGGGACGCCCGCCCCGACCGGGAGATCCGCGTCTTCCGGCAGCCGGGGGAGGGAAAGGGGGACGCCGTTCGGGAGGGCTTTTCCAGGGCGACCGGTGACGTCCTCATGATCCTCGACGCCGATCTCACCGTCCCCCCGGAAGACCTCCCCAAGTTTTTCGAAGCCCTCTCGAAGGGGAAGGGGGAGTTCATCAACGGGTCCAGGCTGGTCTACCAGATGGAGGACAGGGCCATGCGTTTTCTGAACCTCCTGGGGAACAAGTTCTTCAGCATGGCCTTCGGCTACCTCCTGGAACAGCCGATCCGGGACACCCTGTGCGGGACCAAGGTGCTGTGGCGGGAGGACTATGAAAACATCGCCGCCGGAAGGTCCTACTTCGGGGAACTCGACCCCTTCGGGGATTTCGACCTCCTCTTCGGCGCCGCCCGGCTGAATCTCAAGATCGTCGAGATCCCAGTGAAATACCGGGAACGGACCTACGGGAGGACGCAGATCCAAAGATTCCGGCACGGGTGGCTTCTCCTGAAGATGACCTTCGTCGCCATGAGGAGGATCAAATTTTTGTGACGATTTTGACGTTCCGATTACATTTTTTTGACAGGAGGCCCGCAATCCGATAGGATGCCCCGAACCCGCCCGGGAGAAATTTTCGTTGAAAATCCCCGAAAGGCGGGCTTTTTCAACGATGGTGTCTGAAAAGCGAGACCCGCAAAGGGTTCTGAAGCCCAGGGGAGATCCGGAAACCCCGGAATTGACGCCGGTCCCCGGGGAAGCGGGCCGTCACGGAGATTTCTCCGGAATGCGGTATGTTTATTGCAATAACCTCATGCAGTAAGAGAAAAATTACACTCTTTCGAGGAGGAAACATGAAGAGGGTGGTCAAAAAGATCCCGATGTGGTCATTTATGGCCTTGGCGCTTGCCATTATCCTTACGCTGTCCATGGCAAAGCCGGCGGCCGCGGGGTGAGGCACGTGCTACTTTACGCTGGCCGTGACTGTCAGCCCGATTGCTATAGCAGGAAATGTGGAAGTTACCCCCGTAACGGAAAAACTGCAGAAGGTGACATGCTACAATGAGGAGAGTGGCTCGGTTGAAGGCAAATGCAACTACGTTACGGAAGGGAGTATCTCCTATTATCTGACCGCCACCGCGAACGAGGGATACACGTTCTCACGATGGGAGGGAGAAGTCTCGAGCACCAACCAGACGGTTACCATCACGCTCCCGGCAACGGCGGACTCGACGACGAAAAACTTCAAGGCGATTTTTGTGCAAAGGACCCCGACGCCCCCCACTGCGAACGCCGGGGCCGACCAGATAGTCGAATCCGGCACTCTGGTCACCCTCGACGGATCGGGATCGTCCGACAGCGACGGGACCATCGTTTCGTACAGTTGGGAGCAGCTCTCGGGGACAGGAGTCGCCCTTTCCGACAACAACGCCCAGAAACCCACCTTCACGGCGCCCAATGTGGCGGCGGGTTCGACGGCGGCCCTGACCTTCCGTCTCCGCGTGTATGACGATGAGATGATGTCCGGAACGGACACCGTGACCATCACCGTGGGGTCGTCCAACGAGGCCCCCACTGCGAACGCCGGGGCGGACCAGTCGGTTCAGACGGGAACGACGGTCACCCTGAACGGGACCGGGTCGTCCGATCCCGAGGGAGGCGCGCTTACCTATGCCTGGACCCAGCTCTCCGGGACCGAGGTCACGTTGTCCGACCCGACTGCGTCGAGTCCCGCCTTCACCGCTCCCGATGAGGCGGGGACCCTCGTGTTCCAGCTCACTGTCACAGACAGTTACCAGGCTTCGGACACGGACACGGTCACGATCACCGTCTCGGTTCCGAGTGCATCGGCGGCGTACAGGCTCTACTACCCCCACGTGGTGAGCCAGCTTTCCGCCGGCGGCGACAAGGTCTGGGAGACGGACATCATCATCGTCTATACCGGCACGGAGGAATCCTTCACGGGGACCCTCCTGGCCTACGACGCCTCGGGCGCGGAAGTCGGCACGGCCGTCGGGGTGACCCTGGCCCCCCTGGGAAGGATCGTCTACCCGGTGGGTGCGACCTTCGAATCGCCGGAGACGATCCGGTACATCGTTCTCGAGTCGGAACAGGACGGCGCCGTGGGCTATGAGCTGCTCGGCGTGGACGGCCTGGCCCGGACGACCTTCGAGGCGTACCAGGTTTCCGGGGATGCGGAATACCAGCCCCCCATCGCCCAGAGCCGGGCTTCGTCCGCCCTTCCCTCTTCGTCGGGCGTGTTCATGACGCTGGACCAGGCGGGCTGGACCGGCATCGTCTTCGTGAATCCCGGCGACGCCGAGGTCACGATCGAACTCAAAGCCTACAATGACGAAGGCGAGGAGATCGCGACCGATTCCTTCGACCTGGCGGCGGGAGGCTATCGCTCCGGGTTCGCTTCCGGGTTCTTCCTGGAGAAAGGGGCCCTTGAAGGCGCCACCCACATCACCTATTCGGCGGGCGGCGACGTGATCGCCGTCCAGTTTACCGGCGACTTCAGCGGCGCCATGCTGGATTCGCTTCCCGGCGCCTGATCCGGTACCGTAACGATGAAGGGAAAGGCAGGGTTCCCAAAACCCTGCCTTTCCCTTTTTTTTATTTCATGGATCCTTCGGATTTCCGGAATCCTTTTGACGGTGAGCCGCCGCCGTGCTAAGAAGACAGCCTGAGTTCTGTCGGACTTGCGGGGTGGCGAACCGCCCCAGGGGGGCTTCCGTCAGGGCGTGACCGATTTCCTCGGGAGACGCTGATGACCGAATCGACAGGGAATGTGCGCATCGCCGTTCCCTCTCTCGCCGCCTTGCGATTTTTCGCCGCCGCCGTCATCGTCCTGCACCATTCGGGAGACGCTGATGACCGGATCAACAGGGAACGGGCGCATCGCCATTCCCTCTCTCACCGCCTTGCGATTTTTCGCCGCCGCCGTCATTGTCCTGCACCATTCGGTGGGGCATTTCGGCATCGGAACGGAAATCCAGAAATACATCAACACCGGCCAGCCGGTCTGTTTTTTCTTCCTTCTTTCCGGATTCATCCTCGCCTGCGTATACCCCTCCCTGGACAGGGGACGGGACATCATGAAATTCATGGTATCCCGGCTTGCCCGGATCTGGCCGCTTCATATCCTGACATTTTTCGTGGTGGTCCTGTTCGCGCCGGGGGGGCGCCCCCCGATTTCCGTGGCCGCATCGAATTTCCTCATGGTTCACGGCTGGATACCGGTGAAGGAATACTTCTTCTCCGTCAACTGGCTTTCGTGGGCCGTGTCGGCCGAGTGGGCCCTGTATCTTTTTTTCCCCGTTCTCCTTTACCGGCTGAACCGCACCTGGCACGTCAAGCTCATCCTTTCCTTTTTTCTTGCCCTCCTTCTCATTGTCCTGTGCAGGGTCTACGATCTTCCCCCCCTGGGCGGGGAAGGGAAACCGGCCGCCCTGGGACTGGTGTACATCAGCCCCCTGGCGAGGCTCTTCGAGTTCACCCTGGGCATGTCCCTGGGGCTCCTGTATCTCCGGCGGAGGAGAACGGCGCCCGGGAATACGCGGCGGGGAACCCTCCTGGAAACCGGGGTCTGCCTGTTTGCGATCGCCGCGATCCTGGGCACCTATCCCATCCTGAAGACCCTTTACCCCCTTCTCGGTTACGGGGCGGCGAAATGGGTGGAATCCAGCGGATGGCCCTCCCTCTTCTACGCCCCCCTGATCCTGGTCATGGCCTTCGAAAGGGGGAGGATTTCGCACTGGCTGGGGAACGGAATTCTCGTGAAACTCGGAGAACTCAGCTTTTCGATTTATCTCCTTCATCAGATCGGGATCCGTTTTTATGTTTCCCGGTTCGGGACGGCGGCCGATCGCTTCGATGCCGCCGCGTACGGCATCTTCTGGGTTCTGCTCCTTCTTGCGGCATTTTTTGTGCAAGTCGCCGTGGAGAAGCCCTGCAGAAAAGCCATCATCCGATGGTTCGACCGTTTCCGGGGCGGGCAGGAAACGGTCCCCGTCCGGTGACGGGAGGAGGAAGGAACCCATCGTGAATTCGATCGCCGGCAGAATCGGTCTTTTCCTGTTCGTTTTTCTCATCCTCGGGGGAAACCTTGCGGGGTTCACCCTGCCGCCGAACGGGCTGGAGCTGGAGATACGATCGGACCATGCCGACACGTGCCAGGTGTTCTTCGATACCGGGTCCGGCTTTTCCGAAAGCGAATCGGCAAAAGCGGTGTTTCCGGGGGACGAAAAGTTCCGGAAACTCCGTTTCCCCTATCCCGGAGGCAGGGTCGATTTCATTCGGATCGATCCGGGTACCCGGAAGGGCCCGTATTTCATCCGATCCCTCAGGCTGGTCCGGCGGGTGCCGATCCATGCGTTCTCCCCGGAGGAAATCACCGGAAACGCCTCCTTTCAGCAGATCCGGGATCTTCGATGGGAGGGAGGGGCCCTTCGCGTCGAAAGCACGGGAGACAACCCGGCGTTCCGGTTTCCCGTCGATCAGGAAGCCGTTCTCTCCGCATCGCGGAAGGCCGCGAGGATCTGGTGGAACCTTTGCCTCCTTCCGGCGTTCGTTCTCTTTCTTGCCCGGCGGCCGATCCTGTCCGTTGTGAAAAGATCGGGAGCCTCCGTCTTGCGACGATGGAAAACGATCCCTCTTCACAGGAAGACGGCGGCGGCGATCCTTCTCCTGTCCCCGCTTGCGCTTTTCGTGACCCTGCCCCTTCCCTTCAACGCCCTTGTCCTTACGGTGAAGGGGGGAGGGGAGGATCTTCTCCAGGTTTTTTACGACCGGGGGGAGGGATTCAATGAGAAGGATTCCTGCAAGTTCTACGTCAAAATGGACGAAACGCGGTTCAGGAAGCTCACCGTCCGGATTCCTTCCGGAACGGAGCGGATCCGGATCGATCCGGGGACTGCGTATCCTTCCTTCATGGAGTTCGGGTCCGTCGCCCTGAAATACGGGCTTCTCACCGTTCGTTCCTGGACGCCCCGGGAGATCGTCCGGGACTTCGTGCCGATCCGTGACATCCGGTCTTTCCAGGTTCATGACGGGGCCCTTCGCATCGAGACTTCGGGAAACGATTCCGGCTTCATGACCGCCGACAAACTTTCCCGTCTGACGGAAGGAGGGATCGGAGGGTACGCCTTCGCGTTTTTCCTCCTCCTGGGGGCCGCTCTTTTTTCCCTCGATTTCCTGAAAAGAAGGCTTCGGCCTTTCCTCGGACCGTTGCGCCGGATCGGCCTTGTCTTTGTCCTGGTGCCCACGCCGCTACTGCTCTTCGTGAGTTCGGCCAATTCCCTCTATCTGGGCAATCAGGAGCTTCTGGGACACCGGCTCTGGGTCCTCAAGCCCTTCGCGGCGGCCTTCGCGGCGGCCTTTTGCGCCGGTGCCCTGATCCTGGCGCTTCATCTCCTCCGGGGGAACCGGCTGACCCGGATTCTCCTGTGGGCCTATTTCCTTCTCGGCCCCGCCTTTCTCGTGTTTCACGCCCTGAACGGGCCCTGTCCCTTCCTGGACACGATGCCCGGAACCCTCCTTCTTCTCGCCGTCTTCCTGGGCGCGGTTCCCTTTCTCCTCCGTTCCGTCGATCCCCGCCGGGTCTTTGTCTACTTCGCCTGCTTCGGCGCGCTCCTGGCCGTGTACGAGACGTTCACGTTCCTGACGTCCGCCTCGCTTCCGCCGGCGCCCGCCGGTTCCGGCGCACCCGTCCGCCAGGAGGCGGCGGCCCCCTCCGGGGGGGCGGCGCGACCGAACATCTACCATCTCGTTCTCGACGAGTTCCAGACGGACATGTTCGAAGCGGCCCTGACGGCCGAAGTCCGGGAGGCGCTTGCCGGATTCGTCTATTACCCGGCAAACGTCTCGAACTACGGGGGGACGGCGCTGTCCATTCCCTCCGTCTTTGCGGGGGGCCGGTTCGATCTCGGGAAGTCGCTGGACTATTACGAAAGGGCCTTCCGGAATGGGCCCTCCATGCTGATTCCCCTGAAAGACGCGGGCTACGAGCGCTACGGGTTCATGTTCATGGTCGACAAGTTCTACCCCCTGCCGCCGACCCTGTTCGATCACCTGACGGACCTGATGGACGAATCCCTTCTCGACAAGTACGGAAACGCGGGGGATACGTTCCGCACCCTCTGGGTGTACGCGAACCTCCCCGGGTTCCTCTCCCGGATGCTGATCTCCCCGGACGACCTCCAGGCCCTTCAGAACCAGCAGGGCATGCCCGGCCATTTCGAACTCATTTCCCTGCACACCTTCATGAACTTCATGGGGATCGAAAAATTCCTGCCGGACCGGAACCGGTACACCTTCATCCATGTCATGCTTCCCCATGCCCCGTACATCCTTTCCGCCGACTGTTCCTACTGCATCGGGAAAAAGGGGCTTCAGAGAACGTCTTCCGGTGAACAGGCCCGGTGCGCGATGAAGCTCGTCGGCGAGTTCCTCGGGACGCTGAAGGCGCTGGGCCGTTTCGACGACGCCATGATCGTCATTCACGCCGATCACGGAAGGAGGGAAAACCTCAAGGATATCGAATCCATGGAGCTGGCCCGGAACGCTTCGAGCGCCCTCCTTCTCGTGAAACCGGCGGGAAGGAGCGCAGGAACGCCGTTCGAAACGTCGGCCGCGGAAACCATGCTTCTGGACGTACCGGCGACGATTCTCCGGGGCGCCGGCATCCCGCTTGCGCCGTCGTTCGAGGGCCGATCCCTTCTTGATTCCCGGTCCTTTACGGAAAACAGGACGAGAACGTTCATGATCTACGATAACAAGGAATTCGTCTGTTACAGGATCGAGAATGGACGGCTGGTACGGGACGCCGTGGTTTCCCGCTGAGGCCCGGCCGGGGCGGCGGCTCCCCCGTTCCGGCGGCCGGGAAAGGACGGTTCCATTGAAATTAGGGCTTTGCTTTCAGGCAAAAAATTGGTAAACCGGGCCTTATACTTCAGCGGCCTGTTCCCGGTTTTCGCCGGGGAAGGGGGCAGGTCCTCTTCGCGCAAATCCACCATGGGAGGAAGGAAAGATGTGGAAAAGAAGGATTCTTGGAATAACCGTCTTCGGACTTCTTTCCCCGCTCTTTCCGGGGGTCGCCTTTGCCTATCTCGATCCCGGAACGGGGAGCATGATCATCCAGGGCGTCCTGGCCGCCGTGGCTGCCGTGGGGGTTTCCCTGGGGGTCTTCTGGAAGAGGCTGAAAACCCTTTTCGGAGCGAAAAAGAGCGGGCCGGCGGAGCGCGATGGGGATGAAAACTGATTCCGGTTCCTTCCGCGACCCCTCGGGAACCGTTTTCACGAGGAACGGGGAGGTCCTCCGGGCCGTGTTCGCGCCCGGCGCGGAAAGCTACGCCAGGGCGAAGGAAAAGGGGATCTTCGAACGCCTGTCACGAAAAGGGCTCCTGGTTCCACATGTGGAAATCGAACCCGGCGGCGAAGGCGTTCCCGAGGGAACCGTTTTCTGCCTGGCCCATCCCAGGCTTCCCATGGTGAGCTACCCCTGGGAATGGACCTTCTCCATGCTGAAGGATGCGGCCCTGCTCCACATCGACCTCATGGAGGAACTCCTCCCCCTGGGATTCTGGCTGAGGGACGCCAGCGCGTTCAACGTCCAGTTCGACGGCAAAAAGGTCCTGCTCATCGACACCCTGTCCCTTGGAGAGCGGGTTCCGGACAGTCCCTGGGTGGCTTACCGCCAGTTCTGTTCCCATTTTCTCGCTCCCCTCGCCCTCGCGGCGTACCGGGACGTCCGGACGCTGGCCCTCTGGCGGAATTACATCGACGGGTATCCCCTGGACCTGGCCGTCCGGATGCTTCCCTGGAAGGCCCGGTACCGGCCGGGGTTGTGGATGCACCTGACCCTGCACGCCTCTTTCCAGAAAAAGGCCGACCGGAAGGAGGACCTCGGGGGGGCGGAGGCGGTGAAAACGCCGAAGGTGAGCGACCAGGGCCTGACGGGGCTCGTCCGCTCCCTGAGAAGAACCGTGGAGAAGCTCCGGTGGCGTGAAGGGGAAAGTCTCTGGAAGGCCTACGGGGAGATCCGGACTTACAGCTCGGAGGACGTGGGGGACAAGGCAACGTTCGTGTCCGGGGCCCTCGATGCCGTGAAACCCGAAACGGTCTGGGACCTCGGGGCGAACACCGGGGAATTTTCGGAGCTGGCGGCCTCACGGGGGGCTTTCGTCGCCGCGGTCGACAGCGACGCCGCCTGCACGGAATTCATGTACGGGAAGCTGACGGGAGAGAAGGGGCTGCCCGTCCTGCCCCTGACGATGGATCTTGCCAATCCCTCCCCCGGACTGGGCTGGGAGGGTTCGGAGCGGCCCGGCCTCGCGGACCGGGGACCGGCGGATCTTGTCCTCGCCCTCGCCCTGCTTCACCACCTCGTCCTGACGGGTTCCATCCCCTTCGAAAGGATCGCCCGCTGGCTCGCGCGGATCTCCCGGCACCTGGTCGTCGAGTTCGTGCCGCCGGAAGATCCCATGGTGAAAAAACTGCTCCGGAACCGGAAGGACGGCCACCTGCCCTATGACGGAGAGACGTTTCGGGGGGCGTTTGGCCGGCTGTTCACGTTTCTCGGGGAGAAGGCGCTGCCCAACGGCCGCAGCCTCTTCCTCTGCCGGAAAAAATGACGGCTTCGCAAAAGGCTTCCATGCCGCGTCGCGCTTCATCCCCCGTTCCCGCGGCGTACGCTCCGTATGCCCCGGTCCCCGGGATGCGGCCGCCGCGCCTTTGGGGCTTTTTCCCCTGCCGTTCGAAAATGCGTCATCCCGGCGTCTTGCACGTTCGGGAGGAATGACTTCCGCCTTGGAAGGACGTCCGGAGACTCCATGGATTCTCCATCCGTGTCGGTGATCGTCACAAACTGGAACGGGAAGCACCTGCTTCCCCTGTGCCTGGAGAGCCTCCGGGGCCAGCGGTTCCGGTCCTTTCGGACGCTCCTCGTGGACAACGGTTCCACCGACGGTTCCGTCGATTTCGTCCGGCGCCGGTATCCCGAGGTCGCGGTGATTTCCCTGCCCCGCAACACCGGGTTCGCCGTGGCCAACAACCGGGCTCTCGAGACCGTCTCGACGCCCTATGCGGCGCTCCTGAACAACGACGCCGAGGCGGACCCCCTCTGGCTTCTGAGCCTTGTGGATGCTCTGGAGCGCCATCCCCCGGCGGGATTCGCCGCTTCGAAAATGGTTTTCCTGGACAGGCCGGCCACGGTGGACCGCGCCGGAGACGGGTACACCGTTGCGGGAGCGGCCGTACTCCGGGGAAGGGGCGCGCCGTCGGAGGCCTATTCCCGGGAGGAGTGGGTCTTCGGGGCCTGCGCCGGCGCGGCGTTGTACCGCATGTCCATGCTCCGGGAGATCGGATTTTTCGACGAGGACTTCTTTATCCTCTGCGAAGACGTGGACCTGAGCTTCCGGGCCCAGCTTCGGGGATACCGGTGCATCTTCGTGCCCGGTGCGGTGGTACGCCACGGGTGGGCCTCCACCATCGGCCGGGATTCGCCTCCGTCGGTTTTTTACGGCCACCGGAATGTGGAATGGGTGTACGTGAAAAACATGCCGTCCCGGTTGATATTTCGTACTATCCTTCCACACGTGATCTATGATATAGCAGCCTTTCTGTATTTTCTGATTCGCGGCCGTGGAGGGGTTTTTGCAAAAGCCAAGATGGAAGCCCTCGGGGGACTGGGGAAGATGTGGGCGAAACGGCGGAGAATTCAGCGGTTGAGATCGGTTCCGGAGGGCGATCTTTGGAAAAGCATGGACAGGGAGATGTTCTGGAAAAGACGGATCGCCGCGGGAAGACCGGAAAAACGCGGAACCGGCGCGGAGGGGGAGGCTTGAACGTCATGGCGGACCCTTCGGCGAAAAAAACGAACGGAACCTTCCCCCCGGTCGATGTAGTCATCGTGAATTACAACAGCACCGATTACCTTCTTTCCTGCATCCGGTCGATCTACCGGGTGAACAACGGGAATTCCCTCAACATTTACGTGGAGGACAACGGGTCCGTCGACGGCGTCGAACGGGTGTCCCGGGAATGGGGGGACGTGAACCTCTCCATCAAGGAATCCAACGAGGGCTATTCCCGTTCCGTCAACGACGGGCTGAAAAAAAGCCGGGCCCCCTATGTCGTTCTGCTGAACCCGGACACGGTCCTCAATCCCGGCTTCTTCGGAAAGGTGATTCGCTGCATGGAGGAGGACCCGGCCATCGGGGTTCTCGGGCCCAGGATCCTGAATCCCGACGGGACGATCCAGGGGTCGGCAAGGTCGTATCCCACGGCGCTGACGGCCCTTTTCGGCCGGAATTCCCTTCTGACCCGCTGGTTTCCGGACAATCCCATTTCCCGGAGGAACATGCTTCACTTCCGCTCGGACGGGAAGACCCCCATGGCGGTCGACTGGGTGTCCGGGGCCTGCATGGTCGTCCGGAAGGAGGCGCTGGAGCGGGTCGGCGTTCTGGACGAGCGTTTTTTCATGTACTGGGAAGATGTGGACCTCTGCAGGAGGATGGGAGACGGTGGATGGAAGGTCGTCTATTATCCAGAGCCCGCCGTGGTGCATCATGTGGGCGGAAGCAGCGGGAAACTTCTTTTCCGTTCCGTCTATGAATTCCACAAGAGCTGTTACCGCCTGGTCATGAAGAACTCCCGAATTCCCGAAGGAATCCTGGCTCCCGTACTGCTCTCCCTTCTTGCGGCCCGGCTTGGCGCGGTGCTCCTGTACCACGCCGTCATGAACAGGAAATAACCCTTCACGGACGGCCCATGCGAATCCTCATCACCGGCGGCAGCGGATTCATCGGAAGCCTTCTCTGCAGGACCCTCTCCCCCCGTTTCGAAGTGACGGGCACCTTCCTCCGCCATGCGCCGGGAGGGCCGCCGCCCGTCCGCTGGAGGCGTCTCGACGTGCTCGACCCGGCCTCCGTGGAACGTCTTTTCCGGGAAGTCGCTCCCGATGCCGTCATCCACTGCGCCGGGGTGAAGCGGGTGCCCCTGTTCGGAAAGAACCGGGACCTCCCCCGCCGGGTGAACGGAGGGGCGACGGAACTCCTGGGGTTCCAGGCGGGCCGTTTCAATCCGCGGTGCCTGTTCGTCTACCTTTCATCGGTTTCCGTGTACGGCCCGGGACACCCGGAGAGGTCCCTGAGGGAGGAGGACCCCTGCCGTCCCGCCGGAATGAGCGGAACGAGCAAACTCGAGGGCGAAAGAAGTCTCCGCTCCCTCGTCGAGCGCGGGATGCTTCAGAATGTTCTGGTCCTCAGGCTCGCTCCCTGCTATGACAGAACCTGGACACGGAACCTGGAACGGAGGATTCTTCTTCCCGGCGGCTTCTCCTATGTCCGCTACGGTTCGGGGGAACAGAGGATGTCCGCCCTGTCCAGGGACAACGTGGCCGACTGGATGGAGTTCGTCCTCGCCGGGAGGGACCGGTTCGGGGGGTTCCAGGTGTACAACCTCTGTGACGAGAGGCCCTATTCGTTCAACGAGATGATCCGGATTTTCAGGGAATCGGGCCGGAAGACCCCTTGCCCCGACCTTTCCGTACCCCCGGGGCTGCTCCACCGGTTTTACGCCCTGGCGAAGGCCTGGCCGCGGGAAGGCCGGGTTTCGCTGCGTTCATACGCGGAAAAAATCTGCCGGGACATGGTGTATGCCGGTGAAAAGATGCTCGGAACGGGGTTCCGTCCCGTGCACAGCCTGGAAACGGTGCTTCGATAAGCCATGACCGAAATCGCCCTGTACCTTCTGTGCATCACCCTGAGTTCCATGGGGGGGCTCCTGGTCATGCGGTTCGCCCGGAACGGGCGCATGGTGGACATTCCCGGGGAAAGGAGTTCCCACAAGGAGCCCGTGCCCACCGGCGGGGGCATCGGAATCCTCACGGCGTTCCTCTTTTCCGCGGTCCTTCTCCGGTTTCCCCCCGGCCTGTGGTTCCCCCCGGCGATTCTGGCCCTGGTCAGCCTGTACGGGGACTGGTTCCGGCTCACCCCGCTCTTTCGCCTGGCCATCCAGTTCCTGGCGGTCATCATCTTTCTCTTTTCCCTCTATCCCCTCGTGGGCGCGGGTTCCGGTCCGTTGCTTCTCCCGCTCCTGGCGGTCTTCTTCGCCGTATACATCGTGGGGACGGCCAATTTTTTCAATTTCATGGACGGAATCGACGGCATGCTGGTCACAAGTGGCGTGATCGCATTCGGATTCCTCGCCGTTTTCATCGTCGCCGAGAGCCGCGGCATTCTTTTTCTGAAGCTGTCCCTCTCCATGGCGGCGGCGTGCCTGGGATTCCTCCCCCTCAATTTCCCGAGGGCCAAGGTGTTTCCCGGGGACGTGGGAAGCATTCTCATCGGATTTCTTTACGGCGGCCTGGTGGTGATTCTTTCGAAAACCCTCCTCGACTTCGTCGTTCTTGCAGGCTTCGCCGGCCTCCTTTATGCCGACGTGCTGACGACCCTTTTCATCCGATGGAAGGACAGGGAAAACCTGCTGCTCGCCCACCGGCGACACCTGTACCAGATCCTGGCGAACGAGAACGGCATGTCCCACTGGAAGGTCACCCTTCTGTACGGTGTGGTGCAGCTCGTACTGGGGGCGGTTCTTTTCGTGCTGAAGCCCTACGGGCTCGTTCCGGTGGTGATTTTTCTCGCATTGTTTTTCATCGCTTTCGTAGCGTTCAGCCTTCGCCAGAGGAGAAAATCCGTGGCGGCGGCGGAGGCGTGACGGAATGCCGCGGTTCCCTCGGGGGCTGTAGTCCGACCCTTCAGGGTCGGTTTCAGATGAATCGTGATTGAAGCGCAAAATAAGGACTGTGTCATGGATATTCCCGGAATCGCCGTCATCGGTGCCGGATACTGGGGGAAAAACCTGGTCCGGAATTTTTACGAACTGAATGCCCTGAAGGTCGTGTGCGACAAGAACGAGGCCGTTCTCGCGAGCATGGAGGCCGCCTTCCCAGGGATGGAACGGGCCTTCGCGGTAAGCGACATCCTCTCCCGGGACGATGTTGAGGCCGTCGTCGTGGCGACCCCGGCGGAAACCCACTATACGATCGTCCGGGAGGTCCTCCTGGCGGGAAAGCATGTTTTCGTGGAGAAGCCCCTGGTCCTCAGGGAAGAGGAGGCGCTCGACCTCATCGATCTGGCGGAGACGGGCGGCCGCATCCTCATGGTGGGCCATCTTCTCCAGTACCACCCGGCATTCATCCGCCTCAAGGAACTCGTCCGGTCGGGCGACCTGGGAAGGGTGAACTACATCTATTCGAACCGGCTGAACCTCGGGAAGATCCGGAGAGAGGAAAACGCCCTGTGGTCCTTTGCGCCCCACGACATTTCCATGATCCTCGGCCTTGCAGGGGAGGAGGTGGAAAGCGTGTCCGCCACGGGGGGAAACTACCTCCATCAGAAAATCGCCGACGTGACCATGACCCATCTGCACTTTCCGTCGGGTCTCCGGGCGCACATCTTCGTGTCCTGGCTCCATCCCTTCAAGGAACAGAAGCTCGTCGTCGTCGGGGACCGGAAGATGGCCGTGTTCGACGACACCCGGCCGTGGCCGGAAAAGCTCCTTCTCTATCCTCACGAGATCAAGTGGCGAAACCAGGTCCCCGTCGCATCGAAGGCGGAGCCCGAACGGGTCGCCGTCGGGGAGGAGGAACCGCTGAAACGGGAGTGCCTCCAGTTCCTGGAAAGCGTTCGGACGGGAAAGCCGCCCGTGACGGACGGAAAGGAGGGGCTGCGGGTTTTACGGATCCTGAACGCCTCCCAGCGGTCCCTGGACGGCGGGGGCCGGGAGGTCTCCTTCCGCCGGGGCGGGGACCGGCCTCTTGCCGAGGGCTTCATTCATCCGACGGCGGTCGTCGAGGAGGGTGCCGTCGTCGGAAACCGGACCCGGATCTGGCATTTTTCCCACATTCTGCCGGGTTCGCGGATCGGAGAGAACTGCAACATCGGCCAGAACGTGGTCATCGGCCCGGACGTCGCCATCGGCCCCGGGTGCAAGATCCAGAACAACGTGAGCGTCTACAAGGGTGTCACCCTGGAGGACGGCGTGTTCTGCGGTCCGTCCATGGTGTTCACGAACGTGATCAACCCCCGTGCCGGAATTTCCAGGATGGACGAGATGAAGACGACGCTGGTGAAAAAGGGGGCCACCATCGGGGCCAACGCCACCATCGTCTGCGGCGTCACCATCGGGAGATACTCCTTCGTGGGCGCCGGGGCCGTTGTGACGGGGAACGTCCCCGATCACGGGCTGGTCGTGGGAAATCCGGCCAGGCGGAAAGGCTGGGTCTGCCGCTGCGGGACGACCCTGAACGAACATCTCGGCTGCCCGGCCTGCGGCCTGAGCTACAGGAAAGGAGCAGGCGGCCTGGATTCGGCCGATGAAACGTGACGGCTCGGCATGTTCCCGTGCCGCGACGTCCCTTGCCCCCGCGGCGCACCCCTCGTGCGCCCCGGTTTCCGGGACGGGGGCGCCCGGCCTGCGGTTTTTTGTGCAATGCCGCTCGGAGAAGCGTTTTTGAGACTTCCTGCGAGTTCATGAAGGATGAGACTTTTTTCCTCAGAATTCGTCCGCAACGTGCTGACCCTGGTCACGGGGAATTCCATCGCCCAGGTCATCCCCCTTGCGGCGGAACCCTTCCTGACCCGGCTCTTCCGGCCGGAGGAGTTCGGGGTCCTCGCGCTGTTCATTTCCATCAGCACCCTGTTTGCGGTCGTCGCCACGGGAAGGTACGAGATGGCCATCATGCTGCCTCTCCGGGAAGAGGATGCGGCCCCCGTTTTCTGGGTTTCCATTGCCGCTTCGGTTCTCGTCGCCCTCCTTTCGCTCCTTCTCATGGTCTGGCTGAACGGACCGATCTGCCGTTTCCTGGAGAGCCCCGGCCTTTCCCCCTGGCTCTGGTTCGTCCCCCTGGTGGTCCTGTCCTACGGGGTTTACCAGAGCCTTCACTACTGGGCGGCCCGGCAAAAGAAATTCCTCCGGATCTCCGGGTCCCGGGTGACCCAGAGCCTCTCCAATGCCGGTCTCGGGATCGCCGCCGGTTTCGGGGGCCTGGGGACGGCGGGGCTGGTCCTGGCCCAGGTGGCGGGACAGGCGCTCGCCGCGGTGCATCTGGGGATTGCCGGCTTCTTCGGGGGGAATGCCCCCCCGCTTCCCGCGCGGTTCCGGGAGATGGTGCGGGCGGCCCGGACGTACCGCGAGTTCCCCCAGGTGAACACCTGGTTCATCCTTGCGGACACGGCCCAGTACAGCGGGATCAGCTTCCTCATCGCCCTCTATTTCAACGAGGCCTCCCTGGGCTTCTATTCCAGGACGTTCCGGATCCTGACGGTGCCCCTGTCGTTCATCGGGAGCGCCTTGTCCCACGTTTTTTACCAGAAGGCCGCCGAGATCCTGGCCGGGAAGGGGGACCTGAGGGCGTTTTCCGTGAAGACGCTACGCGGTTCGATGGCCGTGGCCCTGCCCATTTTCCTTGTCCTCATGCTGTGGGGGCCCGATCTTTTCGCCTTTCTTTTCGGCGACCCGTGGCGGGAGGCCGGGGAGTACGCCCGGATCCTGTCCCCTTGGATTTTCGTGCGGTTCGCCTTTGCGCCCCTGTCCCAGCTTCCGCTTCTGGTGAACCGGCAGAAGGAACTTCTTTTCCTGAACGTTCTCGGGCTTGCCCTGGTCCTCGGTGCGCTCGCCGCCGGAGGCGCATGGACGGGCAACGTGCGGTGGAGTCTCCTGCTTCTCTCCCTGGGCCAGGTCGTCTTTCTCGTGGGAATGATTTTCTGGGCCATCGGAATTCTCCCGGCGGGGCGGCAGGGCGCGGAACCCGGCGGGGAAAACGGGAAGGCGGTGTGACGGGATGTCGCTGAACGATACGGGGCGGATCTGGGTCCGCAGGCTGAAAAACGGATTGAAAAGGCTTTCCCTGAAGCCGGTCATGCTGTACGGCTACCGCCGGCACGACGGGAGATACCTTCCCCACACCCGCATCAGCACGAGCGCCCACATCGGGAACCGGAGCCGCTTTTTCGTGGAGGACCACGTGTACATCGGCCACTTCAACGTGATCGACACCCACCGGCCGGTCCGCATCGGCGAGGGCTGCCAGATCACCAACTTCGTGACCATTCTCACCCATTCGAGCCATGTGGCCATCCGGCTTTACGGGAGCGCCTACGCCGGGGAGCCGGAGCCCGCGGGTTACGGGGAAGGGGAGGTGCACATCGGGCCTTACACGTTCATCGGCCCCTTTTCGGTGATCATGCCCGGCAGCAGGATCGGGAAAGGGTGCATCGTTTCGGCCCACAGCTACGTGGACGGGGAGATTCCCGATTTCGCCGTCGTCCGGGGGGCCCCCGCCGGGATCGCCGGCGACACGCGGGATCTGGACCGGCCCTTCCTGGAGCGGTACCCCGAACTGAGGGATCATTATGAGAAGTGGCGATAAATATCTCCTTTTCGGGGACGGGGAAAGCCCCCACCTCCTGAAATGGGCAAGGGAACTGACCCGCCATTTCCAGGTCCACCTGGTGTCCTCCCGGGGGGTCTGCGGGGACCTTCGCCGCCTGATCCCCGGGGAACGGGTGGACGCCCTCGGCCTGCGGGTCCGGGAGGAAGGGGGAAATTTCCGCATCCTTCTTTCGCTGCCCCGGCTTCGGAGCATCCTGAAACGGGTGAACCCCCGCTTCGTCAACGCCCACTACCTGACGAGCCACGGGCTTCTCGCGGCGATTCTGAAAAAGGGGTCCTTCCGCCGTCCATTCACCCTCATCCAGTCGACCTGGGGAACGGACATCCTGGTGACGCCCTTCCGGAACGGCGCCTACCGGCTCGCCGCGAGGTTCGCCCTCGACCAGGCCGATCTCGTCACCTCCGACTCGGAATTCATGTCCCGGACCATCGGAAGGCTCACCGACCGGCCCGTCGTCACCTTCCCCTTCGGGCCGGAAGCGATCCCCCCTCTCGATCCGAAAGGGAAGAACCCCGGTCTTTTCTATTCCAACCGCGCCCTTTCGGAGAATTCCAACATCCCGGAGATCATCCGCTTCTTCGGAAGGATCGCCCGGGAGCGGACGGAGGCCGCCCTTGTCGTGGCCAACGACGGAAACAGGAGGAAGGCGCTCGAGGAGATGGTCCGCGCAGCCGGCCTGGAAAGCCGGGTCCGGTTCGTGGGATACCTCTCCCGGGAGGAGCAGGAGCGGATGTACGGGCAGGCCAGGTTCTACCTTTCCCTGCCGGTGTCGGACGCCACGTCCGTCTCCCTCCTGGAGGCCATGGCCCACGGGTGCATCCCCATCGTCTCCGACATCCCCGCCAACCGGGAGTGGGTGCGCCACGGGGAAAACGGCCTTCTGTACCGGGAAGGGCTTCCCCTTGCCGAGATCGAGGCCATGGACCGGAAGTGGGAGGCCGTGGCCGGCGAAAACCGGCGGATCGTCTCCGAAAGGGCCCTCTTCCCGGAGCGGATGCGGTCGGTGCTCGTTCCCCGGCTCCTCGGGCGGGACGCGCCCCGCCGGGAGACACGGCCATGAACATCCTCCTCATCAACCACTACGCGGGGTCTCCCGCCATGGGCATGGAGTTCAGGCCTTATTACATGGCCCGGGAGTGGGTCCGGGGGGGGCACGACGTGACCATCGCCGCCGCGTCCTTCTCCCACCTGAGGACGGTGAACCCCGGCGGGACCTCCGCCATGGAGGAGGAGTGGCTGGACGGGATCCGCTACCTGTGGTTCCGGACCCCTTCGTACGGCGGGAACGATCTTCGGCGGGTGCGGAACATGGCGGCCTTCGTTTCCAGCCTGCTGCTCCATCACCGGGAGATCCTCCGGCGGGCCAGGCCCGGGGCGGTCATCGCCTCCTCCACCTATCCCCTGGACATCTTCCCCGCCTGGCTCATCGCCCGCAGGGCGGGGGCGAAGCTCGTTTTCGAAGTCCACGACCTGTGGCCCCTGTCCCCGGTGGAACTGGGGGGGATGTCGCCCTTTCATCCCTTCATCCTGGTCCTGCAGGGAGCGGAAAATTTCGCCTACAGGGCGTCGGAGCGTGTGGTCTCCATGCTGCCCGAGGCCCGGGGGCACATGGAACGCCACGGGATGGAAAGCGGGAAATTCGTTTACATCCCCAACGGGATCGACCTGGGAGACTGGCGGGGCGAACCCGAGAAGATCCCGGGGGATCACGAAAAGGCCCTTTCGCGGATGCGGGGAGAAGGGGGGCTGATCGTCGGGTATGCGGGGGCCCACGGGCTGGCGAACGATCTGGACGCCCTGCTCGACGGGGCGGAGATCCTGAAGAAGGATAACCTGTGGTTCGTCCTGGTGGGCCAGGGCCCGGAAAAGGAGAAACTCCGGGAAAGGTGCCGTTCCTGCGGACTCGACCGCGTCGTCTTTCTTCCGCCGGTGTCCCGCAAGGCCATTCCCGATCTTCTTGCCCGGATGGACGTCCTGTATCTCGGCCTCAGGAGGGAACCCCTCTTCCGCTTCGGCGTCAGCCCGAACAAGCTTATGGACTACATGATGTCGGGAAAGCCCGTCGTCCAGGCCATCGAGGCGGGGAATGACCTGGTACGGGACAGCGGATGCGGATTCACCGTTCCGCCGGGCGACGCCCGGGCCCTCGCCGGGGCGCTTCGGGCCATGGCCGCCCTGCCGCCCGGGGAGCGGGAACGAATGGGGGGCAGGGGCAGGGACTACGTGATGGCCCGCCACCATTACGGGATTCTGGGGGAGGCGTTTCTCAGTGCCCTCCGGCCGGACGGCGTGGACGGGCACCCGGTTTCGTGAAGCCTCGCCGGGGCCCTGGGGCCGCCGGCGGGGGAAGGGGGCATCTTTCTGATTTCGGTGCGTTCGGGGAACGGATTCCCCGGATGCCGTTTGTTTCGCAGCAAGAAAAGCGTCTCAAGGGAGGAAGGACATGCGGAAGGAGTTTCTCTCCTTCTCACCCCCTCTGATCGGGGAGGAGGAAATCCAGGAAGTGGTCGATACCCTTCGATCGGACTGGATCACCACGGGACCGAAAACGAAACGTTTCGAGGAGGCGTTCGCCCGGTTCGTCGGCGCACCGGGGGCCCTGGGCCTGAATTCCTGCACCGCGGGCCTGCACACGGCCCTGGTGACCGCCGGAATCGGGCCGGGGGACGAAGTGGTGACGACCACCCTCACCTTCGCCGCCACGGTGAACGTGATCGAGCAGGTGGGGGCGCGGCCGGTCCTGGTGGACGTGGAACCGGACACCCTCAACATGGATCCCCGAAAGGTGGAGGCGTGCCTGTCCGGAAAGACGAAGGCGATCATTCCCGTCCATTACGCCGGCCACCCCGTGGAGATGGACGGGATCCTCGAGATTGCCCGGTCACGCCGGCTCCTCGTCGTCGAGGACGCCGCCCATGCCCTTCCGGCCCGGTACCGGGGGCGTTTCGTCGGGTCCGGGAGCAATCCCGCGTCGTTCAGCTTCTACGCCACGAAAAATCTCACCACCGGGGAGGGGGGCATGCTCACCGCGGACCCGTCGTTCCTGGAACGGGCCAGGATCGTGAGCCTCCACGGCATGAGCCGGGACGCCTGGAAGCGGTACGACAAGGCCGGCGGCTGGTTTTACGAGGTGGTCCTGCCGGGGTTCAAGTACAACATGACGGACATCCAGGCGAGCCTCGGCCTGCATCAGTTGAAGAAGCTCGAAGCGTTCCAGAAGCGGAGGCGGCGGCTGGTGGAAATGTACCAGGAAGCCTTCCGTGGGGAGGAAGCGCTGGAGATTCCCGTGGAGAAGGCCCACGTGGAGCACGCGTGGTATCTCTACGTGCTCCGGATCGTTCCGGAAACCCTGACCATCCACCGCGACCGGTTCATCGAGGAGTTGAAGGAGAGGAAAATCGGCACTTCCGTGCACTTCATCCCCATTCATTTCCATCCCTATTACCGGGACAAGTACGGGTACGGGAAGAGGGATTTCCCCGTGGCCCGCGGGAACTACGAACGGATGATGAGCCTTCCCCTCAATCTCCGCATGACCGACGGGGACGTGGCGGACGTCGTGGAGGCGGTCCTGGAGGTGGTCCGGAAGTTCCGGCGGTGACGGCGGGATGAAGAAACGGGTGTTCGACCTTTTCCTTGCCCTGTCGGGCATGCTGCTCCTGGCCCCCCTGTTCCATCTCGTGGGGCTGTGGATCAGGGTCTGCGACGGAAGCCCCGTTTTCTTCCGCCAGGAACGGGTCGGCCGGGGAGGCGTTCCCTTCCGCATGTGGAAATATCGGACCATGGTCCCCGGCGGGGAAACCCGGGGGGGGCTCCTCACCGTGGGCGACGATGCCAGGATCACGGCGGCGGGGAGGATCCTCAGAAGATACAAGATCGACGAGCTGCCCCAGCTCTTCAACGTGCTCGGCGGGACCATGAGTTTCGTGGGACCCCGGCCCGAGGTGCCCCGTTACGTGGCGCTGTACACACCGGAGCAGAGAAGGGTCCTGGAAATGATGCCGGGAATCACCGACCCCGCTTCGATCCGTTTCCGCCGCGAGTCGGAACTCCTGGCGGATGCCGATGATCCCGAGGACTATTATGTCCGGGTCCTGCTCCCGGAGAAGATCCGGCTGAACCTGGAATACGGCCGCCGGGCCACCCTTTCCGGAGATCTTCGGATCATTCTTTGCACCCTGTTCCCGGGCCTGTTGCCGGGAACCCCGTGAAGCCATGAACAGGATTTATCCGAAATTCCGTCCCATCCTGCCGATGGCGGTGGACTTCCTTCTCGTCGCCGCCGCCTATCTCCTGGCCCATGCCCTGCGGTTCGAGGGCAATCCGCCTCCCCAGGAGTGGGACAACATCTGGAGAACGCTCCCCTTCGTCATCCCCCTGAAACTGGTTTGGTTCCACGTCTTCGGCCTCTACCGGGGAATGTGGCGGTACACGAGCCTCCTCGATCTGGCCAAGGTGCTCCGGGCGGTGGCGGCGTCCTCCGTCTCCATCGTTCTCGTCATCCTGTTCACGTGGCATTTCAAAGGCTTTTCCCGGTCCGTCCCCGTTATCGACCTGGTCCTCACCTTTCTTTTCATCGGCGGGGTCCGGGTGGCGAGCCGGCTCATCTTCGCGGGAAATCTCACGACCTTCTGGAACTGGAGGGGGACCCGGGGAAGACCCTTCAAGAACCTCCTCATCGTCGGCGCCGGGGCGGCGGGGGAGAAGGTCCTCCGCGAGCTCCTCGAAAACAGGGACCTCCTGCTCCACCCCGTGGGCTTCCTCGACGACGATCCGAAGAAGCGGGGACGGTCCATCCACGGCGTTCCCGTTCTCGGGACGATGGACGACATCACCGCCATCCCCGTTCCTTACGATGAGATCCTCATCGCCGTACCCTCCGCCAGGGGGGAGGAAATGCGGCGGATCGTCGCGGCCTGCGAGGGGACGGGGCGCCGCTACCGGACCATGCCCGGCCTGGGGGAGCTCATCGACGGCCGCGTTTCCGTCCGGGCGGTCCGCGACGTGACCCTGGCGGACCTCCTCGGGCGGGAGGAAGTGCACCTGGACCGGGAGATCATCGAAAAAACCCTGAAGGGAAAGCGGATTCTCGTGACCGGGGCGGGGGGGTCCATCGGGAGCGAACTGGTCCGGCAGATCGGGAGGTTCGAACCGGAATGCCTGTCGCTGGTCGAGTTCAGCGAGTACCATCTCTTCCAGATCGAAACGGAGCTTCGTCAGAAGAACGGCGCCCTCCCCCTCCGGAGCGACCTCGTGGACATCCGGAACCGTTCCGCCCTGGAGCGGGTGTTCCGCGATTTCCGGCCCCAGGTGGTGTTCCACGCCGCCGCCTACAAGCACGTCCCTCTTCAGGAGCTCCAACCCTGGGAGGCCGTCTGCAACAACGTCCTGGGCAGCCGGAACGTCATGGAGATCTCCCTCGATGCGGGGGTGGAACGGTTCGTCCTCGTCTCGACGGACAAGGCCGTCCGGCCGAGCAGCGTCATGGGGGCGACCAAGCGGGTGGCGGAACTTCTCGTCGAATCCATGAACGGCCTCGGCGCGACCCGGTTCCTGGCCGTCCGTTTCGGAAACGTTCTCGGGAGTTCCGGTTCCGTTGTTCCCCTCTTCCAGCACCAGATCGAGCAGCGGCTTCCCATCACGGTGACCCATCCCGAAATGACCCGCTTCTTCATGACCATCCCCGAGGCGGCCCAGCTCATCCTCCAGGCGGGGGCCATGGGGGAGGGCGGGGAGATCTTCATCCTCGACATGGGAAGACCGGTCCGGATCGTGGACATGGCGAAGGATCTGATCCGCCTGAGCGGGCTGGAGCCGGAACGGGACATCCCCATCCGGTTCATCGGCCTTCGGCCCGGGGAGAAGATCCACGAGGAGCTGATCACCGACGGGGAGGGGATCGTGCCCACGGCCCATGAGAAGATCCTCGTTCTCCGGGGGACGCCGGGGAACCGGGAACGCCTCCGGGCCGGGGTGGAAGCCCTCCTGGCCGCCGCCGGCACGGGCGACGGGGAAGGGGTCCGGAAGGCGCTTCGGGACCTTCTCCCGGAGTACCGGCCTTCCGTGGAGGGGACGGCGTCGTGAGACGGCCCCGGAAACCGGCGGCAGGCCGTTCCCGGAGTCGGGCGGGACGGGATCCCCTTCGGCCGCGGCCGGAAAAAGTTGTTTGACTTGGCCGCCCCTTTTGTGTTAATGAGGCCATCGTCCATGGATCGAAAAGAGAGAAGAAGGTGGATTTTCACCTTGGCCTATGCCAGCAGTCTCGGGATCGGCATGGCCATCGCCATCTTCGGAAGTCTGTTCGTCGGCGCCTGGATCGACCGGAAACTGGGAACGAAGAACATTTTCGCCACCCTGTTCTTTTTCATAGGAGTCGCCGCCGGTTTCAGGAACGTTTTTCTCTTCCTGAAAAGATATTTTCCCAAAGAAGAACGTCATGATGGAGAAAGCGGAGAGAATCAGAAGCCCCCTGCAGGGAAGGATTGAGTGGTGGATCTGGATTCTCCTGGCCGCCGGCACGGGGATCGGGTACGGGCTCTTCTCCTGGGAATTCGCCCTGGGGGTCCTTCTGGGCGGAATCATCGGGATCGCCAATTTTTACTGGCTTTCCAGGGACCTGGGAGTTCTGCTCGGTAGGCAGGCCGCCGGGGAGACCAAGGCGAAGCCGAAGACCTTCATGCTGGTCCGGCACTATGTCCGTCTGGTCCTGACGGCGGGGGTTCTTTTCCTCGTGATCACGAAAACCCCCGCGCACGTCCTCGGGCTCCTCTTGGGGCTTTCCGTCGTGATCGCCGGCATTTTCCTGGCGGTGGCAACGATGCGTTATAAAAACCCGTTAAGGAGGTTGAAGGATAAAGATGCATCCCCTTTTATTTCTGGATAATCCCTATTTTCCACCCCACGTGACCTATACGTGGTTCGTCATGCTGCTTCTTATCGTCCTGGCCTTCCTGATGACGCGGAAGCTGGACATCTATCCCGGGAAGCTCCAGAATGTCTTCGAAGTCATGATCGAAGGCGTCCGGGGACTGGTGGAAGATTCCATGGGCCATGAAGGGAAGAAGTTCTTCCCCCTCATCGCGACACTTGCCTTTTTCATCCTGATCTCCAACCTTCTCGGGGTTTTCCCGGGATTCGAATCTCCCACGGCCAACCTGAACACGACCGTGGCCATGGCCCTGGTGGTCTTTGTCCTCACCCACGTCATCGGAATCAAGGTCCATGGGTTCAAGTACATCAAGCAGTTCATGGGCCCGGTCTGGTGGATGACCCCCATCATGCTGCCCATCGAAATCGTGAGCCACCTGGCACGGCCGCTTTCCCTCTCCGTCCGGCTTTTCGGAAACATCCGGGGGGAGGACCTCGTTCTCGCCATCGTCCTCATGCTCGTGCCCTTCCTGATGCCGCTTCCGGTCGTCATTCTGATGATTTTCACGTCCATCATCCAAACGCTTGTTTTCATGATGCTTTCCATGATCTACATTTCGCTGGCCATGCAGGAAGCCCATTAAAAAACACGCCGGAATTACAGAAAAAGGGGTGGTCCCGATACCACCCCTTTTTTTGTTCCCGGAGCGGCGGAAGGAAAAATGTTGAAGTCCCCCGGAAGGTATGGTAGTTCTCAAACAAAAATGCCGCCGGAAAAACCTTATGTTTCGGAAAGTTCTTTCCGGGATGGGAAGGGCGTCCGGAAGGGAAGGTGAGGGAAGTTCCTGCCCGGCATCCGCTGCGGGAATCGCCCCGGCGGGATTTCAGGGACATGAAGGCGGATGCGCGTGCGAAACGTCTGAGAGCGTGTTTTCGAACGGCAGGGAAAACGGAGCGGCAGGCAGCGCGCCCGAACCCCGCCGGCTGAGGCGTGCCTGTTCGTGTGCCCCGGAAAGGCGGGAGGCAGGGCGATGCCGCCTGCGGGTTTTTTACAAAGCCGTCAGGGAGGATGGAATCGGGAATGGAGGATAAGTCGCCGACAGTGGACGGACCGGTTTACGATCTCACCGAGGTGGTCGAGGAAGGGATCCCGGAGGATCTCGGCGCTCTTCCGCAGGAAGTGATGGATCGTCTTGTGGTGGCCGCGGAACGGGTTGCCAGGGAGATGTTTCCCGACATCGCCGAGAGGATCGTCCGGGAAGAGATCGCCAGGTTGAAGGAAAACCGGGAATAGACCGGGTTGGCTTGAAAAAGGAGGTCTGTTGTGAAGCGGTGGTTTGTCCTGCCCGTGGCGGGTCTTTTTCTGATCCTGTTCATGGTCCCCCCGGCCGTTTCGGCGGCGGGGGAGGGAAATGTGACGACCATCGACGCCGAGGGCGTCGGTGCGGTCACGAACAACAACAAGGCCCTGGGAAGGGACAGCGCCATCCGGGACGCCCTGCGGAAGGCCGTGGAGCAGGCCGTGGGCACGTTCATTTCCTCCGATACCGTCGTCAAGAATTACGAGGTCCTGAGCGACAGAATCTATTCCAGGTCCCAGGGCTACGTCCAGAATTACTCCATCCTCTACGAGGACCTCAGGGACGACCTCTACCACGTGAAAGTCCGGGCCGTCATCTCTCTCGGCGGCATCAAGGATGACCTGCAGGCCCTGGGGCTTCTCATGGCCCGCATGAACATGCCGAGAATCATGGTCCTCATCGCCGAGCAGAACGTGGGGCAGTCCCACCCGTCCTACTACTGGCAGGGGGCCGATCTGTCCGTCACCGAGGGCGTGATTCACGAGAAGTTCCTGAAGGACGGGTTCACCTTTGTGGACCGGACGCCCCTCGCGGGGAAGCTCAAGGTCGTCAGGGACAACATCAGCGATTCCGAGGCGGCCGGCATGGGGCGGCAGGTGGACGCGGAACTGGTGATCCTGGGCAAGGCTTTCGCCAAGTATGCCTCGAACATCGCCGGTACGGCGATGAAATCCTTTCAGGCCAACGTGACGGCGAAGGTCGTGCGGGTGGATACGGGAATGGTGATCGCCTCCGCGAGCGGGCACGGCGCGGCGGTTCACATCGACGACATCACCGGCGGGACCAACGCCTTCCAGAAAGCGGCCGAGTCCGTCGCCGACAGCCTCAAATCCCAGATCATCGCGAAATGGCAGTCCGAGGTCGGTTCGACGACCCTGGTGTCCCTGACGGTCAGGGGGCTGAAAAGCTACTCCGACTTCATCCGGTTGAAGGACGCCCTGAAAACGGAAGCCCGGGGCGTTCAGGAGATCTTTCTCAGGAAAATGGAAGGGGGCACGGCGAAAATGGATCTGCAGATCGAGGGAAGCGCCCTTTCCCTGGCCGATGAACTCGCCATGGCGAAGTTCCAGGGTTTCTCCCTCGATATCACAAACGTGAGTCAGAACAGTCTCGAAGCGAACATGGTGAAATGAGGAATACGGTATGAGGGCTGCAAGAACGTTTTTCCCCCTTCTCCTGGCCGTAGCGCTGTCGGTCCTGGCGGGATGCGGCGGGACGAAGGTTGTCAAGGCCCCTGATTTCGGGGACAAGGCAGTGAGGCTCATCGCCGTCATGCCCTTTCCCTCCGGCGGAACGGACGACGCGGCGGCATGCCCGATCATCCGGGAACTCATTCTGGAGGAACTCTATTTCAAGGGGTATCCGAGAATTCCCCTGTCCGTCGTAGACGAGCATTTGAACGGGATCGCCGGAGATGCGGAATCCGCGGACCGGGGGGTCGTCCCCCCGGAGGCCGTCGGATCGCTTCTCGGGGCGGACGCCGCGCTGTACGGCAGGATCGAAAAGTGGAAGACCTCCTCCCTTCTGTTTTACGCCCCCGTCACCATCCGGATTTCCATGGTCCTCCGGAGCACCCGAACGGGGGAGGAACTGTGGCAGGGGGATTGCGAGATCGTCCGGAGAACCTGCGGATTTCCCAAAAGCAGCCTGAAAGTGAAGTCGGTGATCGCCGCCGATGAGGTGATCCGGGAAGTGGTCAGAAAAACCCTTTCCGAAATGCCCGACGGGCCGGACTGCATCGGCGTCGCTTCGCCGAAAAAGGGTTTTTTCGAGAGATGGTGGCCTTTCGGCTCTTCGTAGTGAAAAGGAGGTCCAAAGATGAAATCCCGAATCGTCCTCGTTCTTGCAGCGTCCTTGTTGTGGCTGTTCGCAGGCGATGCCGCGGCGAAAAGACCGGTCACGGTGGATCTCCGGGGTGACGAAGCCATGGTTTCCCTGCTGGAGGGAGCCGCCGAGGTCGAGAAGAGCGGGGAGGCATGCTGGAAGGCCCTTAACGAAGGGGATTTCCTGGGAAAGGGCGATCAGGTGAAAACCGGTCCCGGCGCCAGGATGGAAATACTCCTGAAGGACGGAACGGTCCTTCGTTTCGCCGACAAGACCCATCTGAAGCTTGCCGCCCTTCAGATCGTTCCGGACGCCGGGACGAGGGACGTCAAGGTGGATGTGGTTCTCGGAAGGACCTGGGCCAACGTGAGCAAGACCCTGGGTGTCCGGTCCGGATTCGAAATCTCCTGCGAGAACGCCGTTGCAGGCGCCCGGGGAACGGTTTACCGGATGAATGTCTATGAGGACCGGTCGGCCCTCGTCCGTGTCTATGACGGCTCGGTCGCCGTATCGAAACCCGCACAGCCGGTGGGAGTCCCCACCGCCGTGGGCCCCCCGGGGAAGGTGGAGGGGCCGAAACCCGTTCCCGGTCCCGTGAAGGTGACCATGGAGGAGTGGGTGTACATCGTGAAATCCATGCAGCAGATCCGGGTCGCGGCCGACGGCTCGGCGGAGGAACCGAAAAGCTTTACTGTCGAGGAGGACAGAAACGACTGGGTGGACTGGAACAAGGAAAGGGATGCCCGCCTGAACGAACCCGCCCGGTAGACGGAGATGAACATCCCCAATCTTCTCACGCTCCTGCGGATTCTCCTTGTTCCCCTCATCGTGATTCTCCTCATGGACGGCGCTTATTTGCCGGCGCTCCTCGTTTTCCTTTTCGCGGGAATCACCGACGGCCTGGACGGATTCCTCGCCCGGCTCCTCGATCAGAAGACCGTTATCGGCGCGTACCTCGATCCCCTGGCGGACAAGGCCCTCATCGCCAGTTCCTTCGTCACGCTTTCCATCCTCGGACCCATTCCGGGATGGCTCACCGTCCTCGTCATCACCAGGGATCTCATGATCCTTCTCGGCATTTCGCTTCTCGCGCTTCTTTCCATTCCCTTCGAGATCCACCCGGTTGCGGTGAGCAAGCTTACGACGGCCTTTCAGATCTTCACGGTCTTCATGGTGCTCCTGATGAAGAACATCGCCTGGGAATCCCTGACACCCGTCGTGGAGTTTCTTTTCTGGGCGACCGCCCTTCTGACCGTTCTTTCAGGCCTGTCCTACATTCGGAAAGGGGTCGGGATGTTCAATGCCTCCTGAACGACGCCGGCCGGGACAACGGATTTTCCGTGGAGACGAGGGAAAAAAGTCGGTGATTAACCCTTGACAGGAAACGGTTTTGTTGATATTTCTACGCTGTTTTTGAACAGCTTTCCTTGTAGGCACGTAGCTCAGGGGGAGAGCGCCATCCTGACGCGGTGGATGTCCAGGGTTCAAATCCCTGCGTGCCTACCATTTGCTGACTTGGGGCATCGCGAATTTTTTCGAGGATGCCCTTTCTTTAATCACGGGTGTGGATCGGAAACCGCCGAAAAACGAACCCGTTGAAGCCGGACGGGTCGACCATGGACTCATTCCCGAGAGATCTGTTTTAACCATCCTCCGGAAAGCGGAATGACCAGGACAAAGGACGGCGGTTCCTCGGGAGTGCTTTATTGGAAAGGCGCAGGTTAAAACCATGAAACAGGTGCGGATCCAGTTGCCTGACGGCGGAAAAGCGGATTTCCCCTCGGGGATGTCCGCAAGGGAGATCCTCGCGGCCGCGGGTTGGAAGGACCTCGAGAACGCGGTGGCGGCCAGGGTGAACGGAAACCTGGTGGATCTGGCCCGGCCGGTCACGGAGGACGGGAACGTCGAGCCCGTGGCTGCGAACTCGAAAGAGGGCCTCGCCATTCTCCGCCACAGCACATCCCATGTCATGGCCCAGGCCGTCCAGGACCTCTTCCCGGGGGTCAAGGTGGCCATAGGACCCTCCATCGAGGACGGCTTCTACTACGATTTCGAATACAGCGACACCTTCACCACGGAAGACCTGTCCCGGATCGAGGGCCGGATGGAAGAGATTATCTCCCGTGACGATTCTTTCGAAAGAAGGGAGATTTCGCGGGACGAGGCGATCCGCTTCTTCCGGGACCGGGGGGAGACGTACAAGGTGGAGCTTCTCGAGGATCTTCCCGGAGATGTCGCTGCGGTGAGCCTGTACAGCCAGGGGGGATATGTCGACCTCTGCCGGGGGCCCCACGTGCCCTCCACCGGAACCATCCGGGCCTTCAAACTTCTCAACGTCGCCGGCGCCTACTGGAGAGGGGACGAGAAGAACGCCATGCTCCAGAGGATCTACGGGACGGGATTCGGGACCAGGGAGGAACTCGGGGATTACCTGACCGCCATGGAAGAGGCGAAAAAGAGGGACCACCGGCGGCTCGGGAGGGAGCTCGACCTTTTTCAGCTCAACGACGAGGTCGGTCCCGGCCTCATCATCTTTCATCCCAAGGGGGCCCTTCTCAGGACCATCATCGAGGACTGGGAGAGAAAGGAGCACCTGAAACGGGGCTACGATATCGTCCAGGGTCCCCAGATCCTCAAGGGAGATCTCTGGAAGCGGTCCGGCCACTTCGATCATTACCGTGAAAACATGTATTTCACCGAGGTGGACAAGGAGATCTACGGCATCAAGCCCATGAACTGCATCGCCCACATGCTGATCTACAAGTCGAAGATCCGGAGCTACCGGGACCTGCCCCTCCGGTATTTCGAACTGGGGACCGTTCACCGCCACGAGAAAACGGGGGTGCTTCACGGCCTTCTCCGGGCGCGCCAGTTCACCCAGGATGATGCCCACATCCTGTGCACGCCGGAACAGCTGAACGATGAAATCAAGGCGATCACCGGATTCGTGGACGACGCCATGAAGGTTTTCCACTTCGAGTACGAGGTGGAGCTGAGCACGCGGCCCGCCAAGTCCATCGGGACGGACGAAGATTGGGAAATGGCCACGAACGCCCTCGAACAGTCTCTCAAGGACCGCGGGATGGCCTACGAGATCAACGCCGGCGACGGGGCCTTCTACGGTCCCAAGATCGATTTCAAACTGAAGGACGCCCTGAAGCGGAAGTGGCAGTGCGCCACCATTCAGTGCGACTTCACGCTGCCCGAACGGTTCGACCTCACCTATGTCGGCGCCGACGGGGAGCGGCACCGGCCCGTGATGCTCCACAGGGTGATCCTCGGGGCCATCGAACGGTTCATGGGGGTGCTCATCGAACATTACGGGGGCGCGCTGCCCCTGTGGCTGTCCCCCGTTCAGGCGAGAATCATGACCGTGACGGACCGGCACATCCCTTACGGTCAGGAGGTTCTCCGGTCCCTGCTCGAGGCCGGCGTCCGCGCCGAGGGGGATTTCCGGAACGAAAAGCTCGGGTACAAGATCCGGGAGGGCCAGAACCAGAAGATTCCCTTCATGCTGGTCGTCGGAGACCGGGAGATGGAGTCGAAGACCGTGTCGCCCAGGCAGCGGGACGGTGAAAATCTCGGCGCCATGGATGTTGCCGGTTTCGCCGGTCTTGTGCGGGAGCGGTGCGAACGGAACGAATAACGGGCGGCCTGGCCCTGTCCCCGGCGAAGGCGGGGTTCGGGCCGGGAAGACGCCTTGCCCCGGCGGTTTCCGGGGTTGACCATAGATTTTCTGGATCAGGGGAGGTGGAACATAGCTAAGGATTATCGTGTAAACGATGAAATCAAGGCCCAGACCGTCCGGGTCATCGGCGCGGAAGGAGGCCAGTTGGGGATCCTGCCCCTGTCCATGGCTCTGGCGGAGGCGGAGAAAGCGGGGTCCGACCTGGTGGAGGTGGCTCCCGATTCCTCGCCGCCGGTCTGCCGGATCATGGATTACGGCAAGTACCGGTATCAGCAGAGCAAAAAAGTCCACACCGCCAGAAAGACCCAGGTGACGGTCCAGTTGAAGGAAATCCGTCTTCGGCCGAAGACGGAAGCCCATGACCTGGAAACGAAGATGAAACACATTCTCCGCTTCCTGGGTCAGAGCAGCAAGGTGAAGGTCAACATGCTTTTCCGGGGGCGCGAAATCGTTTATGCCGACCTTGGGAGAAAACTCATGGAGCAGATCAAGCAGAGGATCGAAGAGGTCGGACAGGTTGAACAGGAACCGAAGCTGGAAGGGCGCTACATGACCATGGTGCTTGCGCCGAAGAAGAACTGAGGCGGCGCCGCCGGACCGGGGACAGCCCGGATGTGAAGAAACGGAAAAAAGAGGTGAGTTCATGCCGAAAGTGAAAACCCATCGCGGAGCGGCAAAACGCTTCAGCTTGACGGGCAAAGGCAAGGTGAAGAGGAGCAAGGCTTACGCCAGTCATATCCTGACGAAGAAGACGACGAAAAGAAAGAGGAATCTTCGGAAGAACACGGTCTTGCACAAGAGGGACGAAAAGGGGATCAAACGTCTGATTCCTTACGCCGGCTGACGTTTCGGCGGGCCGGCGCCGGAGGTTTCCCCGGGATTGAAAACGACCGCAGGGTCCTGAGGAGTTATTGAAGCCATGCCAAGGGTAAAACGCAGCGTCAACGCGAAGAAGAAAAGAAGAAAGATTCTGAAGCTGGCCAAGGGATTTTTCGGTGCCAGAAAGCGCATTTACACGCTTGCCACGGAATCGGTGGAAAAGGCCTTGAAATACGCGTACAGGGACCGGAAGACGAAAAAGAGGAATTTCCGCCGATTGTGGATCGCCCGGATCAACGCCGCCGTGCGGATGGAAGGTCTGACGTACAGCCAGTTCATGGACCGCATCAAGAAAGCGGGCATCGTCCTGGACCGGAAAGTTCTCGCCGACCTGGCGGTGCACGAGCCGAAGCATTTTTCCGAAATCGTTTCCCTCGCCAGGAACTGACGACCCAAGGACATCAAAGGGCCGAACATGAGAGACAAGCTCGAGAAGCTGCGGGAAGCGGCTCTTGGGGAATTGAACGGCGCGGCGTCGGCGGAGGAGGTTCAGGCGGTCCGGACCCGCTATCTGGGAAGGAAGGGCCTTCTTACGGAAGTTCTCCGCAACCTGAAGGACGTTCCCCTGGAAGAGCGGCCCCTCCTGGGCGGTGTGTCCAATACGATCAAGGAGGAGCTGTCCGAACGCATCGGGTCCAGGCTCCTCGACATCGAACAGTCCGCCCGCGAGAAAGCCCTGATCGGGGAAAGGGTGGACGTCACCCTCCCGGGAAGGGGAATTCCCTACGGAAGGCTTCACCCGCTGACCCGGACGCTGGACGAGATCTGTTCCATCTTCCTGTCCCTCGGTTTCGACATCGCCGAAGGGCCGGACGTGGAGACGGACTATTACAACTTCGAGGCCCTGAACATGCCGAAGGACCATCCGGCCCGGGACATGCAGGACACCTTCTACATCAACACCGAATGGCTCTTAAGAACACACACGACGGCCATCCAAACGCGCATGTTGGAGGACTATGCCGGAGCAACTCCTGTCAAAGTGATCTGTCCGGGCAAGGTCTATCGCAAAGATGATGACGATGCGACGCATTCGCATCAATTTACCCAAATGGAAGGCTTGGTGGTGGGCTATAACATTTCCATGGCCGATCTAAAAGGCACCCTGGAAGGCTTGGCCAAAGCCATGTTTGGGGAAAGTCGTGTGATTCGTTTCCGTCCCTCCTACTTTCAATTCACCGAGCCTTCGGTTGAAGTCGATGTCTCCTGTCACATTTGTAACGGTAAAGGCTGTTCGACGTGTAAAGGGACCGGTTGGATCGAGATTCTCGGTGCCGGTATGGTGCACCCGAATGTCTTGACCATGGCCGGCTTTGATGCCGAGAAGGTCAGCGGGTTTGCCTTTGGATTAGGGGTTGAACGCGTGGCCATGTTGAAGTATGGCATCGATGATATTCGTCATTTTTACACCAATGACTTGCGCTTTTTGAGCGCATTCAAACGGTTTGAGTAGGAGGACCCCATGAACGTCAGTACCAAATGGCTCAGTACCTATGTCGATTTATCCGGAATCACGCCGCAGCACCTCGCGGATCGTTTAACGTTAGCCGGACTTGAAGTGGAAGGCATTCAACCCATCGCGCAGGGCACCAACCTGGTGATCGGGGAGGTGTTGACCTGTGAACCGATGCCTCATTCGGATCACCTCAGTGTGACCACCGTCGATACCGGATCGCAGGTGCTTTCGATCGTCTGCGGAGCGCCCAATGTGGCTGCTGGACAGCGCGTGATTGTCGCTCAAAACGGCAGTGTGCTGCCGCAGGTCACCATCAAGAAAACCAGCATCAAGGGTTACGAAAGCAACGGGATGATCTGTTCGTTGTTGGAGCTTGGGGTTGATCCCAAAAGCTTAAGCGAATCGCAAAAAGAAGGAATTGAAGTATTGGGTTCGGATGCCCCGATCGGGGGCGATCCGTTGGCCTACTTGGGCTTGGATGATGCGATCCTGGATGTCAAACTGACCCCCAACCGCAGTGACTGCAACGCGTTGTGGTCCTTGGCTTTGGAAGTCGGTGCGCTTTTAAATCGTCCGGTTCACTTGCCGAAAGCTCCAGTTTACACTGAAAAAGAGTCCACCTTGGTGGTGGGTTCAGCGACGGCGAAATGCCCGGTGTTTATCGGGAAGTCGATTGGTCAGCTCACCGTTGGTCCCTCGCCTTTATGGCTCAAACGGGCTTTAAACGCCGTTGGCATCAAATCCATCAACAACGTGGTCGATATCTCCAACTACGTCATGATCGAAACGGGTCAGCCCTTGCACTTTTATGATGCATCCAAACTGGCTAAACCGGAGATCATTGTCAAAGATCAATTAACAGGCATTGTCAAAACCTTGGATGAATCGGAGATTCATCTGCACCACGACGACATTGTCATCACGTGCGATGGTCATTCCATCGGCTTGGCCGGAATCATGGGGGGCGATGATTCCAAAATCGATGAGTCGACGACGGCGATCGTGATTGAAGCTGCGCAGTTTTCACCGGCGCAGATCCGGCACACTTCCCGGCGCGTCAACCTGATGACCGAAGCGTCGTTGCGTTTCCAAAAAGGTTTGGATCCAATGGCCGCAGCCAAAGCGGTTGAACGTTCCACACAACTTTTGGTTGAGTTGGCCAATGCGTCAGAACTTGAAAAAACCGTGGTTTACGGACAACCCGATGCAACGCCTAAAACGGTTTCCGTAACAGCCTCGCATGTGCAACGCTTACTGGGAACGCCGGTGAGTAACGACACCATCCTTGATATCTTTACCCGTTTGCACTTTAGTCCCGTTGTTCAGGGTGATACGTTGGTTTGTAGGATTCCAAGCTATCGTTTGGACATCAGCGTCGCCCAAGACTTGATTGAAGAAGTGGGCCGATTTGTCGGCTATGGGGATCTTATGGGGACCTTACCGGTCATGCCGATGACGCTTGGCGGGTATGATGCACGTCAAACCTTGCGCAATCGCATCCGCGCGTTGGCTGTGGGTTTTGGCCTGCATGAAGTCATCACGTACACCCTGGTTCACGCCACCAAGACCACCCAAGGCGTCAATCCGATTCCGCATCCGGATTCACTGATCTCACCGCTTTCGGATGAACGTCAGTACATCCGCAATAGCCTTTTGCCCAGTGTGTTGGAAAGTGTGGCGTACAATCAAGCGCACAAACAAAGCGACTTCCAGCTTTTTGAGATCTCAGCCTTGACACACACCAAAACCAATGAGGAACGTTTAGTGCTCATACAAGCCGGTAAGCAAGTGTTGAGTCGTTGGCAGCATGAAACGCGTGATTATGACTTCTACAGCTTAAAGGGCTTGGTGGAAGTGATGATGGAAGAGTTGGGCTTTGCACCGCAACGTCTCAGCTGGATTCCGGTGAGCGATCATCCGTTTTTTCACCCGACACAAAGTGTCAAGGTGGTTCTTGATCGCACCGAATTGGGTATTTTGGGCAAGCAACACCCGTTGGCGGCCAAAGCCTTGGGGATGGATCCGGTCTTGATGGCGGAACTTAATCTGGAACCTTTACTGAAATCCAAGACCGCCAAGATCAAGTACTCTGCCATCAACAAAGCTCCCGTCGTGGTGCGCGATTTAGCGTTGTTGGTTGAGCGCACAGTCAGTGCGGCTCAGATCGAAAAAACGATAGCTGAAGCGGCCAAGGCTGTGCTTTTGGATGTGGAGATCTTCGATGTGTACACGGGGGAGCGCATTGATGCTTCGAAACAATCCGTGGCCTTAACACTGCGCCTACAGGGTGAACAAACCTTGACGGATGCCGAAATCGCTCAAACGATGAACGCCATCACCGAAGCTCTCGAACGCAAACTCAGCGCGACCCTGCGTGGATAGCGCGTTGAAAAAAGCCGTTTGCTTGTTTATAATGTGAAAGAAATCATGAGGTAACTTTTATGGGAAGAGCATTTGAAGTCCGTAAGGCAGCCATGGCTAAAACAGGCGCTGCCAAAACCAAAATTTATTCGCGTTTCGGAAAAGAAATTTATGTCGCTGCGAAATCGGGAGTTCCTGATCCGGAAATGAATCAGACGCTCAAACGCACGATTGAGAAAGCCAAAGTCGCCCAAGTTCCGGCCGACATTATCAAACGGGCCATTGAGAAAGCCAAGGGTGGGTCTGAAGAGTCCTACACCAGTGTCCGCTACGAAGGGTTTGGCCCCAACAACAGTTTCATCATCGTCGACTGTTTGACCGATAACGTCAATCGCACCGTCAGTGATGTTCGCACCTGTTTCAATAAATCCAAATCCAAAATGGGCATCTCTGGTTCGGTGTCGCACAACTTTGACCATGTCGGAGTGTTGTCGTTTGCCTTTACCGATGATGGTGCGATGCTGGATGCCTTAGTGGAAGCCGAAGTCGATGTTCAAGACATTGAAGTCGAAGATGGACAAATGACTGTTTATGTCGCACCGACGGATCTTTACGCGGCCAAAGGCGCTGTGGAGACGTTGATTCCGGATGTGAATTTCGATGTCGTGGAAAACACCATGATCCCGCAATCGTATGTGTCGGTCGAAGGGGAAGACAAAGAACTCTTCGATCGTTTGATTAGCATGCTTGATACTGTGGATGATGTTCAGGAAGTCTACCACAACGTTCAGGACAACGCATGAGACGCGTGATTACCTATGGCACCTATGATCTGTTGCATTGGGGCCATATTCGGCTCTTGCAGCGTGCCAAGGCGTTGGGTGATTATTTGATTGTTGCCTTGTCGACCGATGAAATCAATGCCTTCAAAGGCAAAGAAGCCTATCATCCCTATGAAGAGCGCAAAGCCATGTTGGAAGCGATCCGCTATGTCGATCTGGTCATCCCGGAATCGGAATGGGAACAAAAACGTTCCGACATTATTAATTACCACGTCGATGTCTTTGTGATCGGTGACGACTGGAAAGGCAAATTCGATCATCTGAGTGATGTGTGCGAAGTGATCTATTTACCGCGAACTGAAGGCATCTCCACCACCAAGATCAAAGCTGATCTTGAACAATCCCACAAAAAGGTTTGAATAAACCTTTTTCTTTACGGAAGGAGACCCATGATTTTTACCCCTTGTACACTTGAAACCCATCGTGCCCAACTGGATCTGATTGAGCAAGTTTTTCATCCGCGCATGCGTGATCGTTACCCGTGGTTACTCAGTGAAACGAACATGAAGCATCGCTTTGTTGCGCTGGAGGATGATCGAGTGATCGGGGCACTTAATTATTGGGTGGATGAGGTGGTGATTGAAGGCCAGAGTTTAGCGGTGGCGTCGATTGGAGCCGTGGCCACCCATCCGGATTATCGTCACCAAGGCATCGCGTCAAAACTTCTGGATACCGCGGAGAGGGTCATGCGAGCGGAGCACATCGACGCGGTGATCATTTCAGGTTCAATCGATCTTTATCTGCGCTATGGGGCAGAACGTTTATCCTGTGTGCGGACTTTTGAGATTCCGCCTTCTGCGGAATCAATTGAGCTGACTTCCGTTAAAAAAGAGCATTTACCCGCCCTTCATGCGATGTATGAACACAATCCATCCCGATTCGTGCGTTCACTCACGCAGATGGAGGAACTCATTGAAGCGACTTCTGTTTTCAGCAACTGGATGAACACCTCGATCCTAAGCATTCTTCGTGAAGGTCTTCCAATGGCCTACGCCGTTGTGACCCGACGTCCCAATAAACCGGGGGCGTGGGTCCGTGAGTTTGGGGGCGATTTTACACGACTTGAAGCGTTGTCCGGATTTTTGCGGCGCGAATGGGGCGTTGAACGCGTGATTATCGAGCTTATTCACAATGATCCGCTGGTTGGGGACCTCAGTGCGAAAGGCTGGACCGCTTG
>DJVQ01000021.1 GCA_002441265.1 Syntrophaceae bacterium UBA6252
AGAGCCGCTCGAGGGATTTGGACATTGCCGTGTCGGAAATGTTCAGGTTCCGTTGGGCGTTCAATGCCGTGATGTTGTTCTGGATTCTGAATGCCATGGTGCTTGATCCTCCCTGATGTTTCTGGTCCGGGCTTCCATGCCCGGGAAAGTGGGGCGATGCCCCGTTCCTGTTTCCCCTCCCCGGCGACCGGGAAGGGGGCCTGCCTTATGGCTGCGCCCTTCACCTCCTTTCAATGATTTGACATTATTATCGGCAGGTCCGGTGGATAACTTGAGGGGTTCCTTCTCCGGAAGAAAAGCCGGGGGAGAGGCAAAAAAAGGGGGCCGCGGCGGCGGCCCCCTTTTTCCGGGGCTCCGTTGGAACGGAGCGGTTGGTCAGAGGTCCTAGCCGCTGATGAGGCTGAGGACCGACTGGGAGGCCATGTTCGCCTGGGCCAGCATGGCTGTACCCGCCTGCACGAGAATCTGGTTCTTGGTGAAGGTCGTCATCTCGGCGGCCATGTCCACGTCACGGATCACCGATTCGGCGGACGCGACGTTCTCGACGATCGTGGCGAGGTTGGACGAGGCGTAGCTGAGACGGTTCATGTACGCGCCGATGTTGCCCCGTTGCCCCGCCAGGTTGCTGATGGCCGTGTCGATGGTGTCGAGGGCCGACTGCGCGTTGGTCTGGCTGTTCAGCATGTCCGTCGCGAGCCCCATGGCCGAGGCCCTCGAGTCGGAGAGGCTGATGGACAGCCGGTTGTCCGCGGCGTTCTGGGCGCCGATCTGGAAGTCCATGGAGGATCCGGCGCTGCCCGCCACGGTGATGGTCAGGCCGTCGAGATCGCCCGTGGCCCACTTGGTGCCGAGATCGATGCTGATGCCGAGCTCGTCGAAATTGAGCGTTTCGGCCCCGGACGGTTCCGCCAGGGACTGGTTGCTCCCGTCGGCCCCGGTGAGGACGATGTTGCTGCCGACGGTGCTGAAGGTGTAGACCTGGTTCTCGGCGCTCGACGAAACCTCGATGTCGTTCATGTTGAGGCCGATGTTGTTGAAGGTGATGGTTTTCGTATCCAGGGCGGTGGACCCGATGTCCGTGGAGGTGATGGCGAGATCGCCCTGGTCGCCGGCCATGCCGTGAATGGTGAACCCCGTTGCGGTGGCTTCGCCGGTATAGGTCATTCCGAGGCCGTTCGTGAGAACGAGTCCCGATCCCGTGCCGTCCGCGGCGATGGTCCACGCGTTGTTCGCGTCGTCCAGGCTCGCGATGGCGTCGTCGATGTTCCCCGCCGTCAGCGCGAATCCCGCTGCGGTGGAGGTCACCGCCATCAGGTCGCCGCTCGCTGCGGTCATGGTGCCCGTTTCTGCGGCCGTGCCGGTCTTGGTGCCGGCGGCAAGGTTCCCCGTGAGGAGGGCCGTTCCGGCGTAGGTGGTGCTCGTGGCGATCCGGTCGAATTCCTCGACGAGCTGGTTCGCCTCGGCGTTGATCTTGGTGATGTTGGTTCCCGCGTTGCCGGAGGCCGCCTGGGTGGCGAGTTCCTTGAGCCGGGTCAGGATGTTCCCCATCTGGTCCATGGCGCCTTCGGCGACCTGGAGGAGGGAATTGGCTTCCGCCGCGTTCTGGCTCGCCACCTTGTAGCTGGCGATGTCGGCGCGGAACTGCTGGGACACGGCGAGTCCCGCCGCGTCGTCGGCGGCCCTGTTGATCCGGTAGCCCGAGGAGAGCCGCTCGAGGGATTTGGACATAGCCGAGTCGGAAATGTTCAGATTCCGCTGGGCGTTCAATGCCGTGATGTTGTTCTGGATTCTGAATGCCATGGTGTGATCCTCCCTGATGTTTCTGGTCCGGGCATCCTTGCCCGGAAGAATGAGGCGAAGCCCCTTTCCCCCGCCGGGTGATGGCGTCCGTGGCCCGCCGGCCGATCCCGCCTTTCACCCTTTCAACGGGTTGATTCTCTTATCGGCAGGTCCGGGGGGAAAACTTTAGAGAAATTTTTTCTCCGGGTCATGCGGGGCGGGGCGGCGGACCGGGGAACCCTCAGCGGGGCGTCGCGGGGGGATGGAGGAGCAGACGGCTGATGTCGTCGGCGGTGCGGCCGTCCTCGGGATGATTCTCTCCCTTTCTTTTCTCCCCGATCCGGCGGAAGAGGTCCGCCAGGTCCGACAGGGAGTGGAGCGTCCGGTTCCGGGGAAGGGAGAGGAGCCGCAGGAGGGCGTCGCATTCCCCCACGGCCTCTTCGATCATGCCATGGGAGACGAGGAGGCGGGTCCGTTTCAGCCTGGCGGGAATGTTCCCGTCGTCGGCGTCGACGATCCCGGAAAGAAGGAGAAGCGCGCTTCGGGCGTTTCCGTGGAGAAGGGCGAAGTCGGAAAGACCGAGCAGCCATTCACCCGAGTCCCCGGGGATGGACAGGGCGTCCCGGGCGGACTGTTGCGCGAGCGGGCCGTCTCCCGTCAGGACGGCGATCTTGAAGAGGGCCTCCACCGTCTTTGAGTCCGCCGGTCCTCCCGGGAGGTTCCGGGCCTCCTCCAGGTAGGGCCGGGCCCTGACGACATGTCCCGATGAAACGAGGGAGAGGCCTGCGTGGCGCAAGAGGGACCGGCGGTCCGGCGAGATGTCCAGGGCCAGGCGGTAGAGCGCCTCGGCGCTTCGGGTGTCGCCGAGGCGGAGCGTCGCCGTTCCCATCCATGCGCAGATCTTCCACTCGTCGCCGTAAGTGGCGACATGGGTCATGACGGACGGGCCCCGGAAGTTCCGGTGGTCTTCGAGGGATTCCCGGTAGCGGGTTCCGGAGGCGACGACGCCTTCCCAGTCTCCTGTCTCGAAGCGGATCATGGTCAGGGCGGCGTAAAGATCGATCTGGTCCCCGAAACGGGCGCGGGCCCGTTCGCAGAGGGCTTCCGCCTCGCCGTAGCGCTTTTCGAGGATGAGGAACCGGACGGCGCTGTAGTAGGCCCTCGCGAAATGCACGTTGGTGATTCCCTGGGCCTCCACGAGGTCCACGGCGGCGAGGGCCTCCCGGAGGGCCTCCTCGTTTTGCCCCATGGTTTCGCAGGAGCAGCTGAGATACATGTGGGCCCCGGCGTTTTCGGGGTTCTCGGCGATCTGCTTCCGGAGGAGCGTCGCCGTCCGCTCGAATTTCCTGCGAACCGATACGGCCCCCTGGTCGTAGCCGTAATGGACGATCCGGCCGCCGGAGGAGCCGGGATTCTTCCAGCCGGTGAGTTCGTTGTGGACGATCCCCTCGTAGCGGATCCGGCCGTTCCTCCGGAAAACGCGGAGCGAGTCGCTGCAGACGGTCTCCGTCCCCTCACGGTGGAGGTTTTCGACCCGCATGACGAGCGTGTCGAATCCCTTCTCCTCGGCCAGGGCGGTTTCCTCCCTCAGGCTCGCCCGGGGCGAGGGCCGGTACTCCTCGTCGGCGTCGATGATGAAGATCCACGATCCCGAGGCGTAGGAAATGGACTGGTTCCGGTGGAGGCTGAAATCGTTCCGCCAGGGGTGGTGATGGACCCGGGCCCCGAAGGACAGGGCGATCTCGACGGTCCGGTCCGTGGACCCCGTGTCGACGACGACGATCTCGTCCACCCGGCCCCGGATGCTCTCCAGGCAGCGGGGAAGCATCTCTTCCTCGTTTTTCACCATCATGCAGGCGGTGAGCCGGATTCCGGAAGGGTCCGTGCCGGTCCCCTCCCCGTTTCCCCCGGCCTGCCGGGGGGGATCGATCCTGTTTTGTTCCATCATGCCTTTTCCGTCATCTCCCTCGGTTTGCGGGCGGTTTTTTCCGCCCGTCCATTGCGGTAAATGAAGCAAATTCGGTGCCAGCCACCCCGGCATCGTGCCGGGAACGGAACCGCGGCGGCGGGGGGCGGCGGGGTGCCGTTCCCGCCGGTACCGGCGCGGGGGCATGGCACGTTCGTTGCTTGATGACGAAGATGGGTTCCTTCAGGCGCTTCGCAGCCTGTTTGTTCCGTTACCGAGTAACGCCACGGAGGAGACGATATGGATGTCCGGGAAAGAATCGATCGGGCGGAGTTCCTGTACCGGGAGGGCCGGCTGCGGGAAGCGGAGGAAATTCTCCTTCAGGTCGTCGAGGAGGATCCGGAGAACCGGGAGGCGCACAACGGCCTCGGGGCCGTCGCCTTTTCCCGGGGGGACCTCGAGGGGGCCGTCCGGTGCTTCAGAAAAGCCGTCGAGATCGATCCCGAATATCTGGACGGGCAGGTGAATCTTCGGGAAGCGTTTCTGGCGATGGCTTCGTCCCGGGGAACGGCTTCCGCCGCAAAGGGCGTTCCGGCGCGGAATCCCGAAGACATCGGGACCGGCGGAACCCGGGAGGATTCCGGTCCGGCCGGGCGCCCGGAAACGCCGAAAGCCGCTCCGGCGACCCGGCGGGAGGCGCCCATCCGGGTGATCCATCTGCCCCTGGTCATCGCCAACATGTCGATCGCCCTGTCGAAACACCTGAACCGGCTCGGAGTGGATTCCAGGGTCGTTTCGTATTTTCACACCTGGCTTCACTACCGGGGCGACGTCAATCTCGACCTCGACGACATTTACGGTGCCGAGCGGAACGAAAAAGTCCGGCGATTCGTAGAGGATTTTCTGGAAAACGAGGCCCCGCGGTACGATATTTTCCATTTCCATTTTTTTGACAGCCTGTCCACGGGGGCGTCCTTCGGGGGATGGAAATCCCATCCGGACCGCGACGACTACTGGGATCTCCGGAAGCTGAAGGAGATGGGCAAAAAGATCGTCGTCACCAGCTGGGGAAGCGATGTCCGGAACAATTCGAAAGTCATCTATTATCAACTGCGGTATGAAGGGGCGGGAAACGGCATCCCGTATCCTCCCCTCAACCGGAGGGACCAGTATTTCAAGATATGGAAATTCGCCCAGTACGCCGATGCCGTGATTCACAGCGACCATGAGGTCGTCAAGCATGCGCCTTACGGGAACATGATCCCCATCTGCATCGACGAGGAACTGCTGGACGGCATTGCGGGCGGGGAAGAACGTGGGACGGGGAAATTGTCCGTCATCCACGCGCCGTCCAACCAGTTTTACAAGGGGACCGCCTATGTGAACGAAGTGCTGCAGAAGATCTCCGGGCGCTACGGAGACCGGGTCGAGATCCGGAGGATCCAGGGCCTGTCCCATCGGGAAGCCCTGGGGAAGTACGCGGGATACGGCGCGGCCATCGATCAGATCGGCTCCATCTCGTTCGGGCTTTTCGCCCTGGAGGCCCTGTACCTGGGAAGAACGGTCTTCACATCCTTCCAGGAGGACGAGTTTTACGGTGACGACCCCAAAATGCGGACCCCCGTGATCGCCGTGAAGAACCAGGAGGATTTCCATGACCGGCTCGTTCGTTTTCTCGATTCGGATCCCGTCGACCGCACCGGCGGGCACAGGCGCTTCATCGTGGACAACTTTTCCGCCGCCGTCGTGGCGCGGCAATACAGGGACCTGTACGAAAGGCTCCTGTCGGGAGAGACCATCCGGCATTACGTGAGCCAGGAGTGGCACAGGGAGTTTTCGCTCCTCCTGTCGAACCGGAAGGTCGACGAACGGGATTTCTATCCCCGGGTGACCGACGTTCTTCTGCGGCGGCGGGAGTTCGAGAAGTTGTTCCATGAGATCCAGATGGGCACGGGCCTCAACGACGACGCCGATCTGCTCGCGAAATACATGCTTGCCCTCGAACTGACCGGCCGGAAGGACCGGGAGTCCGCGGCGAGGCGGGCGTATCAGGCGAAGCTGTCGACGGACGCTTTCCAAAAACGGTATGCCAGGGCGAGGGAACTGTATGAATCGGCGGACCCGGGGGCCGCGGGGAAACGCTGATACACCGGGCGGTTTCCCCCGGCGGGACCGCTTCCGGCCGGCATTTCAGGGAGGGAAGACGGGAAGCGAAGACCGGGGCTTCTTTCAGGGGCCGTCAGGCCCGGCGAATCCGTGAAACCTCCGATTGCGGAACCGTCAGGTCTCTTGTCCCCCCTTGTGGAGGATCCGGTCCACCTCTTCCCGGATGAATTCTTCCGTCAACCGCTTCAGGACCTTCGCCGGCGACCCGGCGACCAGGCTGTAGCTCGGAATGTCCTTTGTCACGACGCTCATGGGAAGGACGACCACCTTGTCCCCGATGGTGACCCCGTGGTACACGACGGTCGGGCCGGCGATGAAGCAGCCTTTCCCGATTTTCGTCGGAACCCTTTCGATGAGCGGGCTTCCCGTCGTGTTGCTCATGGCCAGATTCACCAGATAGCTCGTGTGGGACCAGACCATCACGTTGAGCCCGATGCTGGTGTGATCGCCGATCTCCAGGCCGCCCGATGCGTCCAGGACCGCCCCTTCGCCGATCCACACGTATTTGCCGCAGCGGAAGTTCTCCGGGCTGATGATCTTGGCGTTTTCCCTCATCCGGCAGCCCTCGGGCAGGCCCAGCAGGCGGGCCCGCTCATCGTCGGTCATCACGGAACTGATGAAGTACTGGAGGATCTGGCCGCGCAGGTTGCGGTTTCTCGCGTCGTCGTTGAAAAACATGGTCGGGCCCTCCTCAGGGACACTCCTTTTCACGGATCCATGCGGCGGTAAGGCCGATTCCTTCCTCGAGATCCACCTTCGCGTGGAAGTCGAGGAGGGCCTTGGCCTTGTCGGTGCTCGGGATGCGGATCTCGATGTCGGCGGAAAGCGGCGGATCGAAGACGATCCGTGATTCCGACTTGAGAACCCTGCATACCGTCTGGGCCAGCCCGAGGATGGTGATGACGGCCCTGGCGTTTCCGATGTTGAAGCTTTCGCCCACCGCTTTCGGGTTTTCCACGCATCGTGCGATGCCGTCGACGAAGTCGTCGATGTAGCACCATGCCCGTATCTGGTTCCCGTCGCCGTTGATGTGGATGGTTTCGTTCCGAAGCGCTTTCCTGATGAAGACGTGCATGGCCCCTTCGCCGGTCTGGCCGGGACCGTACACGTTGAAAGGCCGGACGACGACCGTCGGCAGCCGGCACTGGCGGTGGTAGGCGTGGGCCAGGTGCTCGCCGGCCAGCTTGCTCACCGAGTAGGTCCAGCGGGCCTCCCCGGCGGTTCCCGCGATGGTGTGGTCCGATTCGGAATTCTTGAACGACATGGGTCCGAACACTTCCGACGTCGAGAAATCGATGAACCGCTCGACGCCGTGCCGGCAGGCCGCCTCCAGGGCGTACGCGCTGCCCATCATGTTGACCCGCATGGTGTGCACCGGTTTCTTGATCACCGTGTCGATTCCGGCGATTCCGGCCGTGTGGATGACGATGTCCGATCCCGCCATGGCGTCGGACAACCGGGGCTCGTCGAGGACGTCCCCCCTGAGGACCGTCAGCCGGGGATGGCCCGCGAGGCCGCTGTTCGTCAGGGTGTCCCGGTGGAAATTGTCATAGGCGCGGATGTCATTGTGTTCGATGTAATGGCGGATCAGGCGGTTTGCGATGAACCCCGCGCCTCCGGTGATGAAGATCTTCTTGTCGTACAGCATGTCTCAGCTCCGGTAACCGTTTACGGATTCGATGACATGGGTCGCCTGTCTTTCGGTCATCGAATCGAAGAGCGGAAGCACGACCCCCCGGCGGAAGGCGCGGTACGCTTCGGGAAAATCCCCGGCGTCGTACCCGTACTTCCTGCGATAGTAGGTTTGCATCGGGATGCACTGGGCGCCGTAGTTGGCGCCGATGCCCTTTTCCCTGAGAAACGCGAGAAATTCCGTCTGGTCCACGGTGTCGTCCAGCACGATGTGGTAGGACTGCCAGTTCGTCCTTCCCGTGGCAGGGAAGGGGGGTTTTCGGAAGAAGCGTCCCCGGAGTTCCCTGTCGTACCGTTCGGCGACGGCCCGCCGCCGGGCGATGAGGGTCTCCAGGCGTTCGATCTGTCCCAGGACCAGGGCGGCCTGGATGTCCGTCATGCGGTAGTTGAATCCCGCCTGAACGAAGTCCGGCGTCTGGCCGGAATCGTCCATGCCGTGATTGCGCATGATCCTGAAAAACGACGCCCGGCCGGAATCGTTCGTCGCCAGCACCCCTCCCTCCCCGGAGGTCACCGCCTTCCGGGGGTGGAGCGAAAAAGAGCCGGCGGCTCCGAAGCTTCCGACCTTTCTTCCCGACCACTGCGACCCCAGGGCGCAGGCGGCGTCTTCCACGACGGGGAGCCGGTGCGATTCGGCGATTTCCAGGATTTTCCCCATGTCCGCGGGGAAACCGAATTCGTGAACCGGCATGAGGACTTTCGTGCGCCCGCTGATCGCCCGGGCCATGCCGTCCGGCTGGATGTTGAAGCTTCCCGGGTCGACGTCCACGAAAACGGGCTTCGCGCCGGTCAGTTCGACGGCGTTGGCCGTGGCGACGTGGGAGAAGGCGGGAACGATGACCTCGTCCCCCGGTCCGGTCCCGAACGACAGCAGGGCGAGGTGCAGGGTGGCGGTTCCGCTGGAAACCGCGACGGCATGGTCGACGCCGACCGTCGCCGCGACGGCCGCCTCCAGGGCCGCCACGCGGCTTCCCTGGACCAGTTGTCCCGATTCCAGGACGGCGCGGACGTTTTCCCGGTCTCTTCGGTCGATCGACGGACGGGCAAGAGGAACGATCACAGGTTCCGACAAAAGGGTCTCCTCACCGGTTTTCCTCGATGTGTTTCAGCAGGGCCAGGCCGTGCCGGAATTCGGGGTTGATCCCCAGCGCTTTCAGAATGCTTGTCCGGGCCAGCTCCCATTCCTTCCGCTCGACGTGGACCCTGGCGACGTTGTAGTGCAGTCCCTCGTCCCCGGGCGCCACGAGGAGGGCCTTCCGGAATTCGGCGAGGGCTTCGTCGAGCTTCCCTTCCTTTCGATGTCCGATGCCGGCGGAGTTGTAGTGCCCGACGAGAAAGGAGATGACGTCCTCGTCCTCCGAGATAAGTTCCCGCGCCTCGTCGATCCGGCCCCGGTCGATGAGCGAACGGGCTTTTTCCGCCCGCCCGGCCGCGTCTCCCTCCGGCGGGGACCCGTCTTCATCGATTTGACGCTCCGATTCAGTATTTTGACGCTCTTCCATGACCGCCTGAAGCTCCTCCTCCTTGATTCGGATGAGCTGCTTCAGGAAGTCGAGGGACGTTGCCATGTCGTCGTCCCGGAACGTGACGGGCCCGTATATTTTCTTGAAGGCGGCCGATTCCGCCAGCTCCTGCTGGAGGGCGTTGATCTTGTCGTGAAGCTGTTTCTCGTCCGCCGGGAGCATCCGGATGGACAGGATCTTTTCCAGTGCCTCCCGGAAATTGATCAGACAGGGGAAAATATTCCCCCTGCTGATGAGACGCCGGCATTCTTCCAGCTTCTTGTTGACCAGGGCCGCGTCTTCCCTTCGGATCGGTTCCGCCATGAGATCCTTCCCCCTCCCCGGTTGTGCGGGGCCTGTTCCCTGGCCCCGGGTCTGCCCACGGGTCTTTCTGCATAAAACGTACCCGGGCGGCTTTACAAAAAAATTTCGGGCCGTTTCGCCCTTCATCCCTCGTTCCAGAGGCGTACCGGAATCCCGCCTCGTCCCCGGGAACGGGGCCCCGCCCCGGAAGATTTTTCCTTTGCCGTTCGAAAATGCGCCGTTCGGACTTTTTTACGGATTCATCCGGCCGGACGGTACCCGGGTTCCCGGGCGGGCGAGAATAAAGTTAAAGTTTTTCCCGCCCGTTGCCGATAACAGGAATGCGAAGGAATCGCTGGGTTTTAACCCCGAGGTGGCATGGATGACCGTATCCACGTATCACGTAAACAATGTCCTGAAGGCGTACACGAAACAGAACAGGACGAAAATCAGCGTCTCCGGCTCTCAGGAACAGGCTGCGGACAACCTGTCCAGGGACGTGGTGTCCCTTTCCGTAAAAGAGGCGAAGACCGAAGAGGCTTTCACGAAAATCTCGTACACCCTTCTGGACGCCATTGTGAAGAAGCCTCAGAAGTGATTGTCTTTTCCGGAGATTTTTTCAGAGGCAGGCCGCAAGGCGAAAAACTGCCCGAATCGAGTAACCCATGAATACCCTGGATGTTCAGAAATACGGCGCGACGGAAAAGAAAATCCTGATCGTCGACGATTATGAATCGGAACGCCTTCTCATGGTGGATACGCTCACCCGGGCAGGGTACATGCAGATCACCCAGGCCGAGAACGGTTTCGAGGCCATCGGCCGGTTCCAGGGAGGCGGCTACGACCTTGTCATCAGCGACGTCATGATGCCGGGCATGGGCGGCCTCGAGCTTCTCAAACGGATTCGGAAAATCGATCCCATCACGCCGGTGATTCTGATCACCGCCCATCCGGAAACGGAAGTGGCCGTTTCGGCGATCAAGACGGGAGCGGTGGATTTCCTTCCCAAACCCTTCAAGATCGAGGACCTTCTCTTCAAGGTGAACATCTACCTGAGGGAAAGAAAGATCCTCGAGGAGGGGCCGGCGGACCGGAACATCGACTTTCAGGAAAAACTTTCCGAACTGTCACGGCAGAGCTACATCTACGATTCCATCGAGAATTCCGCAGGTCACAACGAAGAGATCTTTCAGAAAATCGTGGATCTCTCCCTCCGGGTCGTGGACGGATCGAGCTGTGCCATCCTGCTGGTCGACCGGGAGGAGGGGCAGTTCTACCCCCAGATCGTGAAGGGGGAGGACGAGGGCGTCTATCGGTCCGTCGTCATTCCCCAGCTCCGGAACCTTTACGAGGACGTGCTGACCAGCGGGGAGGCCGTCATGGTCCACTCGGACAGGCATCCCCTGATCAGTCCTTCCGTCATCTGCGCCCCCCTGATGATCCGGAACATGAACTTCGGAATCCTCGTCGTACGGAAGAAGATGAACGGATCCGTATTCTCGGACAAGGACTTCCACTACATCGTCAGCCTGACCAAGCGGGCCTCGCTGAATCTCGAAAACAAGGTCCTTTACGAGAGCCTCTACTCCAGCGTCGTCGACACCCTGAAATCCCTGGTCGCCTCGGTCCAGGTCCGCGACCACTACACGGAGGAGCATTCCACGCGGGTCATGACCCTGGCCCTCAGGATCGGGGAGAAGGCGGGCTGCTCGGAAGAGGAGCTGGAATGCCTCAAGATTTCCGCAATGCTCCATGACGTGGGGAAAATCGCCATACCGGACAGCATTCTTCTCAAGCCGGACCGCCTCACCTTCGAGGAGTTCACGGTGATCAAGACGCACCCCCTCATCGGCGAAAACATCCTGAAGCCCATCTCCCTCTTCGACAGGGAGCGAAAAATCATTCAGCACCACCACGAGCGGTGGGACGGAAAGGGGTATCCCGGAGGTCTGTCCGGAAAGGACATCCCCTTCCTTTCCCGCATCCTCGCCGTGGCCGACTCCTTCGACGCCATGACGAACAACCGTCCCTACCGGAATGCCCTTTCCCCGGAGATCGCCCTGGAAGAGCTGAAAAAAAACCGGTACACCCAGTTCGACGGCGACGTCGTGGACCTCTTCCTTCCCCTTTTCGAAAAGGGAAATTCCTGATTCCTTTCAAGACCGGCTTCTTGATGAACTCGTAATAGGCAAATCAACACTTTTTCCGAAGCCGTCAATTCTTCATTCCCCCGGCGTTTTCCCGACTTGGCCTGTGACTTTTTCCGCCCCGTTGTGCTAAGATTTGCCCGTATGCCGTGCGGTCCGGCGGACCCGGGGACGGGGAATCGTCAGGGACCGGAAAGGGGCGGGAAATGGGAAAATTGCTCGGATGCTTCGCCATCCTTCTTGTTCTGACGGGGATTCCCTGTTCCTCCGGCGCCGGCGAGGGGGACGCCCGGGCCATGGTGTTTCACCGCGTCGCGGAGCCCCGGGAGAACGCCTTCACCGTTCTCGTTCCCCAGGGATGGAAAACGGAAGGCGGGATCTTTCACATCGACCCCCTGGCGGCGAACGGGCCGGGAAACTCCCTCGAACCGAAGTGCGACTTTACGGTGAAAAAGGACGACCGGGGTTCGGTCCACGTCCGGTGGTTGCCCGGCTACAACTATGCCGACATGAGCGGGAACCCGCGGTTCGCCTATGGCGCCGCGTTCTTCCCCCCGGGAAGTTCCTACCAGGGGATGGTGGTCCGTCCCATGCCGGATGCCCTTTCCTTCCTGAGGGACCTGTTTCGAACCCTGCATCCCGGGGCTTCGTCCGTGGCGGAAGCGGAGGGAAAATCCCTGCCGGAACTGGCGGGGATCTTCAGGCGGATCAACGGTCCGGTGAACGACATGCTTGTCGGCCTGGGACTTCCCGCCATGGGGTTTGACGCGGCGGGGCTGGTGGTCGATTACACGGAGGGGGGCGGGAGATTCCGGCAGGCCCTGGTGACGGTCATCCAGGACAGCCGGGGAAGCGCCGCCATGTGGAGCAACCTCTGCACGATCGCCATGGGGGCCCCCGTCGAGGAAAGCGACCGCTGGAAGCCCGTCCTGGAAATCGTCCGCCAGTCCCTGGAGTTCAATCCCCGCTGGGTGGCCCGGGTGGCCCAGGCCGCCGGCGAGCGGGCGGCCATCGTCCGGGAGACCATGGAGCACATCCAGAAAGTGGACCGGGAGATCTGGGACAACCGCCGGAAGACGCAGGACCGGATCGCCGAGGACAGCTATCTCGCCCTTACCGGACAGGAGGATTACGTGAACCCGTACACCGGCGAGACCGAGCGGGACTCGTCGGCCTACCGGTACCGATGGACGACGGCGGGAGGGGACCGGATCTACACCGACGAGGAAAGTTTCAATCCCAACGGGAACCCCGGGCTGTCCGGCGTCGAATGGAAGAAGACGCCCGTCCGGGAACGGTGAGCCCCCTCCGGGACCGATGCCGGCCCGGCGGCCGGGGGACACCATGCCTCCGGGGAAAAGAGGAGGAGGTCATGTCGAAGATCAGGCTCGGAATCAGTTCCTGCCTGCTGGGGGAACGGGTCCGGTGGAACGGGGAGCACAAACTCGATCCGTTCCTGGCCCACACCCTGGGAGGGTACGTGGAGTATGTTCCCGTCTGTCCCGAGGTGGAATGCGGCCTGGGGGTTCCCCGGGAGACGATGCGCCTCGTCGGGGATGCCGCCTCCCCCCGGCTCGTCACGACCCGGACGAACGTGGACATGACGGACCGGATGACCGCGTGGGCGAAAGAACGGGTCGAGGCCCTGGAGAAGGAGAATCTGGACGGTTTCATCTTCAAGAGCGGTTCCCCCAGCAGCGGGATGGAACGGGTCAAGGTCTACAACGACCGGGGCGTCCCAGAGAAAAAGGGGGTGGGACTGTTCGCCCGGGCCTTCATGGACCGCTTCCCCCTTCTGCCCGTGGAGGACGAGGGGCGGCTTCACGATGTCCATCTCCGGGAAAACTTCATCGAGAGCGTCTTCACCCTCCACCGGTGGCGGGAGGCCGTCGGAAAGGGAAGAACCCGCCGCGTCCTGGTGGATTTCCACTCCCGCCACAAGCTCCTTCTCATGGCGCACAGCCCGAAGCACCTCCGGGAAATGGGAAAGCTCGTGGCCGACCCGGCAAGCCGCTCCCCGGCGGACCTCTTCGAACGATACCAGAAGGCCCTCCTGGAGGCCCTCCGGCTGAAGGCGACCGCGGCGAAGCACGTCAACGTCCTTCATCATGTTCTCGGCTATTTCAGGAAGGACCTGAGCGGGGACGAGAAGCGGGAGCTCCTGGAACTTCTCGAGGAATACCGCCGGGGGAACCTCCCCCTGATCGTGCCGGTGACCCTGGCCGGCCATTACGTCCGCAAGTACGACATGGACTACCTCCGGGACCAGGTGTATCTCCGGCCGCATCCTTTGGAACTGCAGCTCAGAAACCACAGTTGACGGCTTCGTAAAAAGTCCATATGCTGCGTTGCCCTTCCCCCCTCCTCCCTGCGGCGTACCGGAAGTACGCCTCGGTCGTCGGGGATCGGGCGCCTTGCCTCTGGAGCTTTTTACTTTGCCGTTCGAAGAAAGCGTTGTTTGGATTTCTTACGAGTTCGTCACAGTTGACGGCTTCGTAAAAAAAGTCCATATGCCGCGTTGACCGGCTTTTTGTTCGTCCGTCGCGGTTGAGAGGTATCGGGGGGAGAAGACGATGCGGGAAGAGCGGATCCGGGTGCTCCGGGCGGGGCGGGAAAGCGGCGGCCCCGTCCTGTACTGGATGAGCCGCGACCAGCGGGCGATCGACAACGACGCCCTTGTTTTCGCGGGAACGCTCGCCCTGGAGCGAAAGGCCCCCCTGGCGGCGGTGTTCTGCCTTCAGGACCGTTTTCTCGGGGCGACGGAACGGCAGTACGGGTTCATGCTCCGGGGGCTCGAGGAGGTGAAGGCGTCCCTGGGCGGGCTGGGGGTCCCCTTTTTCCTTCTCCGCGGGGAGCCCGGGGAGGTGATCCCCCGTTTCGCCGGGGAGGAGGGGGTGTCCGCCGTGGTGGCCGATTTCGATCCCCTCCGGATCAAGCGGCGGTGGAAGGAGTCGGTCCGGGCCGCCCTGGACATCCCCTTCTACGAGGTGGACGCTCACAACGTGGTTCCCTGTTTCGCCGCGTCCGGCCGGCAGGAATACGCCGCCCGGACATTCCGGCCGAAAGTGCTGAGGGTTCTCGACGATTACCTGGAGGAATACCCGCCGCCCCCGGCGCGCCACCCCTTCCCGTGGAAGGGGCGCAGCGAAACCGCCTGGTCCGCGGACGAACTCCTGGCCGTCCTCCCGGTGGACCGCGGCGTTCGGGAAGTGCGGTGGATCCGGCCCGGGACACGGGCCGGGATGTCCGCCCTCGGGGAGTTCGTGAAGGAACGGCTGGAATCCTACCCCCTGCGGCGGAACGATCCGGTCGCGGACGGCCAGTCCGGTCTCTCCCCCTATCTTCACTTCGGACAGATCTCCCCCCGGCGGGTCGCCCTGGCGGCGGCGGGCGCGGCGGCATCCCCGGAGGCCAAGAAGGCCTTTCTCGAGGAGGCTGTTGTCCGGAGGGAGCTTTCCGACAACTTCTGCTTCTTCAACGACCGCTACGATTCCCTCGAGGGGGCCCCGGGATGGGCGAGAAAAACCCTCGACGACCACCGGAAGGACCGCCGGCCCTGGAATTACGGCCCCGAGCGGCTCGAAGGGGCGGCGACCCACGACCCCCTGTGGAACGCCGCCCAGATGGAGATGGTGAAAACGGGGAAGATGCACGGATATCTCCGGATGTACTGGGCGAAAAAGATCCTGGAATGGACGGCGGCGCCGGAGGAGGCCCTCCGGATCGCCGTCGATCTGAACGACCGGTATGAGCTGGACGGCCGGGACCCCAACGGGTACACGGGGTGCCTGTGGTCCGTCGGCGGCCTCCACGACCGCGCCTGGCCGTCCCGTCCCGTCTTCGGAAACATCCGGTACATGAACGACCGCGGCGCCCGAAGAAAGTTCGACGGGGAGGCATACATCCGGAAAGTGGAGGCCCTCTGACGGCTTCGGAAAAAGTCCATATGCTGCGTTGCCCGTCCTCCCTCCTCCCTGCGGCGTACCCCACGTACGCCTCGGTCGTCGGGACTCGGGCGCCTTGGCTGCGGAGCTTTTTCCTTTGCCGTCCAGAGTAGTCCGGCCCTTCAGGGCCGGCGGCCTTTGACGTTCCGGCGTCCGAAGCGCCGGGGCTGAAGCCCCGGACCACATTTGAAGATTTACGAGAGCCCGGGCCTGCTCCGGCCGGTGTCTGTCCGATGGAATCCGGCCCTTCAGGGCCGGCGGCACCCTGCCGGAAACGCTCACCATGGAGGAGCGCGGAACGGTTTTGGCGGTGAATAAGCGCCTTTTCGCTCACGGTTCCCTTCGATGCGGTAAGCCCGCAACACCGCTTGTCCGAGCCGGGAGGGCGAGCCGGCGGTGTTGCAGTGGAGCGAGAAACGACGGCGTCGTAAAAATCTTTCGGAAGGGCTCCTGAAATGACGGCAGGGAAAGCCGGGTGGAAGAACATGGGCATTCGGGAAAACGACAGGGAGTCGATCATCGAGGGGAACCGCCGGGACCTGGGTCCCCTTCACGACATGCATTCATGGGTCCGGCCGGAGAAGGCAAAGGAGGCACTGGAGGAACGGTCCCGCCTGCTCCGGGCGCTCGCGCCCCATGTGGAAACCGGTTTCCGTGGGACCAAGCTGGACTGCCGGAGCCTTTCCCCGGGCTGCCGGCTCTGCGGGGAGGGGGCGTGGTCCTGCCTGTTCATCAACGGGGTCTGCAACGGCGGGTGCTTCTACTGTCCTTCGGAACAGAAGAGCAAGGAGGAGCCCATGACGGGGGGCATCCGTTTTCCCACCCCGAGGGAATACATCCCCTACCTGGAACGGTTCGGGTTCCGGGGGGTGAGCATCAGCGGCGGCGAGCCCCTTCTCACCCCGGACCGGACGCTCCTGTTCCTGGGGAAAATCCGGGAACGTTTCGGCGCGGGGATGTACATCTGGCTCTACACGAACGGTCTCCTCGCCGACCGGGACACCCTGTGCCGCCTGCGGGACATCGGGATCGACGAGATCCGGTTCAACATCGGAGCCGTGAATTACCGTCTCGATCCGGTCCTGCGGGCCGTGGGGGTCATCCCCCGGGTGACCGTCGAGGTTCCGGCGGTGCCCGAGAAGGAGGAGCTCCTGAAGGAGGCGGCCCGCGAGATGGCCCGTTCGGGGGTGGACTTTCTCAACCTTCACCAGATCCGGTGCACCCCGCACAACGGCAGGCATCTTGCCGCCCGGGGCTACACGCTCCTCCACGGCCCCAGGATTTCCGTCCTGGAATCGGAACTTGCGGCCCTCCGGATTCTCGCCGATCTCAGGGAACGGGGAATCGGCCTGCCCGTGAACTACTGCTCCTCCGTCTACCGGAGCCGGTTCCAGGGAGCCGGGGCGGCGCGCCGAGCCGCCGGGATCGTGAGGAAACCCTGGGAGGACATCACCGAAGCGGGAAGAATCCGGAGCCTCTATCTGGAAGGGCCGCCGGAAACCCTCCGCCGGATCTCCGAAACGCTTCCCCGGGAGGGTGCTTCGGGGGTTTCCTGGACCCTCGCGTCCGGAGGAGGCCGGCTCCTTTTTTCCGGGGATCTGCTGTCCCGCGTCGCGGCCTCCGGGGTGCGGGCGGGGGTGTCCTACTTCGCCTGCTCCCTCCACCCGTCGGTGACCTACGGGAACCCCTGCACGGAGGTGCCCCTGACGAGAAAAAAGAGCGTGTTCGTGGAAAGACGGGCCCTTGTCCGGGACCTTCCCCTCCTTCCCGGCGATCTTTCCGGTTTTGAACGGTGGTTCGTCCGGGGGGAGGAGACGCCGCGGGACACGGAGGAACTCCTGCGCCGGAGACGGGAAGACGGGGTGGACCCCGGCACCGGGGAACGGGAACGATGGGAACGGGTCTTCGAGGGGGAATGCATTCCCTTCGGACCGGCCGACTATTACTGACGGGCTCCATGCGTGCGGTGCCGCCCGCCCGGGGAGGGGAGGGAGAACCGATGGACAATCCGGGGGAAATCCTTTACGAGGACGACGGGCTTCTCGCCGTGTCCAAAGTCTCCGGGGATCTCGTCATCCCCGGCAGGGGGACGGACGGACCTTCCCTGGTGGAGCGCCTGTCGGCGAGGTTCGGCGGGAAACTCTTCGTGGTTCACCGGCTGGACCGGGGGGCGAGCGGTCTCGTTCTCTTCGCCCGGGACCGGGAAAGCCATCGCATTCTTTCGGGGCTTTTCGAGGGAAGGAGGGTGCGGAAAACCTACTGGGCCGTTGTGGAAGGGGAGGTGGAACAGGACGGCCTCGTGAACCGGCCCATCCGGGCCTTCGGTTCGGGACGGATGGGAGTGGACGGACGGGGCAAACCGTCGGAAACCCGTTTCCGGGTTCTGGAGCGGTTTCCCCGGGCCTCCTGGCTGGAAGTGAACCCCCTGACCGGAAGGCGCCATCAGATCCGGGTCCACCTCTTCGCCCTCGGTCATCCCATCCTGGGCGATACCCGCTACGGGACCGGATTCCCCGTGGGCGGCGCGCCCCGGCTCATGCTCCATGCGCTGCGTCTCGCCTTTCCCTGGAAGGGGGACGACGGGTTCGCGTTGTCCTGTCCCCCTTCCGGCGATTTCATGGACCTCCTGGAACGCCTTCGCGATCCCCTGTAACCGCTTTGTGTTTCCCCGTGCCGGGGCCGCCCGTCGGATCCGCAGAGGGCCTTGCATGGATGTTCATTATTATTCTCATTATGAATTTGACTTATAGTCCCTCCTGCATTGTAATTCCACCGCTGACGGGGAGGCGGGCAAGGCCCGGTGAAAGCCGCGTTTTTGACCCCGTCGAAAAGACGGGATCACGGCCGTTGCCGGAAACCTGAAAAGGCGAATCCCCTTCTTTCCCGCGATGTGATCAAAATACCGGTATTTTCAGGAGGAACGGCATGGAAGGACTGAAAAATCTTTTTTCCACGCGGTGGGGGATCATCGGCACGGGAGCTGTCATCGGAGTCCTGGCGGCCCTTCTGCAGAAAATGGGGAACCCGGGAAACATGGGGGTCTGTGTCGCCTGCTTCGAGCGGGACATCGCCGGCGCCATCGGTCTCCACCGGGCGGCGGTGGTCCAGTACGTGCGCCCCGAGATCATCGGATTCGTTCTCGGTTCCCTCGTGGCGGCCTATCTGTTCCGGGAATTCCGTCCCCGCATGGGTTCGGCCCCGGTAGTACGGTTCGTCCTCGGCGCTTTCGCAATGATCGGCGCCCTGGTGTTCCTCGGCTGCCCGTGGCGGGCGGCGCTTCGCCTCGCCGGCGGCGACGGAAGCGCGATCTTCGGCATTCTCGGCCTTATCGGAGGCATCTGGCTGGGGGCGCTCTTCCTCCGGGGCGGCTACAGCCTGGGGCGGACCCAGTCGTCCTACACGTCGGCGGGGTGGGTGTTTCCTCTCATCATGATCGGCCTTCTGGTGCTGAGATTCGTCTTTCCCCCCATCGAGGGGCAGGACAAGAGCGGCGTTCTTTTCTACAGCCTCAAGGGCCCCGGGGCGATGCACGCGGCGCTCGCCGTTTCCCTCGTCGTCGGCCTCGTCGTCGGTTTCATCGCCCAGCGAAGCCGGTTCTGCACCATGGGGGCCGTCCGGGACTTCATCCTTTTCCGGCAGACCCACCTCCTGTCCGGGTTTGTCGCCCTGATCGCGGCGGCTTTCGTGACGAACCTCATCGTCGGGCAGTTTCATCCCGGCTTTGCGGGCCAGCCCGTCGCCCATACCATGCAGTTGTGGAATTTCCTGGGGATGGCCCTGGCGGGCCTCGCCTTCGCCCTGGCCGGAGGCTGTCCGGGCCGGCAGCTCTTTCTCGCCGGCGAGGGGGACGGTGACGCGGCGGTCTTCGTTCTGGGGATGATCACCGGTGCGGCGTTCTCCCACAACTTCGGCCTGGCCAGTTCCCCGGCGGGTATTGGGCCCAACGGGATTCCGGCTGTGATCATCGGTTTTGCGGTTTGCCTCTTCATCGGTCTCACCATGAGGCAGAAAGTTTCTTGAGGGAGGATTTCCATGAGCACGATCGTCGATGCAAGAGGTCTCTCCTGTCCCCAGCCGGTCATCCTGGCACTCAACGCCATCCGGACGGGGAAGGATTCGGAGCTTGAGGTTCTCGTGGACACGAGCACGTCCCGGGAGAACGTTTCACGGGCCGCCATGAGCCAGGGATGGGAAATCGTGTCCCTGAAAGAGGAGGGCGGAGGCTTCCGGATCGGGATCCGGAAGAAGTGAGGGAATCGAAAAAAACCGGGCGTCCCAAGGATCGGGGACGCCCGGTTTTTTGATGTACCCGCTGTCCGGTCCGCCCGTTACCGCGGCCGGAACCTTACCGTTCCCGCGGCGATGAGGAGGAGCGCCGCGCCGAGGAGCCACGGCATCTTCCCGTTGTTCCCGGCGGCGGTCCCGCCCGGGGCCACCGTGGAGACAAAGCAGAGCCCGCCGGAGCCCGAACCGCCGGAGACGGGGGTGTCGGGATCGTCCGGGACGGCCACGGTGGTTGTCTGGATGTACTGGGTGTAGGGGAAGAAGATGTATTTGCCGCCCTCGTGCTCCCTTCCCACCAGGGCTTCGAGGGGGTGCTGGATCCGGGAGAATTCCACGGCCTGGGCGAAGGAATTGGTCCCGGTCCAGTCGGTGAACGCCGTGATGATGCAGTTGTAGGTCTGGTCCCTGGTCGTTCCGCCCGCGCCGGTGCTGTAATAGCCGTCCGGCGTCACGTCATAGCCCACCTGCTCGTAGACGTACTCCACAAGCCCCACACAGGTGAAATCGCCGGACCCGTTCCCCTTCTGGAGATGGAAGGTGAAGTCGTAGGCCTTCCCCACCTGCTCCCGGGCGATGACGACGATCTGGTCCTTCCGTTCCTGAGGCCAGGCCGCCGCGTTGCCGAAGTCCACGGGGATCTTGGCGCCGAGGTACTTGCAGCCGTCATCCAGGTCCTCCTGGGTGATGAAGTTCTCCGAGGCGACTTCGACGACCCCGTCACGGACGGCGTGGATGATCTTCTGGCCGCCGATGTAAAGGCCGGCGTGCCCCGATTTCAGCTCACCGAAGAAGGCGTCCAGGGGGGAGCAGGGGAGGCTCATCTCGCCGTTCCGTCCGTAGGCGATGTCCCCCTTGCTGGAATGGTACATCATGGCCCCCGTTTCCAGGGAAAGGGCGGGACCGGCCGAGAGGAGAAAAACAAGGACTGCCAGGGGAAAGATCTTTTTCATAAGGCACCTCCCGCCGCCTCCCGGACCATGGGAGAGGGGTCCGTCGCCGCGCTTTCGAGGGCGGCCTTCCCCTCGGGTCCGAGGACGGGATACGCCTTGAGCATGAGGGCGGCGTTCCACCGGACCAGCGCCTCCCCGTCCTGGAGAAGCACCCGGGAGAGAAAGGGCTCCAGTCCCGGGTTCTGCGGTTTTCCGAGGGCCCGGACGATCTCCGCCCGGACGAAACGGTCCTTTTCCTCATCGTAGCGGCCAAGAAGCAGGTCCACCGCCCCGGAGTCGTTCAGCTCGCCGAGGGCCTGGGCGGCCTTGAACCGGATCCCGCCGTCCGGATCGGCCAGGGCCTCCCGGAAGAGGGAAAGGGCCTCGGTCGCCTTCAGGCGGCCCAGGGACAGGAGGATCGTGTACCGAAGATTGTCGTCGGCGGCCGCCTCCCCGTAGGCCTTTTCCATGGACGTTACCGCTTCCTGCCGCGACTGGCCGAGGTCTGCCAGGGCCCGGGCGGCGGAGGAACGGATTCCCGGATCCTCCAGGGGATCGTTGAGAAGTTTCAGCAGGGATGTCGCCGCGCGGCTGTCCCCCGACCGGCCCAGTTCCTGAATGGCGGGGATCCGCGTTTCCGGTTTGACGGACGGATCGACAGCGACAGCGGCGCGTTTTACGAGAATGTCCTCCCCCGCCGACCCCTGCGGCGGGAAGGTCCAAAGGGCGACGCAAAGAAGCATCGCCAGGGCGGCCCTTCCGTGATGCATCACCGAATCACCTCCTGTCGGAGCACAGCCGATCCACGGATTTCATGGAACGGCCGTCCTTGGCCCCTTTATCTTTTTTTATTGCCACGGGACCATTTTATGCATATACATAAACCCGGTCAACAGGAAAAAACAACCCCGGGAGGAATCGCCGCAATCCCTTCCCTCTCCGGGGACGGAGGTCCGTCATGACATCCTCAGGGACGAACCGCATCGAGGAACCGTCCCTTTTGCGGTTCATTCGGCTCGATCTCGACGTTCCTTTCCACCGGGATCTGTTCGATCTCATCATGGAGAGAAATCTCAGCCGCGCCGGCATCCGCTACGCCGACGGCGGCGAAGGGAAACAGTTTCTCCGGGCGAACCTGAAACGTCTCGACCTCTCCGAAGAGGCCCTGCCCGCCCTCGATCTTCCGGCGCTCCTCCTGAACGATCCGAAGATTCCGACGCTTCCGGAAGTGCTTTATAAAATCAACACGATCCTGTCCGATCCGAACAGCTCCGCATACGAGATCGCCAGCGCCGTCAGTCTGGACCACGCGCTGTCCGCCCGGCTTCTGAAGATCGTGAACAGCCCTTTCTATGGATTCTCCCACCAGATCGACACGGTTTTCAAGGCGGTGTCCATCATCGGAACCACCCAGCTCGGGGCGCTCGTGAACGGGGTGGAACTGGTGCGGGCCCTCTCGAAGGGGAGCACGAGGATCCATGTCCGTTCCTTCTGGAAGCACGCCATCGCCGTGGGGATCATCTCCCGGTTCCTTGCGACCCTGCGGCGGATGGGCGATCCGGAGCGGTATTTCATGGCGGGCCTTCTTCACGACATCGGCAGGCTGATCACGAGCACCGTCGCGCCGATGCACTTCACCGTCGCCGCCGCCCGGGCGGAGCGGCAGCAGGAAACCCTCAGGAGGACGGAAAAGGAAATCATGGGCATGGACCACGGGGAAGCGGGCGCCCTGCTTCTCGGTCACTGGAAACTGCCCTTTTCCCTGGAGCAGATGGTCCTGTTTCACCACGCCCCGGGACGATCCTCCCTCCCCCGCGATGCCTCCGTCGTCCACCTGTCCGACATCATCGCCCATGCCATGGACGTCGGATCGAGCGGGGAGCTTTTCGTTCCCTCCGTCGACGGGGCCGCCCTCGGAGAGATCGACCTTCCCCGGGAAGCGATGGCACTCGTGATCGGCGAATCGGAGATACAGATCAACGAGGTGTCGTCGTTCTTCTTCCCCGACTGATTTTCGTCAGAGAATCGCCTTCAACCGGTCGAGAATCGCCTCGTCCTCCGGGCCCGTATATTCGATGACGATCCCGTGGGCCGCAGGCCGGCCCTGGTCGTCCACGTGGACGAAGCTCAGGAATCCCTCGAGAAGGAAGGAGTCCTCCAGATCGAAGGAGATCCGGACGTGGGATACGAGACGGCTCCTTCCGGCGAAGACGACCTGGCTCGTGAGGCGGAGAATGCTTCCCGGGGGCACCGGCTTCTTGAAAACCATGCCGTGGATGTTGACGCACAGGATGCGTTTCGGCGACGTCATGCTCGCCGCGGCGATGAATCCCGCCTCGACGAACCACTCCGCCCCGCGTCCCGCGAAAAGGGTGCCGTGATGGTTCAGGTCCGCGCCCTTGACGAGGCGATGGATCACGTGGATCCTGGTGTTCATGAAGTTTTCCCCCTTTCCGTGCTTTTTCGCTCTCCCGCCGCCGCCCGCCGCGGGGGTCTCAGGAATTCAGGGTGTGCCAGAGACCTTCCAGGAAACGCCGGGCGTTCGTCCCCAGGGTTCGCGTGTGATAGCCCCCCTCCTGGACGATCAGCGTCGGCAGGTGCAGCGAACCGACACGCTTCCCGTTTTGTTCGAAGTCCCCGGGAAGGAGTTCCCATGTGCCCGTCGGATCTCCCCTCGCCGTGTCCAGCCCCAGGGCGACGACCAGAAAGGCCGGATCGAACCGGCGAACCGCCTTCAGGGCTTTCTCCAGAGTTTCCCCGTATTTTATCCCGTTGACCTGCTCAGGGAGGGGAAAATTCACGTTGAACCCTTCCCCCGCTCCCGAGCCCCTCTCGTCTTCGAAGCCGCTGAAATAGGGATAGGAGAACCGGGGATGTCCGTGGATCGAGACGGTCAGAACGTCGGGCCGCTCGTAGAAGATGTCCTGCTGGCCGTTGCCGTGATGGTAGTCCAGGTCCAGGAGGGCCACCTTTCCGAAGGGACTGAGATAGTCGGCGGCGGCCGCCGCCGAATTGAAATAGCAGAAGCCCCCGAAGGCGCGGCGCTCCGCGTGGTGACCGGGGGGCCGTACGAGGGCGTAGGCGGTCCGGCTTCCCCCGAGGATCCGGGAGGCGCCGGTGAGTGCGCAGTCCACGGCCCGCTTCGCCGCCAGGTATGCGTTCACGTTCAACGGGGTGAAGGTGTCGATGCAGTAGTATCCCGCCCGGACGGGAAGGTCCCTGGGCGGTTTCGCGGCGTTCCGGATGGGAAACACGTAGGGGTACAGGGAACGGCCCGGTTCCATGGCGGCGCAGACCTTGTGGAAGTAATCGACGAAGCGGGGATCGTGGACCCGGCGGATGAATTTTTCCGAAAAATGGCGGACCGGGATCCTCTCGAAGAGGCGGGTCCGTTCCAACTCGCGGAGGATCCCCGGGATGCGTACCGGGGATTCGACGTATCCCCGCTCTCTTACGTGATGGATGTGGTGCCGGTCGTTCACGATGAGGAGGATCTTCCGGTCCGGGGGGACGTCCCTGGCCACGGAAAGGGGTTCCTGCCGTACGTACCGGGGGGGGCGCAGGCGGATCCTCTCGTCCCGGAAGGATTCCACGACCCGTTCGATGTAGTCCCGGGGACAGAGATCCCCGTATTTCCGTTCCAGGATCGCACGGACGATCCCCCGGGCATGGACGCGGGAAAGGACCGGCTCCCTTCCCAGGGGATCGAAAACCAGGTAGGGGGGGTTGTCGTCCCCCGGGCGCAGGGGGGTTTCGTACTCCGTGCCGGCGATGGGGCGGGCGCCGTACCGTTCGTAGAACCTGAGCCGTGAAACGTTCTGTTTCAGAATCGCGGGATCCCGGGAAAGGCGGGAGTCGTCCGGAAGGCACTCGAAAAAAAGGCCGGTGCAGCCCGATTCGAGGGCGTGAAGCCGGACCCTTTCATAGAGGGCGCCGCCTACCCCCCGGCCGGTGAGCTGTTTCGCCGTGGAGAGAAAATCGAGGAAGCAGAAATCCAGGTTCGGATCGTGAAGGACGAACGCGAATCCCCGGATGAGGCCCCGGTTGTCCTCGGCAACGAACAGAACGGAGCGGAACCGGTGTTTCAGGGGGTTTTTCAGACGGTCGGGAAGGCGCTGGATCTCTTCTTCGCCGACGCCGGCGATACGGGTCCGGAGGATCTCCTGCACCTGGACGACGGCGTTCCGGTTCACCGGGATCGTGTCGTCATGGATCTGGCGGATGCGGAACATGGTTATTTCCGCTCCTCTTCGACGTCGAAGCGTTTCATCCCCGGATCATACGGGCTTTTGGACGGCGGATCAACGGGAATCCTCCGCCCTCCGGGAACGGGCTCCCCGGAGCGCGGCCCGGGAAAGAAGGGACACGGCCCGCATCCGGTCCGGACAAGGCGATTCCACCCTTTCAAGTTTCCCCGGCCGGCCTGTGGAGAAAAATCCTTTGTATTCAATTGGATAACAACACGATGACGGGCGGTTCACGAAAAATATCGTTTTGTAACCATTTGTTTCCACTGATTGAAATTCGGGGATGCCCGGTTGATTCCCGGGAGCGGCCGTAGTATATAAACATAAAAAAAGTCAGGGCGGTGTCGCCGGACCAGGGGAGGGACGGGGATCGGACGCCGAAAAATCTATAAAAAAGGAGCAAAGGAATGAAGGGAAGAAGAACATGGCATCTGGCATTGTGCCTGGGGATGATGATTTTTCTGATCCTTGCCTGCGCCGGGCCGCAACTGAAGGTGGAACCCATCCCCATGGCCGAGAATCCGTCGGAGATGGTGAACCTTCTGGACAGTGAGATCAGCGCCGCCAAGCAGAACCATCTGGACGTGCTTTCTCCCGTCTGGTTTTCCAAGGCGGAAGCCTCACTTGCCGAGGCGAAGAACCAGCTCGCCCAGGGGATGGAGATCTCGGGAATTCTGAACGCCGTCGCCCTTGGCAAGGCGCAGCTCAAACAGGCCCGGGAAATGGGGGACCTTGCGAAAACCACCCTGCCCGGTGTCATCAAGGCCCGTGAACTGGCCCAGAAGGCAGGGGCGATGAACCTGGCGGAGGATTACGGGAAGCTCGAGGAATCGTTCCTGGAACTCACCCGGGCGATCGAGGACAACAACGTGAGCCGGGCCATGAGGGACCGGGACCGTCTGGAGGAGGCCTTCCTGGATCTCGAACTTCGGGCCATCAAGAGCCAGGTGATCGATGAGGTCGCGGCGCTCATCGCCCAGGCGGAAAAAGAAGGCGCCAAGAAGTACGCCCCGGCGACGCTGGCCCTGGCCAAGGAACGGTTGACCAAAACGGACGCGTTCATTTCCGAACACCGCTACGAGAAGGAAACCATTCGTTCCATGTCCGCCGATGCGCTGTTCCAGGCCCGCCGGCTTCTCCAGATCAACCGGGAGAGCCAGAAGATCCGCGCCATGGAGCCGGAACAGGTGGCGATCAGGATCGACGGCCTGTTCCTCGAGGTGACCCAGGCCCTGGGCGCCCCGGACATGAGAACGGAATCCTTCGACACGCAGACGGAAAACCTCGTGGGGTCGATCAACGGCCTGAAGGAGGACCGCGCCTTTGTCATGAACCAGTTGAAGGAGAAACAGGCGGAGGTGGAAACCCTGAACAGGCGGTATCAGGCGGAAACCGAATCCCTGAAGGGGCAGATCGCCGTTTTCGAAGGCAAGAGCCGGGAGGAACAGGCGGAACGGGAAAGGACCGCCGCGGAGAAAAAGGCCGTCGAGGACCGTCTCGCGGCGGAACGGCGGTTCAACCAATTGTACAACGACGTCCAGGGATTCTTCGCGCCCGGAGAGGCCGAGGTGTACAAACAGGGGAACCAGCTCATCATCCGGCTTCGAACGATCCAGTTCCCCGTGGGCAAGGCGGTCATCATGCCCGGGAACTATCCGCTCCTGAGCAAGGTCCAGAAGTCCATCCGCGTCTTCGGCGAGCCGGACGTCACCATCGAGGGCCACACGGACAGCACGGGCTCTGCCCTCCTGAACGAGCACCTCTCGCAGCAGCGGGCCGAGGCGGTCCGGCAGTATCTCGTGGCCAACGGGACCCTTCCCGAGGGCAAGATCGTGGCCGCGGGATACGGCCCCACCCGTCCCCTGGCCCCCAATGAAACGGAGGAGGGACGGGCCGTCAACCGGCGGATCGACGTCGTGGTCACGCCCCAGCTGATCCCCGCCAAGTAACGGGGATGCATATCGAATGCCGTTCCGGGAAAAGGCCCTTCGGGGCCTTTTCCTTTTTCGGGAACGGACGTTCCGGAAAAAGGCGGGGAAAAGGATTTGCGCCGGTCCGGGAAAAGGGGGTAAGATGCGGCCGCGGCCGCCGGCGGTCAGGCGGGCGGCCGGCAATGCCGAAGAAAAGGAGACATAATGGGCGTCGATTTTTCCATGAAAGGACATGTGGCCAAAGTGGGTCTCAACATCGGGGAGACGAAGAACGCCCTCGGACCGGACGTGCTTTTCGATCTGAACCGGATCTGGGAACGATGCGGCCGGGACGGGAACGTCCGCGCCGTCGTGCTGTATTCCGGCCTCCCGGACATGTTCTGCTCCGGCATGGACCTCAGGACGGCCATCCCCGTTCTCACGAAGGCCCGGGAACCGGAAACGGAGGCGGAACGGTGGCTCCTTTCCTCCGGGGAAGCCGTGGGGAAGGCCATGCTGAAATACCGGGACCTGGATCGTCCCGTCATCGCGGCGATCCACGGCTTCTGCCTGACCGGAGGATTCGAGATGGCCATGGGCTGCGAGCTTCGGGTCGCCTCGGAGGACGCCGTCTTTCAGATGCGGGAAACGACCCTGGGAATCATGCCCGTGTCCGGGGCGAACGTCTTCCTGCCCATGGAGGTGGGAAAGGCGCGGGCCATGGAGATCCTTCTCACGGGAAACCATTTTTCGGCGGCCACCCTTCTCGAGTGGGGCTTCCTCAACCGGGTCGTTCCCAGGGAGAAACTCATGGACGAGGCCATGGCCCTGGCGGAGCGGATCGCCTCGAACGGCCCCATGTCGGTTCGCGCCATGGTCCGCCTGTCCCGGGAGATCCGGGGCCTTTCCCTGGAGGAGGCCCTCCGGAGGGAGGCCGAGGTGGGAATGCCCGTGTTCGCCAGCGAAGAGGCCCGGGAGGGCGTCCGGGCACAGCGAGAAAAACGGAAGCCCCGGTTTTAGAAAGAAAAGGCCCTTGAAGGCGGTTCGATTCGACGGCACGCTTCGTGTGGACCCCCGCGCCCCCGATCCCCTTCCCCCGCCGGGGTGGGCGACGATCCGGGTGCGCCTGGCGGGCATCTGCGGAACGGACCTGGAAATCCTGAAGGGGTACGCCGGCTACCGGGGGATCCCCGGCCACGAGTTCGTGGGGGAAGTGGTCCGGTGCGGCGATCCGCGATGGACCGGGAAGCGGGTCGCCGGGGAGATCAACGTCGCCTGCGGGAAATGCCCGTATTGCCTGGCGGGTCTCGGGAGGCACTGCATGGACCGGAAAGTCCTCGGAATCCGAGGCCTTCCGGGATGCATGGCCGAATACTGCGCGCTCCCCGCGGAAAATCTCGTCGAACTCCCCGGGGGTCTTCCGGACGAGCGGGCGGTCTTTCTCGAACCCCTTTCGGCGGCCTGCGAGATCCTGGAACAGGTGCCCCTCGGGGGAAAGGAAAGGGCCGTCGTCCTGGGGGACGGACGGATGGGCATCCTGTGCGCCTGGGTCCTTTCCACGGTCCTTCCCGGGGTTCTCCTCCTCGGGCGTCACCCGGAAAAACTCCGCCTGGCCCGGTGGCGGGACATCAGGACGGGAATCTCCGGCGACGGACCCCGGGACCGGGCGGACCTCGTCGTGGACGCCACGGGCTCCCCCGGCGGGATCGCCGAGGCCCTCCGGTGGTGCAGGCCGAGGGGAACCGTCGTCCTGAAGACCACGTCGGCTTCGAAAAGCGCCGTCGACCTCGCTTCCCTCGTCGTCGACGAGATCACCGTCGTCGGTTCGCGATGCGGCCCCTTCCGGAAGGGGCTCGCCGTCATGACGGGCCACCCCGACATGCCGCTGGAGCGTCTCGTGACGGCGACGTACCCCCTGGACGAGGCCCCCGAGGCCTTCAAGGCGGCTGCAACGCCAGGGGCGGTCAAGGTGCTTCTGAGAATCTCCTGAGGAAAAGAGACAAACGTCGCGCCGGCCCGCGGAAATCAGGTCGAGGGAGGCCGCTCCGCCCGGTTCACGTACTTCACCGTCCAGGGGCAGGCGGCGATGCAGATCCCGCAGATCGTCGACGGGATGTCGAGGGCCGCGCAGAAACGGCGCGCCTGGGCGGCGCACCGGGAAGGATCGTACAGGCGTTCCCGGGGCACCCCTTTTTCCCAGTTCGATCCGCCGATGGCCCCGGCGGGACACCGGTCGACGCAGGCGGAACACCGGCCGCACCGGGACGCGTCCACCGGTTCCGCCGGTGCGAGGGGGCCGTCGGTGAGGACCGTTCCCAGGCGGACCGCGGCGCCGTACCGTTTCGTCACGAGAAGGTCCGACTTGCCGATCCATCCCAGGCCGGCCCGGGTCGCCGCCGCCTTGTGGGAGAATCCCGCCGAGAAGGTTTCCCGGTTCCACTGCTCCGTGGTGGAGGACAGCACGATCGCCCGGAAACCCCGCTCCTCCAGAAAAGCCGCGGCGAGACGGCACAGGCCCTCGATCCGGCCGTTCACGCTTTCGTATTCCCGGAAATAGGGCCATGTGGGCCCCTCCTCGATCCCCCGCAGCACCTCGGGATCCAGGGCGACCGCCAGGGAAACGGCCCGGGGCATGGACTTTCGGGATTCTTCGGGAATCTCCCCGATATCGGCGAAGGAGACGAGATCGGCGCCCCCTTCGAGAAGAATCTTTTTCAGCCGTTCCGAGAGTTCCCTGTCCCGTTTCCCGTTCATTTTTCTTTCCCTCCGGTGATTTCCCTCCAGGTCCTGTTCCCCAGGGTGAAAACGGGGACGAACAGGACGAGAAGGAGGTAGACCATCTTTCCGAGACCCCCGTGCCCCTGGGTGGTGCCGGCGGCCCACAGGACCCGGATCACGACGACGGACAGGATCAGAAGCGACACGAACCCCAGGGAGATTTTCCACAGAGCCGTGTCGGGGTGTTTCCAGGGAGCGAACCGGAAAAGGTAGAACACCCCGCCGGCGAAAAGGAGAAGCGAGACCGAGGCCGTGAACACCATTCCCTTGACGAGGAAGATCACCGCGAGGACTGGAATCCACAGGAGGCCGCCGATTCCTCCCCAGATCCAGCCCGCCTCCGGGCCCCCGCGCCGCCGACGCGTGCTCATATGCCTCCTCCCGTTCTTTCCGTTCCGTTCGCCGGGGCCGTACCGGTTTTCCCGCCGGTGCGCCCTTTCCCGGTCAGGGCCCGACGAAGAGGCGCCATCCCGCCAGAAGGGATCCCCCCTCGAGATCGGAGGCGCCGCAGGCCTCGGCCACGGGGGTGAAGCCGCAGTTCCGGCAGTCCACCGTTCCCCGGCCTTTCACGTAGCACCCCCTGGTGATCGTTCCATCGGGGTCGACGTTGACGAGAAGATCGTCATGGCACGTCCAGGCGTTGTCGATCATGGCCCTGAGCCGGCCCGCCGAATTCAGAATGGGGTATCCCTTCCTCTTGAGTTCGATGACCGATTCCAGGGCCAGCCGCCGCTCCCGGGGCGCCAGCGCCAATGGGGCTTCCCCCTGGCCGTAGGGGTAGAAGAGCTGGACCGTCATGCCCCGGATCTTCCCGTTTGCCTTCACCCATTCGGCCAGCGGGGCCGCTTCCCTCCAGTTCCGGCTGTTGAGCGTCATGTGGACCAATATCTTGTCATGGTTCGCCCTGTCGAGATTGCGGCGGATCCGTTCGAAGGACCCGCTCCGCAGGGCGTCCTGGACGTCGCCGAGACCGTCGAGGCTGATCCACAGCACGTGGACCGGCACGTCGAGGGGGAAGGTGCCGTTGGTCGTCACGGCCACTCTCGGGAACCGTCGCCGGGCGTAAAGGACGAGATCGTTGAACGTGAAGGATCCGTCCCGCCAGAGCAGGGGCTCCCCCCCCTCGAAAACGACGATCAGCGTCCCCATTTCCCGGAGGCGGTCGAGAGACCGGATGGCCGTTTCCCTGTCCATGTGGCCGCCCGGTTCGTTTCCCCTCCTGTGGAACGGACACCCTTCGCAGCGAAGGTTGCACCGGTAGGTGATCTTGAAGCTCCCCAGGAGGGGACCGGAGGTTCCCAGGAGTTTCCGCGCCACGAAGAAACGGAAAAACGGAAGAATCCCCCGGAGGAAGGCGCCCCGCCGGGGAAGGGGGACTGAGGGGGAAGACCCGGTCCGCGAAGGTTCCATGGGCCCTCTTTACCACAGGTCGATCTTCCGTCCAATCCCTTTCCCGGCCAAGCGGGACGGAAAGGGCGGTTGAACGAACGGTCGCTTTTGTGTAAAAAGAAAAGGTCCCCCGGCGGCGCGGATCCATGCGGGAGCCCCCGGGGACGGAAATCCATCGCCCGGAGGGAACGGAAGGGATGCCGGCCAACCTGCCGCCCCAGTACCAGGAAGCGGAGAAGCGCTACCGGGAGGCGAAAACACCGGATGCCAGGATCGAGGCCCTGGAGGAGATGCTGGCCGTCATGCCCAAGCACAAGGGGACGGACAAGCTCAAGGCCGAACTCCGGCGGCGGATCGCAAAGCAAAAAGACGAGGCCCGGACGAAAAAGGGGGGGACGCGGAAGGGGACGGCCTTTTCCATCGACCGGCAGGGGGCGGCCCAGATCGTCATCGCGGGCCCCCCGAACTCGGGCAAATCCTCCCTGGTGGCGAAGCTGACCAACGCTTCCCCGGAGGTGGCCGACTTTCCCGGCACGACACAGGTCCCCACGCCCGGGATGGCACCCTGGGAGAACATCCAGTTCCAGCTCGTGGACACGCCGCCCCTCACGAAGGAGTATGTGGATCCCCTCATGGGGGACCTGATCCGGAGGGCCGACCTCCTGGTCCTTCTCCTCGACCTGAAGGAAGACCCCATTCAGCAGCTGGAGGACCTTCTCGAGATCCTGCGGTCGTGGCGGATCTTTCCCCGGGGGCACCCCGTTCCCGGGGACCTGGCCCGGCCGCCCTCCGTCAAGAAGGTGCTCCTGGCGATGAACAAGGTGGACGAAGAGAAGGAAGAGGAGGATTTCCTCACCTTCCTCGAACTGACGGCAACCCCGTTGCCCGCGGTGGGCATTTCCGTGCGGAAGGAAAGAAACCTGAAGGAATTCATGAATCGGATCTTTTTGCTTTCCGATCTGGTCAGGGTCTGCACCAAGGTGCCCGGCAAGCCACCCGACCTGGACGAGCCCTTCGTGATGCCCCGGGGCGGCACCGTGGCGACCCTGGCGGAAAAGATCCACAAGGACGTCGCCCGGAAGCTGAAGGTCGCCCGGATCTGGGGCAGGGCCGTCCGGGACGGACAGATGGTTCAGAAGGACTACGTGTTCGAGGACGGGGACGTGGTCGAAATCCATGCGGGATAAACGCCGCGCACCGATCGCGGCCGGCGCCCGCTTTCGGGGAAAGGAAGGACATGAACAATTATCTGATCCGGGTCATCGGGGAACGGGCGAGCGTCATCGGCCTCGCCTGCGTGACCACCGGCCTGGTGAACCGGGCCTGCAGGATACACGGGACCTCTCCCGCCGCCTCGGCGGCCCTGGGGCGGGCGCTCACCGGCGCCGCCCTCATGGGAAACCTGATGAAGGCGGGGCAGAGAATCGGACTCAAGTTCGAAGGGAACGGCCCGCTTGGGAAAATCCTCGCGGAAGCCGAGTACACGGGGGCCGTCCGCGGCTTTGTGGGGAATCCCGGGGCCGACGCCCCGCTGCGGGAGGGGAAGCTCAATGTTTCCGGAGTCCTGGGAAAAGAAGGCTTTCTCACGGTTTTCAAGGACACCGGGGCCGACGAACCCTACCAGGGGATCGTGAAACTGCGGACCGGCGAGATCGCAGAGGACCTGGCGTATTATTTTGCCGAGTCCGAACAGGTGCCGTCGGCCCTGGGCCTCGGGGTGTACGTCGAGCCGGGCGGGGAGATCACGGCATCGGGGGGCTTCCTGGTCCAGACCCTTCCCCCCCAGGACGAGGAGATCGTGGACCTGCTCATCGACCGGATCGGGAAACTGCCGCCGGTGACGGAATTCCTCAGGGACGGCGGCAGGCCGGAGGGTCTCCTCGAATCGATTTTCCGGGGGATTCCCACGAGGTTGCTGGAAAAGAAGAACCTCTTCTGGAGATGCGCCTGCAGCCGGGAACGGATCGAACGGGTGCTCCTGTCCCTGGGAAAGGAGGAACTCACCCGTCTTCTCGAGGAGGAAGAGCAGACCGTCGTGACCTGCGAGTTCTGCGGAACGTCGTATGCCTTTCCCCGTGACGAAATGGCGGGGCTTCTCCGGCAGCTGGAGGTCCTTCCCTGCTGAGGACGGCGAACCGGGGCCGCCGGATGGTTCCGCCGCCCGCCGGCCCTCCGGCCGGATTCAGGGAACCTTTTTTCCCGCCCGGTCGATGAAGAACCATTTCTGGCCTTCCCGGACCCGGGCCTTTCCCTTGTGAAAGGGTTCCACCTCGTCGAGGGCGGCGGGGATGACCGGTGCGCCCTGCCGGTCGATGAATCCCCAGGTCCCCCCGGAAAACCAGCTGTATTCCCCTTCCTGCTTCTCCTTGCATCCCCTGCAGAAGGGCGCCCGCTCTTCCTGGAACGGGCCGGCGAAATCGAACTTCGCCGGGATGGAGATTTCCCCCCGTTCGTTGAAAAAGCCGAATTTCGAGCCGCTTCGGAAGCGGGCGAGCCCTCCCTTGAATTCGTCCGGTCCGTTGTCGATCACGTAGGGCCGGATCACCACGCCGCCTTTCCGGTCGATGTACGCCCATCCCTTTTCGTCGACCACCGCGGCGATTCCATGGGCGTTGAAGGGGCCCGCCACGATGTACCGGGGTTCCAGGACCGTTTCGCCCCGGGCGTTGCGGTACCCCAGGAAATTCCCCGCTTCAAAGGGTGCCAGGGGCCCCGGGTCGTCGGGGACGTGGGCGCAGGCGGCAACGAGGAGCAATGCTCCGGCGAAGAAACTGCGGAAAAAGCGCTTGATCATGGGTCTTGTCTCCCTCACTTGGCGAGGTTGTCCGACGGCCGGAGGACGCTGTCCTCCCTGAGGTGGCCCCGGACGAGTTCGGCGACCTTCCGGGTCCGGTCGCCGGACCACCGCAGGTGGCCCCCCAGGCGCAGCACCATGTCGTACCCGAGGAGATCGTGTTTCCCGTAAACGCTCCGGTCCTCCTTGTCCATCCGGACAAAGGGCTTGGCGATGTCGTGCAGGAGGGCGGCCCAGCGGAGTTCCGGTTCCGGGGGGACGGCGGCGGTGACCCGGAGCGTGTGCTCCCAGAGGGTGTACCGGTGGTGCCGGGTGTTCTGCTCGTAATCCTTCTGGAGGGAGATTTCGGGGATGACGAACCGGAGAAGGCCGCTTTCCATGAGGGCCCGAAGCCCCATGTCGGGCCGCCCGGAAAGGAGGAGGCGGTCCATCTCCGCCGTCCAGCGCTCCTTGCTGACCTCGAGGATCCGGTGGGCCTCCCGGGTGACGGCGCGGAAGGTTTTCTCCTCGATGGAGAACCCGAGCTGGGCCGAAAACCGGGCCGCCCGGAGCATCCGCAGCGGGTCCTCCCGGAACCGGGCGGCGGGGGACCCGACGGCCCGGAGGATCTTCGAAGAGAGATCGTCCCGGCCGTGAAAGGGGTCGATCAGGGCGTCCCCCCGTTTTGCCATGGCGTTGACGGTGAAGTCCCGGCGGGCAAGATCTTCCCTGATGTCCTCCAGGAACCGGACTTCCGGCTTCCGGCTCCCCGCTTCGTAACGCTCCGTCCGGAACGTGGTGATCTCCACGAGACAGCCTTCCAGCCGGACGCCTATCGTACCGAACCGCTTCCCCGCCAGGAAGGGCCGTTTGCCGGCGCGGCGGATCGCCCCTTCGACGTCGCCGGGGGGCAGCGGGGTGGTGAAATCGAAGTCTTTCGGCGCGATTCCCAGGAGTTCGTCGCGGACCGATCCGCCCACCTCGTAAACGGGGGAGAGGATGGCCTCCACTTTCCGGTGCATTTCCGACATTGGTTTCCACCCGTGGCAAAAGGATGACGAACCCGTCAAAGTCTAGAATAAACCGCCTGGAAAGGCAAAGGGAAAGATCCCATGGCGAGGCGTCCGGATCCCCGGGACCGAGGGGGGCAAAGGGTGCGCCGCGGTTCTTTGCTCCGTCACTTGCCGATGCAGAACCGGGAAAAAATCCGGTCGAGGATCTCCTCGTTCGTCGTCTCGCCGGTGATTTCCCCCAGGGCGTCGAGGGCCTCCCGAAGCTCCAGGGCGAAACATTCCGGGGACATGCCCTGTGCGACGGCTTCCCTGCCCCGCTCCAGGCATCGGAGCGCCCTTTCCAGGGCTTCCTTGTGGCGCAGATTGGTCAGGATCCGGTCGGCCGTCATGTCGCGGGTCTCCTCCAGGGCGGCGATGCCGTAGACGGCTTCCTTCAACTCGGGGATGCCCGTTCCGAACTTCGCGGAAATCTCGAGGGGCGGGCATTCGGGAAGAAGCGCCCCAAGGGCCTCCCTGTCCAGCACCCCGGGGAGGTCCGCCTTGTTGATGCAAAGGAGGGTCTTCTTTTCCCGGGTTCCGGCGATGATCTCCCGGTCCTCCGCCGAAAGGGGGACGCTTCCGTCCAGGAGCACCAGCACGGCGTCGCATGCGGCGATCCTGGACCACACCCTCCGAATCCCCTCCTCCTCGACGTCGTCCCTTCCCTGCCGGATGCCCGCCGTGTCGGTCAGGCGGACGGGAATCCCGCGGACCGTAATTCCCTCTTCGATGAAATCCCGGGTCGTCCCCGGGTGGGTGCTGACGATGGCCCGCTCTTCCCCGAGCAGCCGGTTGAGAAGGCTCGATTTCCCCGCGTTCGGTTTCCCCGCGATGACCAGGGAAAGGCCGTCACGCCAGATTTTCCCTTCCCGGTAGGTGGAAAGGAGGGCGCTCGCCGATTCCATGCAGTGTTCCAGGATACGGGGAACGTTCGTGGCCGGGTCCATGGAAACGTCCTCGTCGCAAAAATCGATGGAAGTCTCCGCGAGGGCGAGGGCTTCCGTAAGGTTGTACCGGAGATACTGAACGCGGTCGGACAGGGCGCCTTCCAGGTGGGACAGGGCGATGTCGAGCCCTTTTTCCGTTTTTCCGTTGATGAGATCCCAGACGGCCTCGGCCTGGGCGAGACCGATCCTGTCGTTGAGAAAGGCCCGCCGCGTGAATTCCCCCGGCCCGGCGGGACGGGCCCCGGAGCGCACGACCTCGGAAAGAATCCGCTCCAGGAGGAGAACGCCGCCGTGGCAGTGGATCTCCGCCACATCCTCCCCCGTGTAGGAATGGGGGGCCTTCATGATCGTCGCGAGCACTTCGTCGAGGACCGTTTCCGGTTCGGGGGCCACGACCCTTCCGAGATAGAGGCGGTGGCTCTCCATGGGGAGGGCGCTGTCCCTGCGGGGCCTGAAGAGCCTGCGGAGGATCCCCTCCGCCTCCGGCCCGCTGATGCGGATGATCCCGATGCCCCCCGGTCCTCTCGCCGTCGCGACGGCGGCAATCGTATCGCCCAGGATCATCGACGGTCCTTTCGGCGGAAGGTTACTTCCTGACCGGCATGATGACGATCTTCCGGAAGGCCCCTTCCCCCCGGCTCTTGGTCGTCAGTTGCCTGTCGTTCTGGAACACCATGTGCACGATTCTCCGGTCATGGGCGTTCATGGGGTTCATGGTGGCCGGGCGTTTCGTTCTTTTGACCTTCTCCCCCAGCTTTTCCGCCAGTTCGATGAGGGACTCCTCCCGCCGCTTCCTGTAGTTCTCCGTATCCAGGACGATCCGCTTCTTTTCCTTTCCGTCCTTGAGAACGGCCTTGTTGACCACGTACTGGAGGGCGTCCAGGGTCTGTCCGCCCTTTCCGATGAGGATTCCGCTTCCATCCCCCTCGATGTTGAGGAGGATGTGGTCCTCCTTTTCCTCCTGTTTCACGGGAAAGGGGAATCCCATCCGCCCCAGAAGGCCTTCCAGAAACGGCGCCGCCGGCACGGCGGCCTGTTCCGTCCGGACGTCCCCGCCCGTCGACTTCGGCGTTTCTTCCCGCGGTTTCGCCGGTTCTTCCTCTTTCGGTTCCTCGACGTTCAGGTCGAAAGTCAGGATGGCGGCGCGGATCTTCGCCCGCTTCGCGCCCACGAGACCGAGGAATCCGGAGGACCCCTCGGACAGGATTTCGATCTTCAGCCTTTCCCTGGGAAGATTGAATTCGTTGCAGGCCTTTTCGATGGCCTCGTCGATGGTCTTTCCTTCTACTTCGATGGTCTTCTTCTCCATGGGCACCTACCTCGTCTGAATCAGGTTGTCTGCCGGTTGACGTAATGCTGCTGGCCGATGCTCAGGATGTTGTTGAACAGCCAGTACAGAACGAGCCCCGACGGGAAGTTGAGGAAAAGAAAGGTGAAAACGACAGGCATCCACATCATCATCTTCTGCTGCATCTCGTTTCCCGTGGAAGGGGTCATCCTCTGCTGGAGGAACATGGTGGCCCCCATGAGAAGGGGGGTGATGTAGTAAGGGTCCTTTGCGGAAAGATCGCTGATCCACAGGAAGAACGGGGCGTGGCGCAGCTCGATGGAGTACAGGAGCGCCTTGTACAGTCCGAAGAACACGGGGATCTGGATGAAGATGGGAAGACAACCGCTCAGGGGGTTGACCTTGTGTACCTTGTAAAGGGACATGACTTCCTGGTTCAGCCGGGCTTTGTCGTCCTTGAATTTTTCACGAAGCTCGCTGATTTTCGGTGCAAGCTTCTGCATGCCCTTCATGGACCGGTAGCTCATGTTTCCAAGGGGCCAGAAAAGGATCTTGACGAAGAGGGTGATAATGATGATGGCGATGCCGTAATTGTGAACGTATCCGTAGATGAATTTCAACGCGTGGAGAAGGGGCAGCGCGAGCCACTTGATCCAGGACCCGTAATCGATGGCGTTTTCCAGTCCCACGCCGACGGCCTTCAGGATGCTGTAATCCTTGGGCCCGACATAGATGCTGTACCGGAAGCTTCCCGTCTGCTGCGGCGGGATGACGTTCTTGGGGCCTTCCAGGCTCGTGGAAACCACGTTTCCGGCGTCCTTCGTCAGGAGGAGATTGGTCAGGGAGGGCTGCTGGGCGATCAGGGAGGCGATGAAATACTTGCTCTCGTACCCCCCCCAGGAGACGTCCGGTCCGAGGGACACGGGGGTCTTGATCTTCTTGACCGCCAGGGTGTCCACCTTCCCCTTGAAGTAATAGACCGGCCCGTCGAAGCCGTAGCTGTCCTGCTCACGGTTGGGGTCCGCATACTGATTCCAGCTCAGAAGGCCGGACTGGCGGATGATGCCCTCGGAAAGGTTCGTTACGGCGAAATCGAGGTCGAAGAGATATGCGTCTCCGTGAAAGGTGTACGTCTTGTGGATGGTGACCTCTCCCGGATAGGTCCAGGAGAAGGTGAGCGTCTTCGACTCCCCGCCATCCCGGAGCGTGACGGCTTCGTTGTCCGCCTCGAACAGGACGTTGGGGTCGATTTCCACGGTGGAGCCGGCGAAACCCGTGGTGAGGGGGTAATCCATGTTCCCCGTGACGGACACCATTTCCACGGGCACCCCGTTCGCACCCGTTTCGGTCCGGTATTTTTTCAGTTTCAGTGAACGCAGCGACCCTCCCCGGGTGCTGAATACGGCTGTGTACAGGGGGGTGTCGACGGTGATGTCCCGGCCGGGAAGGACGACCTCGTCCTTCTTGAAAAGGGTTCTCTGCCGGACCGGGGCTTCCGCCGTGGCGGAGGTTCCCTCCGTGACGGCCTCCCCGGCTTTTTCGGCGGCGGGGGCCGCCGTCTGCGCGCTTTCCTGACGGGCCGGCTGCTCCACGGGCACAGGTTTCACGAAGAGAACCTGGTAGAGCATCACGACGGCGAGTGACAGGACGATGGCGATGAGTGTGCGTTTATCCATGAAAGACCTCCCATTTCCGCTCCCGCGGAACTATTCCACGGGATCGTAGCCGCCGGGGTGAAAGGGATGACAGCGAAGGATGCGCCTCAGCCCGAGGCAGATTCCCTTGAAGGGACCGTGAAGCTCGACAGCCTGGACGGCATACTCCGAACAGGTGGGGAAAAAACGGCAGGATGCGGGGAAAAGGGGCGACAAAACGACCTGATAACAGCGAATCAGGAAGACAAAGATCCTTTGAACGCAGCGCAGAACCATCGTATCAGGAACGCACCTTTTCCCGGAAGAGTTTTTCCAGCTCCGTCACGATTTCGGTGTATCTGATTTCATGGGAGACCCGTTTCCTGGCGATGATCAGAATATCCTTCGATTCCGGCATCTTCTCCTTATGCAGACGGAAAAACTCTCTCAGCAGACGTTTGATCCGGTTTCTTTTGACCGCTTTTCCGACCTTTTTGCTGACCGTCAGGCCGAGCCTTCTGATTCCCAGCGGATTGTGACTCACAAGAACGATGAAGTTCTTTGAGTCGAATCTTGTTCCCCGACCGGCCTGGCTGAATTCCTTTTTCTTCCGGAGCTTCTCCTTTTTCTGAAAGGTTCTCGATACCATGAGTCAAGGAGACCGATCCGCTCTGTTCTGTCCGGAAGAAATGATCCGCCCGGCCGGCCGTCGCGGCTAAACGGCAAGCCTCTTGCGGCCCTTCGCCCTTCTTCTCTTCAGGACCAGCCGCCCCCCCTTTGTCGCCATCCTGGCGCGGAATCCATGATCCCGCTTTTTTTTCAGGTTGGTCATGTTCGTGAGATTCTTTTTCATAAGCCCGCTCCAATCGAAATCTATGAACCGCTTCTTAGACCATAACCGCCCGATTTTGTCAAGATGAAACTGCGGAGGACCCGGTGTCCAAGGCAATTGCCATGTGGGAAATTCGTGGTTATTCTGATACATAGTGCGAAGTATGATGAAGTCGTAAAAAGACCGATTCAACACTTTTTCGAACGGCNNNNCAACGCGGCATATGGGCTTTTTACGTAGCCGTCACGTATGGAAGGGAGGGATGGCAATGGCCGTCCATGAAGAAATCTTTCGTCTTGTCAGCGGGTTCGAACCCCGGGGGGACCAGCCCCGCGCCATCGACCGCCTCGTGAAGGGGATCGGGAAGGGAAGCGGCAGCCAGGTGCTCCTGGGGGTGACGGGCTCCGGCAAGACCTTCACCATGGNNGTCATCGCCCACAACAAGACCCTGGCGGCCCAGCTGTACAACGAGTTCAAGATGCTGTTCCCGGAGAACGCCGTCGAGTATTTCGTGAGCTATTACGACTACTACCAGCCGGAGGCCTATCTCCCGACCACGGACACCTACATCGAAAAGGATTCCTCCATCAACGACGACATCGACAAGCTCCGCCATTCGGCCACCCGTTCCCTTTTCGAGCGGCGGGACGTGATCATCGTCGCGAGCGTGTCGTGCATCTACGGCATCGGGTCCCCCGAGGACTATTCGACCCTCACCGTGTCCCTCGAGGAGGGGACCGTCCGGGACAGGAACGAACTCCTCCTCGAACTCGTCCGGATTCAGTACGACCGGAACGACATCGATTTCCACCGGGGGACCTTCCGGGTCCGGGGAGACCTGGTCGAAATCTTTCCTCCTTACGAGGACGAGCGGGTGATCCGGGTGGAGTTTTTCGGGGACACCATCGACCGGCTGTCCGTCATCGATCCCCTTCGCGGGAAAAAAGTCCGCGATCTCAAGCGGATCACCGTTTATCCGGGGAGCCACTACGTGACGACGGAAGAGAACATGAAACGGGCGGTCCGGGACATCGAAAAGGAGATGGAGGAGCGCCTGGCGGAGCTGGAGCGGCAGGGAAAGCTTCTCGAGGCCCAGCGCCTGGAGCAGCGCACCCGCTTCGACCTGGAGATGCTCCGGGAAATGGGATACTGCCAGGGGATCGAGAACTATTCCCGGCACATCACCGGCCGGAAAGCGGGGGAGCCCCCGCCGACCCTCATGGACTACCTCCCGGACGACACCCTTCTTTTCATCGACGAGAGCCATGCCACCCTCCCCCAGCTCGGGGGGATGTACCGGGGGGACCGGTCCCGGAAGGAGACCCTTGTGGCCTATGGTTTCCGGCTTCCTTCCGCCCTGGACAACCGGCCCCTCACCTTCGAGGAATTCCAGAAATACCCCTTTCAGACGGTCTACGTGTCCGCCACGCCGGCGTCGTACGAACTCGAGCGGGCCGGCGCCCGGGTGGTGGAACAGATCATCCGGCCCACCGGTCTCATGGATCCCGAGGTCGTCGTGAAACCGGCACGCAACCAGGTGGACGACCTGGCCGGGGAAATCCGGGAGCGGGTGGAACGGGGGGAACGGGTCCTCGTGACGACGCTGACGAAGCGGATGGCGGAAAACCTCACCTCCTACTACCTCGACCTGGGGATCCGGGTCCGGTATCTCCATTCGGACATCGAGACCCTGGAACGGGTGAACATCATCAGCGCCCTCAGAAAGGGGGAATTCGACGTCCTCGTCGGCGTGAACCTTCTCCGGGAGGGCCTCGATATCCCGGAGGTCTCCCTGGTGGCCATCCTCGACGCCGACAAGGAGGGATTCCTCCGTTCCGAAAGGTCCCTGATCCAGACGAGCGGACGCGCGGCGAGGAACGTGAACGGCCGGGTGATCCTTTACGCGGACAGGACGACCCGGTCCATCGAGGCCTGCGTGAAGGAGACCGACCGCCGCCGGACCCTCCAGGATGCGTACAACCGGAAGCACGGGATCACCCCTGAAACGGTCCGGAAGTCCCTGGACAACATCTTTGCCTCCATTTACGAATCCGACTACGTCACCGTTTCCGCGGCGGCTGAGGAACGGGCGCCGTTCCGGTCGATCCGGGAGATCGGGGAAACGGTCAGGAAACTGAACAGGGAAATGAGGGAAGCGGCGAAAAACCTCGAATTCGAGAGGGCCTCCGTCCTTAGGGACCGGATCCGCGAACTCTCGAAACTCGAAATGGAATGGCGGTCATGGAATCCCGGGGAAGCCTCCTAGAAAACGATCTGGAAAACGCGCCGGCAAAGCCGGGCGTCTATCTCATGCGGGATTCCGAGGACCGGGTCCTCTACGTGGGGAAAGCGGTCAACCTCCGCTCGCGGATCCGGGCCTATTTCGGAAGGACCGACGGGAGGGCCATGATCCCCTTCCTGGTCCGGAGGGTGGACCGGCTGGCGTTCATCGTCACGGAGACGGAGAAGGAGGCCCTGATCCTCGAGAACACCCTCATCAAGAAGTACAGGCCCCGGTACAACGTGACGCTCCGGGACGACAAGAATTACTTCAGCATCCGCGTCGACCCCCGGGAGAACTTTCCCCGTCTTCAGCTGGTCCGGAAGGTCCGGAGGGACCGGGCGCGGTACTTCGGGCCCTATGCGTCGAGCGCCGCCGTCCGGGAAACCCTGCGGGTCCTTCAGCCCGTTTTCCCCCTTCGGACCTGCGGCGACCTGGAACTTCGGACCAGAACCCGTCCGTGCATCGAATACGAAATGAAACGCTGTCTCGGCCCCTGCTGCGGCCTCGTGGAAGGGGACGCCTACCGGCAGGTCGTCCGGGAGGCGGTTTCCTTTCTCGAGGGGAGGGGGACGCGGCTGCTCTCCGACCTCAAGGCGAGGATGGCCGCCCTGTCCCGGGAGATGCGTTTCGAGGAGGCCGCCCGGGTCCGGGACCGGATCGCCGCCCTGGTCGAGACGCTGGAAAAGCAGCGGGCGGTCTCCCCCGTCCGGAAGGACCGGGACGTCTTCGGCCTCTTCCGGTCGGGCGACCGCATCCAGTGCACGCTCCTTTACATCCGGCAGGGAAAGATCCAGGGCCAGAAGCCCTTCCCCCTGCTGAAAAGCCGGGCTTCCTCCGAAGAGGTGCTCTCCGCCGTCGTGAAACAGTACTATGACAGGGACGTCTTTCTCCCCGGCGAGATTCTCCTGCCGGCGAGGATCGAGGACCGGGCGGCCGTGGAAGCGTGGCTCAGGGAAAAGAAGGAAGGGGCCGTCCGGGTCCTTCAGCCCCGGAGCGGAGACGGCGCCGCCCTTCTGAAGATGGCCCTCGGGAACGCGGAAACCCTGTTCGACGCCGGCCGGAAGGGGGAGACGGACCGCGAGGAGGTCCTTTCCCTTCTGAAGGAAAAGCTCCGCCTGAAGAATCTTCCGCGCCGGATCGAGTGCTACGACATTTCGAACGTGGGTGGGGAGTTTTCCGTGGGCTCCAGGGTGGCGTTCCGGGACGGCCTTCCCGATCCGGGCGGATACCGGCATTACCGGATCCGGGCGGCGGAAGGACCCGACGACTGCGCCATGATGGGCGAGGTCCTCCGGAGACGGTTCTCCGGTCCCGAAGAGCCGCCGGACCTCCTGATCGTCGACGGCGGAAAGGGCCAGCTCAACGCCGCCCTGTCGGTTCTTTCCGATCTCGCCGTCTCCGGCGTGGACGCGCTGGGCCTGGCCAAGGAGAGAAGGGAGGAGGAACGCCCGGAGGAAGACGGGAAGGCCGCGGGAAGGGTGTCCCGCGGGGAGGACAGGGTGTATCTCCCGGGACGGAAAAATCCCCTGTACCTTTCCCGCCATCCGGAACTCCTTCTTCTTTTGTCCCGTGTCCGTGACGAGGCCCACCGGTTTGCCGTTTCCCGCCACCGGAAGCTGAGGGAGCGGAAGGCTTTCGATTCCCCCCTGGAATCCGTTCCCGGGATCGGCCCGGCGGGAAGAAGGAAACTCCTCGCCCGTTTCGGAAGCCTGGAAGGGGTGAGGAACGCCGCGGTGGAGGAACTCGCCGCCGCGGGGATCGGCCGGAAGCGGGCGGCCCTCCTCCGGGAATTCCTGGACGGGGCCGGAAAAGAGGGGGAAAGGACGGACGGGTGATGCGGGCCGAAGCCCGTCAACCGGTCCGCCGCCGGCGGGTCCGCTTGACAGGGAAGCCGCTTTTTCATAACAATGAAGCATGATGAAAACCAGTAGATTTCTTCCCGTACTTCTGACCGTCGCCCTTCTTTCGCTCCTCCCGGGGGTCCCCGAAGGGGCGATCACCGTGAAGATGCCTTCCGGGGGGGATCTGAGACTTTATCAGGACTACCAGGCCCTGGTGGTGGGCGTGGGGGATTACGAACACTGGCCGGATCTCAACGGCGCCGTCCGGGATGCGGAGGAAGTGAGCAAATCCCTGAAGAAGATGGGGATGTCCGTGACCTCCCTCGTCAATCCCGCGTCGGAGGAGCTGAAGGAAGCCCTGAACCGTCTCGTGTACGGGCCGGGCCGGGAGAAGGACCGGGCCATCCTTTTTTATTTCGCGGGCCACGGGGAAACGGAAACCCTGGCGAACGGCGAGAAGCTCGGGTACATCGTTCCCAGGGACGCCCCCATTCCCTCCCGGGACCATATCGGTTTCGTGAACAAGGCCATCAGCATGAGCCAGCTCGAGACGTACGCCCTGCGGATCCAGTCGAAGCACGTCCTCATGATTTTCGATTCCTGTTTTTCCGGTTCCGTCTTCAGCTCCGTGCGAAGCGCCCCCACCGACATCTCGGAGAAGAGCGCGAAGGACGTGCGCCAGTTCATCACGGCGGGAAACGAGGACGAACAGGTCCCGGACGAGAGCGTCTTCAAGAGGTGCTTCATCGACGGGATCCAGGGGGAGGCCGATTTCAACAGGGACGGCTACGTGACCGCCTCGGAACTGGGAATGTACCTGGACAGCGCGGTGGTGAACTATTCGAGGGGAAGCCAGCATCCCCAGTACGGCAAGATCCGGGATCCACGCCTCGACAAGGGGGATTTCATCTTCACCGTGGCGGCGGGCGCCGCGGTGGACGTGTCGGAGAAAGGGGAAGCGGCCGGCAAGGCACTCCTTTCCGTGGAGGCCGATGTCCCCGGCGCGCGGGTTCTTCTCGACGGGAGGGAGATCGGGAAGACCCCTCTCAGGAACCGGGAGACGGAGCCGGGGAAATACCGTCTCCGGGTGGAGAAGGAGGGATACGAACCCTACGAGAAGGCGGTGACCCTCGAAAAGGGGAGGACCTTCACGAGGACCGTTTCCCTTTCGCCGGAGGCGCCCCGGAAACCCCGTCTTTTCGTGGACGCCGAACCGGAGGACGCCCGGGTCCGCATTCTGAACATCCAGCCCCGCTATGAACGGGGGATGGAACTCGACGCCGGGCGGTACCGGATCCAGGTCAGCGCCCCGGGATACGAAACCCGGACCGAATGGGTCGATCTTTCCACGGGGGAGGACCGCTACGTGGACGTCCGCCTGGAAAGGAAGGAAGAACCGGGGGGGGCCCCCGCCTACCCGGGAACCAAGGGAACGGAGTCCGTCGCCGGGGAGATCGGCATGAACTTCGTCTACCTGTTCCCCGGTTCCTTCACCATGGGAAGCCCTTACTACGAATGGGGGAGAACGGACTATGAAACCCCCCACCCGGTGACCCTCACCAGGCCCTTCTACCTCCAGTCGACGGAAGTGACCGTCGGGCAATGGAGGGCCTTCGCGGTGGAAACGGGATACCGGACGGAAGCGGAGCGCCAGGGGGGAACGTGGTTCATCGACGGCGGGCAGTGGGCCCGGAGGACCGGATTTTACTGGGACAATCCCGGGTACATCAAGACGGACGCCCATCCCGTCACCTGCGTTTCCTGGAATGACGCCCAGGCCTTTCTCCAGTGGCTCAACCGCAGGGAAGGAACGGCGAGGTACCGCCTTCCCACGGAAGCGGAATGGGAATACGCCTGCCGTGCCGGAACGGTGACCAGCCGCTTCTGGGGGGAGGACCTGTATGCCTCCTGCCGGTTCGCCAACCTGGCCGACCAGTCGGCAAGGACGGTCTTTCCCGGGTGGGCCGTCGTCGAGTGCGACGACGGGAACGCCTACGCCGCGCCCGCCGGGAGCTACCAGCCGAACGGTCTCGGCCTCTTCGACATGCTGGGCAATGCCTGGGAATGGTGCCAGGACTGGTGCGCGCCCTATTCGCCCATGGCGCAGACCGATCCCCGGGGCGCCCCTTCGGGGATGTACCGGGCCCTCCGGGGCGGGTCCTGGGAGTCCATGCCGGCGAGCACCCGGTCGGCCAACCGGTACTGCTTCGGCCCCGACATGAACAACAACGGAACGGGCTTCCGCGTAGCAAGGGATCCGTAAACGCCCCGTCCGGTCCCGCTTTTCCTTCAATACCGGTAGATCTTCCACAGGCCGCTTGCGCTCCTCGCGAAAACGACGTCGCGGGTGGAGATGAGGGGCTTCCCGCCGCAGGTCCGCTCTCTCCGGAGCCGGTAACGGACCCGGTTGTTTTCCATGGAGAGAAATTCCATGTTCTTCATTTCCGTGGCGGCCCGCGGGAGATCGTATCCGAGGGACTTGAGCATTTCCCCGCAAAGCACCCGGGTGTCCTCGTGAAAACAATCCAGGGCCGCGGCGAGATCGCCGCAGGCGAGGGCGGATTTCATGCCGTTCCAGGTTTTCCGGACGATTCCGTCGATTTCCTCTTTTTCCACCGCCAGGAGGTACAGGGTGTCATGAAAGGAAAGCCCCGCCTTCAACACCTCGATGGAAAAGGAATGGAGACCCGCCCCGGCGATCCGGAGCCGGAACCTGCCGGGACGGCTTTCCAGGATGTCCATTTCGCCCGGACCCTCGTGGCTCAGGGTGGCGGCGTCGAAGGAAAAGGGGGCCTCGACGGATAGGGTGGTCTCGAAGGGCGGGATGCCCGATTCCACCGTGGCCACGAGGGCGATCCCCCCGCCCGGGGGGGAGGCGCGGACGGTGCATGCGTCGGAAACCGTCCGGCCGCCGCTCTCCGTGGCGACGGCGGTCAGGGTGTTGGCGCCCTCCCTCAGGGGAATTCCGGAGACGGCGAACCGGTCCCCCCGCACCAGGGCGGGGATACCGTTCACGGACACCCCGAAGGGCGGGGCCATTCCGGAGACCCTCCCGCTGACCGCCGTCCGGTCCGTCGTCAGGACGGCGCCGCCGGGAGGCTCCAGAATTTCGACGGTGCCCCGGTCCCTTCCGGCAACGGAGGGAACGAGGCGGCTTCCGGGATAGCTGTAGAACTTCACCATGAGGGTGTTTCGGGACGCCAGCGGCACCGTCGCTTCCAGGTCCGGGCGCGTCTTCAGGAAATCGGCGATCCCGAAGATCTTCGCGCCGTTCAGGAAGACTTCGGCCGCGGCCACCCTGGAAAGCCTGCACCCCGCGCCGTTGCGGATGCTGAGGAGGCCTTTGCCGGGTGCGGCGGCGAATTGCCGGGTGTGGACGTCCGGATAGATCCAGCGGCCGCAGACGAATGTTTCGGGGCCGTAAAGACAGGGGCCGGGCGCTTTCGAGGCTCCCGCCGGCACGGCGGGGCAGGAAAGCAGAAAAAAAGCGAAAAAGCAAAGCCATCGCTTCATGGGACCTCTCCTCCTCGGTAACCCGGCGGTATCGGTCGCCGGGCCGGATTCCCCGGAAGGCGTTCCGGCGGAAAACAGCCGGACGGAACGCGCGCGAACCGGGACGGTTTCCTGTAGAGCAAGAGAGATGCCAGGTCGTATCTTATTGATATAGCTTATCTAGTACAAGGTTCCCGTTCCGGACCGGAGGGAGTTGGCGGATTTGCGTTGGCATGGGTTGGCAATCGACGGCACCCCGGCGTCCGGGAAGAAACGTTGACGGCGGCGGTTTTTTTTCTGTATGATAAGTTGATACGGATCACAATTGATGAACGCGTAAAAAAATCAAAAAAACGCTTTTTACGAAGCCGTCAGAAGTGACGAACTCGTAAGGAGTCTTAACAACACTTCTTCGAGTGCAAAGGAAAAAGATCCAGAGGCAAGGCGCCC
>DJVQ01000033.1 GCA_002441265.1 Syntrophaceae bacterium UBA6252
CCGCTCTTCTCGGAACCCGGCCCCGGTTTCTCCATCGGCGACAAGTCCGCGTCCATAGAGATCTGCGAGGGCAGGATACTCCGATTCGATGAGTTCACGGACGAAAGGAGGAAATGATGGCGGCAAGTCTATCCAATCCATTCCGCCTGGGATCACAGAACCACGCACTCCTGGAGAGGCTCCGGCTCAACCCGGTGTTCAACCATGAGATCGTCCGGGAGTTCGAAATCCTCAAGTACACCGGGCGGATTTCGGAGATCCGGAAGAAGATCCGGATCCAGGGATTCGATCTCGTGGTTCGGAGGATCCATGGACAAGTCCATGAGTACCGGATCGTCGTCCCCCGGCAGGAAGACAGGGAAAAGCCGCAGACTGGAAGATCGGCCTCATGAATCACATTCACGAGGACCGCGACATTCTTTGGAAGGCACACCGGGACATCGAGGACATCCTCAGGCGGGACACCCTCCCCGGTTTCCGGAAACTGGACATGATCAAATTCGTCATGACCGCGGCGGACTGCGAGAGGAGAAATCTTCTTCAGGCGGCGAAATCGAAGGAAACAGGTTGGGTATCGGGGGATTCGACAGCCCGGTGATGCTTGGGATATCACCGTTCAAGTCTCCCTTCTCACCCTGGCGTGAGAGATGAGGAAACGGCAATGCCGAAGAGCCTCCGATACCCCCCATGCAGAGAAGCGATTACCTGAGAACGATTGTAGCACAAATTTATTCGTAAAGGAAAAGAACCAGGTCTGGGAGTTGGAAACGACATGAAAAATATCACTGAGAGATCCACCGAAGAATTAAGGGCTCGTCTCGACCAACTCAATATGTGGATCGCGTCCCTCAGGTCGCCTCATCACAGGACACGGTCAGGGAGAAAAAAAGAAATCGGATGGTGGGATGAGTGCGCGCTCATCATGAAGGAACTCAAAAGAAGGGAGAAGGAGAAGGAATCATGACGGACAAGGCCGTGGCAGTAAGAGAGACGGGGCAAGTTGTAAACTTTGAAGATTATGCGATGCCCGTGGATTCCATCGTCCGGCAGGTCAACAGGATCCAGGAGGTCATGCAGAAGGTCATGAAGGACGGGGAGCATTACGGGCGGATCCCCGGAACGGACAAACCTTCCCTTTTAAAGCCGGGAGCCGAAAAACTGACCCTGACATTCCGGCTCGATCCGGACTACGAAATCATCCGGGAGGTCCGGGACAGGGATTTCATCGCCTATACCGTGAAGTGCCACTTGACCCACATCCCCACCGGCCAGCGGATCGCTTCCGGCATCGGATCCTGCAACAGCCGGGAAGCCAAGTACCGTTTCCGTTTCGCGGAGGAGCTCACGGAAACGCCCGTTCCGGGCGAATACTGGAAAGCGAAAGAGGCCGGGGATTCCAAGGAAATGAAGCGGATCCTCGGGGAAGGCATGAGGGTGAGGAAGAACGAGGCCACCGGCGCCTGGGTGCTCGCCAGAGCCGAAAAGGTGGAAAACGACAATCCCTGGGACCTGGACAACACCATCATCAAAATGGCCTGCAAGAGGGCGCTTGTGGCGGCGGTTCTCAATGGAACGGCGGCATCGGACATCTTCACCCAGGACGTTGAGGACCAGGACGTGGAGCCTGAGGCCAGGGAGCGGCACACCGGCAAGTCCGGGAGTGAAAGAAAACAGCCGGCAGGCAGGAGAAAGGGCGGGGGAACCAAGGCCGTCAAGTGCCCCGAGACGGGGAAATTCAGGCCGGAAACGGAGTGTGCCGACTGTACCGTGACGGACTGCAAGGCAAGACCGAGGAAAGAAGAGGCCGGAAACGGGCAGAAAGCCCAGGGGGGGGATAACACCCAGGGGGCAACAGAAAAAGCCAGGGAAACGGCTCCTGGAGGCCCGGAAGGCACCTTCGTGTGCCCTGACACGAACAAGATGATCACCCGGGGAAAGTGCCATGACTGCGCGAAACGGGAAGGCTGTCCGGTGTGGGAATGATCGACGGAGGTAAGCTGTCATGAAGAAGGAAGACGTAAAGGCGGTGGACGTGAATCACGCCGTGATGCTCTTTCCCTGCCTGAACAAGGGAACCCTGGCAAATCTGAGATCCCAAAAGAAGGGTCCGAAGTATTTCAAGGTGGGAAAAAGGGTCGTCTATCGCGTCGCGGACATCGAGAGATGGCTCTACCAGAACCCGGTGCTCACCATCGACTCGATCGAGAGGGAATGACAAGGATGAGGCCATGGAGATAACCCCTTGGGGACGGAAAAGGTAAAAGGAGGGGCAACCCTTTCCTGAGGTTATCTCCGTGGATGGATATTAAAGATAGCATACCTCCCTTGGGAGGCAATGTCAAATATCGAAGAGGAACTGATGCCAATGGCTGCTTCTAAAAAAATGACCGGCATGGCTCACATACCGGTCGCCCATGACTGTTCAGAGCAGGGCGAGCCCCCCTACGCCACGGTGCTTGAGCATGAAACCAGGGAGACAACCCCGTTGGGGATGGAAAAGGTAAAGGAGGGAAGAACCTTTTCCCGAGGTTATCTCCTGGAGGTAAGAAAGGCGGCACCCTAAACCATTGAAAAGCTGATGTCAAGATTTTTTCCTTAATTCTGGGATGAAAAAGAGGACGGAGGGATAAATGATCACCGAAACCTTATTCAAGGACATCGGAAGCGGAATTGAAGGTTGCCTGAAGGATTACAAGGACGCCATCAATGAGGCGTTCCTTCGATCGGGCGACGAGGATGGAGTCACCCTGCGGGGAACAATCAAGATCGTCTCGGGAATGGATGGTCCTGAAGCCGACATTTCCCTCTCCTTCACCACGGACAAGGTAACCATCAAAAAGAAAATCTATTCTTCCAACGGCAAACAACGGGAATTCGACTTCTCCGGTCCCGACCCCACCTGGACCGACGACGACCTCAGGACATTCTACCATTGCAGGTACATGGCCTTCGGGGATCTCTCAAAGGGATTCGAGAAATACCTGAAAGAGAACATGCCGGAAGTGTCCTATTCGGGCGGGAGTTACTACCGGGGAGACAAGCGCATGAACTACAAGGCGGTGGGAGGGTGACCGGACATGAAACAGACCGCCTACCTTGGAATCGATCCGGGAGTCACCGGCGCAATTGCTTTGATCCACGGCGAGGGTCAGCGGGTGGAGGACTGGCCGGGGGATGAAGTGGCGGCCTCCGAGCTGATCCGGACGCTTTCCCGGGAATACGACATTCGGAGGGCGGCGATCGAGGACCTGGGGGCCGGCCCGCCCAAGGGAAAACTCGGATTCGTCAAGCTGAGCGAGAACAAGGGCATCTGGAGAGGGATCCTGGCCTCCCACGGGGTTCCCTTCCAGCTTGTCCGTCCCCAGGAATGGATGAAGGGAATTGTTCCCCGGAAAAAAGGCAATGACTAACCCTCCCTTGCAGTCGCAAGGCGGCTTTTTCCGCTCATGGAGCTCCACCGGAAAAGCGACCACAACAGGGCCGACGCCCTTCTCATTGCTGAATGGGTCAGGAGGCAGGGATGACTCCCTATTTTCAAGATTCAGCATTGACCATCTATCACGGGGATGCCCTCGAAGTGTTGAGGACGCTCCCTGATGGATCGGTGAACTGCTGCGTCACATCCCCGCCTTACTGGGGGCTTCGGGATTACGGGATTCTCGGACAAATCGGTCTTGAGAAAACCCCCGGGGAATATGTTTCGAAGATGGTGGAGATCTTCCGTGAAGTCCGGCGGGTGCTCCTCGAGGACGGAACGCTGTGGTTGAACCTGGGGGACTGTTACGCCACGGGTGCGGGAAGTTATCGAAACCCCGGATCGGACGTTGAAGTCATACAACACGGCGGAATACAGGCATTAACCCGCGATTACGCGCGGCAACAACCGAACAGGATGCCCATTAAGGGCTTAAAGCCCAAAGACATGGTTGGCATCCCCTGGCGTATTGCCTTCGCGCTTCAGGCGGATGGATGGTGGCTCCGGCGGGATATCATCTGGCACAAGTCGAATCCGATGCCGGAAAGCGTAAAGGACAGGCCGACAACGGCACATGAGTATATTTTCCTCATGAGTAGGGCGGAGCGGTATTACTACGATTACGAGGCGGTGAAGGAACCTGCTCAATGCGGGGATATTCCCAGAAACATTGATTGCAGATATCAAGTCCCGGGACAGCCGATGCACAATGGCCTTCGACAGGCGGGCATAAAAATGAAAATGCCTGCAGGATGGAATACAGAATCAGGAACCCATGGAACGATCCATAAAGGCGGCAGGAATACATCGTCCTGTTATTCTTTCAAAAGGCAGGTAAATGAGGAAGGTAAACCAGGAGAGCCAAACCATCACCGCCTAGACCGTAAGGACAAGGAGTATGTCGGAGCTCGCAACCTCCGTTCCGTCTGGACCGTTCCAACCGTCCCTTACAAGGGAGCCCACTTTGCAACATTCCCGCCCGACCTGATCGTCCCGTGCATTCTGGCCGGTTGTCCTCGAGGCGGAACCGTCCTTGATCCATTCGCCGGAACTGGAACAACCGGAATGGTGGCGGAAAGGTTTGAAAGAAAGGCAATCCTTATCGACCTCAACGATAAATATCTGAAACTCATGAAACAGAGGAACGGCCAGCGGCGCTTGTTCATGGCGGGAGGACTGAATGGCGCGAACCCGTAAATACACGGTCGAATACTTCCCTCACCACTGCAAGAACGGCAAGGTGGTGACGATCCTTGAAAACCGATGGGGGAACGAGGGGTACGCGTTCTTTTACCGCCTCCTCCAGCTCCTGGGGGATTCCGAAGGCCATTTCATCGACTGCAGGAACCAGGACGATTGGGAGTATCTTGTCGCCCGGATGAGGGTCTCCGAGGAGATTGCGGAAGCGATCCTGGCCAAGCTGTCGGATCTCAGGGTGATCGACAAGGAGCTGTGGGATTTGCGGGTGATCTGGGATCAGGACTTCGTGGACGACTTGACCGAAGTGTACCGGAAAAGACGGACCGATCCCCCCAATAAACCGAATATTCGGCGCGAGAATGCAAGTGAAAGCGAATTCTCGACGCGAGAATCCGCAGAAAAGGGGATTCTCTCCCCGGAAATGCGACAAAGTAAAGTAAAGGAGAGTAAAGAATATACCCCCCCTGTATCCCCCCCTATAAATCGCGACGAAAAAGAACCCGGAAACCCAAAGAAGTTCACGGACGAGTTCATATCGTTCTGGACCGCTTATCCGAAAAAGGTTGGAAAGGATAAGGCATGGGAAGCATGGAGACGGAAGAAGAGCCGCCCTCCAATTTCCGATCTTGTCGCAACCGTTGAGAAGCAAAAGACATCGAACGAGTGGATGGACCAGGGAGGGAAATTTATCCCGAATCCCGCCACCTGGATCAACCAGGGCAGATGGCAGGACCAGCTATCCTACGGAGGGAACAATGGACACGGCAGCACAGGCGGTCCAAAAGGCTTTGGAAAACATGCCTCCCCAGGACCGGAGATCGATCCCGAAGTCATCGACACCTCAAAGCGGCTGGAACGAGGATACAGGAACGCTAGAGACGCCCCCGAGGGTGAAACCTGAGCTCTTCCCGGAGGAGATCTTCCGCCATTTTCTCCAGGGAGGCGAGATCCCGTACGAGGAGAAGTTTCAGGCGGTGTGGACCTACCTCGAGGGCTACAAGAAGTCGGGGGTGTCATGGGAGGACTACGTTGTGAGAGCCAGGATCCCGCTCGAATTCCGCGAGAAGATGGCCAGGATATTCTCCGAGTGCAGGCGAAACGGATTCCTCTCCCCTGCCCCGGGATTTTCTCGCGGCAAGAAGGTCATCCTCTTCCGCCAACTCGTCTCTCCGGTGAATGAAACGCAGCAGCCGAAACACCTGGAATGGAAACGATGCGACCTGTGCGAACGGAACTGCCCCTCCAAGGACTGGAAAGGCGTCAAGAAAGAAGGCTCCGACAGATGCGGGACTATGGACAGCAACAGGATCACCATCGGGACATGATCGATAGGGAATACCGATGAAAGTCGAGATCCGCGGCCTTGAAGACGTGCAGGACCTCCTGAGGGAGATCGGGAACCAGGCGCCCTACGTCATGGCGAGGACCATCTCCAGGACCGCGGTGAAGGTGAAAGAGGCCGAAGTGGACGAGATGCGGAAGGTCTTCGATCGGCCGACTCCATACACCCTGAGCGGCGTCTACGCAAAGACCGCAAGCAAGTCGGATCTCTCCGCCCGTGTATGGCTGAAGGAGATGGCCGGGAAAGGGATTGCCGCCGTCGATTTCCTCTGGCCTCAGGTCCATGGAGGAGACCGGCAACTGAAGCGGTTTGAGAAGGCCTTGCAATATGCAGGAGTCCTCCCCCGCGGCTACTACTGCGTCCCGGGAGGGGCTGCGAAAAAAGACCAGTACGGGAACATGGACAAGGGTCAGATCGTACAGATCATCTCCTACTTCCAGGGATTCGGGGAGCAGGGATACCGGGCGAACATGACGGCACAGCGAAAAAAGAAACTCGCCAAGGGGACAAAGACCACCCGGGGATATGCCTACTTCGCCATGCCGCCCGGGAAACATCTCCACCCCGGCATTTACCAGAGGACCTCCTTCGCCTGGGGATCCAGCCCGAAGCCGGTTCTCATCTTCGTGAAAAAGACCCGGTACGAGAAGCGCTACGACTTCCACCAGGTCGGGCAGGACACCGTGGACAAGGTCTGGCAGGACGAGTTCTACATGGCTTTCGACGATGCGATCCGGACCAGAAAATAATTTTACGGGTCCTTCCTGTGAAGAGGGGGACACGGGTAATTCAAACCTCGATTTGCATGCAGACACTGGTAAAAATTTTGACCTTTCATTTCACTTTCGTGTTTTTGGGGGGTATCGAGTGAAGGGCAAAAAAGGGCTTAACAGGATAATTACATTACACATTTCGGGGTAACGGGCCGATGGCGAAAAACACGAAAAACAGCAAAAAAAGTGAAATGGGGGGTAAGGACATTTCCCTGAAAATGGAAATGGTCGTAACGGAAAATATCCGCCCGAACGAGAGAAACGAGAAGAAGCACACGGAGCAGCAGATTCACCGGATCGCCCGGAGCATCCGAAAATTCGGGTTCGTCCAGCCTCTGGTAGTCGACGGCAAGGACGGGCTTATCATCGGTCACGCCCGGCTCCTTGCGGCGAAGAGGCTCCGGATGGAAAAGGTCCCGGTGATCCGCAAGGAGAATCTCTCGGAGAAGGAAATCGACGAGCTTCGGATCATGGACAACAAGCTCAACGAGAGCCCCTGGGACATTTCCTCCCTGAAACTTCACGACACATCTTTCCTCATCGAGGCAGGGTTCAACTACAACGAGCTCGACCGGCTCTTCAAGGAGGTGAAGCTCGGCGGGGACGATGAGGAGGAAACCTTCATCGATGAAATGATGCTCCATGAGTTCGAGAAGTACGACTACATCGTGTTCGTTTTCCGGAACGAGCTGGACTGGCTGAACGCTCTTCAGAAGTTCAAGTTGCCGAACATCTCCCTTTCCTGGTCCTCGAAGACGAAGAAGGTGGGTCAGGGCCGGGTCCTCGACGGAAAGATTCTTCTCCAATGAAGACTGTTACCGGCTTCGAAAAGAACTTGAGAATCGTCATCCTCTCCCGGGGAAGGAGCTCCTCGATCAAAAGCCACCGGCTCTTCCCCATGGCCACCCTCACCTGTCCGGAATCGCAGGTGAGGGAGTATCAGAAAACGGGTCTCGAGATCATCCCCCACCCGGACGGGATCCAGGGCCTGGGGAAGCTCCGGACCTGGGTCCGGGAACGCTTCAAGGAAGAGATCCTGATCATGGCCGATGACGATGTCGTCGGCGTTATTTATCTTGGGGACCTTTCGCCGAAGGAGGTCCGGGATCCGGATTATGCCTACCAGGTCCTGATCAACGCGGCGGTTTGCGCCAAGGATCTTGGCGTTTCCGCCTTCGGGTTCAACCAGTACGGGGATGTCCGGAAGTACCTTCTCAACCGGCCGTTCGTGTTCAACAAGTGGGCCGGCGGCGTGATCGGCGTCATAGGCCGGGAGATTCCCTTCCTGGAAAGCCATATGTTCAAAGTAGACGTGGATTTCTTCCTCGAAAACCTTCTCCGGAAGCGGATTATCTGGATCGAGAACCGGTTTTGCTTCCGGCAGGTCCGGGACCGGAACGAAGGGGGGAACTCCCTCTTCCGGACGGAGGAGAAGGTGCAGGAGGAAATCGCCTTCCTGAAGCACAAATGGAGGGGTCATTACAGGGTGAAGAGGAAGAAGACCACGATTGAAACGGCCATTCACGTCCCGAGGTGACGTTATGGCCAACATGGTAAAGGTCCAGGACGTATGTCACGCCTTCATCCCCATCACCCCCAGGAGATACCGGCAGCTGGCGGAGGAAGGCCATGTCCCGAAGCCGGAGAAGGGTCAGGTGGACCTTCTTCCGGCGCTCCGGGACTACATCGCCTATCAGCATCAGAGGCTTCTGGGATCCGGATCCCTGTCCCTCACAGACGAGCGGACCAGGTTGACGAAGATCCAGGCGGACCGGAAGGAGATCGAGCTTCTCAGGACGAAGGGCGAGCTTCTTCCCGTTCAGGAGGCGATGGCGGTGTGGAGCGCCGTCATCATCACCATGAAAACAAGGCTTCTGGGATTCTCCCGGAAGATGGCCCCCGTCGTTTACGGGTGCGCCAAGGAAACGGAGATCCAGGAGCTGCTGCAAAGAGAGATCGATGAAATCTGTAATGAGCTTGCAGAACCCGATCTTCAGGACCTTGCCCTCAGGACTGGCGATGCCGCCGCGCATCGTCAGGGAGGCGACGGCTCTTCTCCGGGCAAGGGCAAGGCTGACCGTAAGCGAGTGGGCGGATCAAAACCGGGTCCTCAGTCCTGAGGCAAGCGCGGAACACGGGAAGTGGTACACGGCACGGGCCGAGTACCAGAGGGGAATCATGGACGCCTTTTCCGATCCCAGTGTCGAGACGGTTGTGGTGATGAGCTCCGCGCAGATCGGAAAGACAGAAATCCTGAACAACGTCATCGGCTATTTTGTCGACTACGATCCCTCCCCCATTCTGGTAGTGGAACCGACGATCGAAGTTGGAAAGGCCTACTCGAAGGACCGGCTTTCCTCGATGATCCGGGACACGCCCTGCCTTACGGGGAAGGTCCGGGAGGCCCGGAGCCGGGACAGCGACAACACGACGTTGCACAAGAAGTTCAAGGGCGGCCATATCACGATCGCCGGGGCGAACTCCGCGGCCTCTCTCCGAGCAAGACCGATCCGGGTGGTCCTGTGCGACGACGTCGACGCTTTTCCCGTGTCGGCCGGCTCAGAAGGGGACCCGGTGAACCTGGCGGAGAAGAGAACGACGACGTTCTGGAACCGGAAGATCGGCCTCTTCTCGACGCCCACCGTGGACGGGGAGAGCCGGATCCAGGCGGCTTATGAGCAGTCGGATAAGCGCAGATACTGGGTCCCCTGCCCTCACTGCGGAAAGTTCCAGGTGCTCCTCTGGAATCGGGACAACCGAGACCGGATGAAATGGCAGAAGGGGGAGCCCCTCAAGGCAATGTACCACTGCCGGCACTGCGATGAGCCCATATCGGACGCGGACAAGGCGAAGATAATCCGCCAGGGGGAATGGAGAGCCGAAGGGGAGTCCCTGGGGATCGCCGGGTTCTGGCTGAACGAGCTTTACTCCCCCTGGGTGAGCTTCGGGCGCCTTGCCTCGAGATTCATGGAGGCCAAGGACAGCCCGGGGACCCTCCAGGTGTTCATCAACACTTCCCTGGGGGAGACCTGGAAGCAGGTCGTCATCTCCAAGGGAGAGGAGGAGATCCTGAAGGCCCGGGTGGATCTTCCCCCTCAGGTCGTGCCGGCCGAGACGGTGGCGCTCACCTGCGGAATAGACCATCAGAAGTACGGGTTCTGGTTCGTCGTCCGGGCTTGGTCCCGGGACATGACTTCCTGGCTCATCCATTACGGCTTCCTTCCCACCTGGGCGGATGTGGAGAAGCTCCTTTACGAGACGGAGTACCCCGATGAAAACGGGGGGAAACATCGAATCTGGCGGGTCGCCATCGACACGGGCGGCGGCGAGAAGGACGAAGGGCTCTCCATGACGGAGGAAACCTACTGGTGGATCGTCCGGAATGTGGGAAGAGGGGTCGCCCTGTGGGGAACGAAGGGATCCTCCCACCCCATCCCCGGCAAGTTCCGGCCCGGCGAGGAGCTCCTCAAGACACCCACAGGCAAACGACTTCCCCATTGGTTCCGGATCATCCTCGTCGACACGTCGCAGATGAAGGATCTTTACCACTATGGAATCGAACAGGCGGCGATCGGAGGAGCAAACGCGATCTACCTCCACAAGGAAACAGCAAAGGACTACGCCCTGCAGATCCTGGCCGAGGAAAAGCGGCGGGACAAGGACGGCGTTTTGGAGTGGAAGCAGGTCCGGAAGGACAACCATCTCCTGGACGCCGAAGTGCTTGCTCTCTCTGTTGCACAGCCTCAGTGGATCGGCGGCGGCGTCAACCTGGTCGCGGGAAGAAAGTCGATTCCCGACAAGACGGACAGCCATGATCCGGTGAAGGTCCAGGCGAAACCCCGGATGATCCGTTCGAAGTGGATGGAGTCCCGATGACGGCCGCGAAGGAAAAGAATCAGGACAAATATCTTGCCGTGCATAGGGTGGCAGAGACCCTGGGATGCACAGAGCGATATGTCTATGAAATGGTAAAAAATGGAAAATTAAGAGCGATTCGCCTGGGGGTCCGGGCCATCCGGATATCGGGAAAATCCCTCCAAGAATTTATCGAGACAAATACTGTGGATCCGGACGAGTATTTCGGATTCCAGGAGGCAAGAGATCAGGATCCCGATCCGGTTCATTCCAGGAAGGTTGTCCGATCAAGCTGGATGGACAAGTGACGAGATAATCTTTTCCATTCTCACTGAAAAATTTTCTGACGAAATAACCCCCTTGAAGCCTTTTTGTCCCCGATGAGCAATGATTATAAGTATCTGTTATCATTGTAAATAATGTCATTTTCTGCTTGACTTCCTCCTCCAAACTGCTATTCTACAAGTGAATTCAACAGGATAGCTAACGTGGAGGGACGAGCAAGATGAACCAGAAAGGATTTTCAACCCTGTGGGACGGGTACGCCACTTCGGACGAAGCGAAGAAAGCTCGGGACGAGGAGGCAAGGAGACTCAGAAAGGAAGGCTTCAAGGTGAGGCGTTGGGTTTTGAGAAACCAGCTCCGGAAATACTCGGGACTGGGGCAGCCCGACGGAAGAAGCTGCAACGTTTTCATGATCGATATCGTGAATGGATGACGGAAGAGAGGAAAGGAAAATGCAGAACACGGCGGCGGAGAAAACAAAAGAGGATTCCCGGGACTGGGACGTGATCCATGCCTATTCCAGGGCGGAAGCGATTCAAGACGGTGTGCTGGCGGACCTGACGGCGCTTTTCCCGAACGACACCAGGCTTTTCAAGTATCCGGTGGCCTGCACTGCTACGGTATGGAACCTGATCGAGAGGGCCTGCGAAAGGACCGGAGATAATCCGGGGGGGTATGTTTGGGATCTTTGCTGGATGGCCATTCATACCGGGAAGACTGTGGATCCGGCAACCAGGATCTTCAAGTGCTGCATCCCGCTTCCCGGACGGCAACACACCTTTAAAATCATCTGCGGTCCCGGGGATGACCTGGAGCCGGTCCTGACGATCATGTTCCCGAACGAAGATTAATTGAGAGGTGGTCATGAAAGAAAGATCCGAAATCCGGAAAGCTGCCAAACGGGAAAGAGAGTATGTCCTGGGCCTGGCCCCGTTCGCCGAGAACGTCAGGACTGATGGAGTCGTCCTCTTTTGGGATGAACCGGGGACTATGGCTCTTTTTTCGACTCAGAAACCGAGAAGAAGCAGCCTGAAAAATCGCCGGGAGGGAAAATAATGGAGATGAAATCAACCGTCAAGGGATACGAGTTCTTTGAGGTCTCTTCCGCCATGCAGAAGGCGATCCGGAGGAATGATCCGAAACTGGCCGGGTATTTCGCCCTGGAGCTCTACCATTCCGGATATGCCCAATATGTCTGGAAACGGCTTCTCACGGTTTCGGCGGAGGACTGCTACGGGGAAACTATCACAACGGAGATTTACAACCTTTTCCGGTCCTTTATGCTGATCAATGACGGCCGCCCGGACCTGGACAAGGGGAGAATCTTCATTTCGAAGGCGGTGATTATCCTTTGCCGGACCCCGAAATGCCGGGACACGGACCACCTCCAGAATCTGATTTATGATCGGAACAACGTTCCCAAGAAAGAGATCGAGGAGATCCTCCAGGCCGTCCGCGAGGAGAATCTCCCGATCCCTGAATACGCCTACGATGTCCACACGAAAAAGGGTCGGTACATGGGAAAGACGAAAAAGGATTTTTTTCTGGAGGAGAATCAGGCGTTGAAACCCTCTGTTACAGGCCTCTTTGGTGATTACCTGAAAGATTAATTTATCTTATTTTCATTCTTCAAGATCCGATTATGAGGCTGAAAATCCTTCTCAAGTTTTCAGTCTTGATTGTCGCTGCATTTTTGACGTAGCGCCAACCTGTGGGAAAAGTTAAGAAGAACCTTACCTTGTCGGATGATCTTGATGAGCTCTGGATAACACAACCAGACATGAGAATATTTGTGTAGCCGACCGCAGATCCCTTTCGACATAAGGCATCATATGTCAATTTTGTAAAGCATATTATATTCTTAATCCGATGTTCTCTGATCAGTGATTCAATCTTACCGATCCCATTCCTCAGCATTTGCTGGTATCCGCCATATCCCAATATCTCAATAAGGTCATCGGGATACTCACTGGGGAAAGGCAAAAGGACGGCCATATAAAACCTAAATGGGCTCTCATATTCGTTTTTGATCATCATAGATGGGCCGATCGCTCTTTGCGGAAGAAAGTATCCCGTTCCCTCCATCGTCTTCCAAAAAGGGTTTGGTCTTCCACTCCTGTTTGGGGAAAGGAACATGCCCTGACTAACAGAATGAGGGTGAGGATTACTAAGCAATATTAGCACTGGGATTCTCCCGTTATCTTCCGGAACCAAAGGGCCTTCTGTTTTGTAGATAATATCTCCCTTGGCATCATTGAAGGTAAATAAATTCATCCAAGGATTTAACCTGGCAATGATTAAATTCTTTACGTGCTGATAAGAGAAATCTATTTCCAAGACTTCCTCATGAATGATCGTAAAATCTTTCATAGAACCCCTCCGTGCTTTAGCTTCTAATGGGCTAAATCTAAATGTTGATTTCTTTGAATTGCTGAGATTCCGCATAATGTAACGTGATTTCTCAAGCCGCAACATTATGCGGAATCCCTTGTTTTGATATGCTTTATTCTGGATCAACTACACACAAAGGTCTCCTGATGTTTGCCACAGGTGATTCAGACTTGTACAGTCTGAATGATTCCAAGGGGGTGCCGCATCCCTCAATTTCAGTAACTGTATAATAACTCTTAAATTCCACGTTCCACGCCCCACACGGGTGGGGATGTTTTTTCTTTTCCTCAAAGAAAAGAAACTCATCAATAAGTTTCCCTTTGTATTTAATCATCCCATTGGCATACAAATAGACATACGTATCAATACCGATACTTTTTTGTGTCAAATATAGTTTCCTGATATTAAGCAGTTCCCTATCCTTGTCTGTCCCAAAAGAAACCTTTTTGTAGTCTGGACAAATTACATGCGCTGCATGATTCAGATAAGATTCCTTAACGGGCGCAAGAAGGGCAAACCTCTTACCGGACACAACTGATAAAGACCCCTTTTTTATAATAGACATGTCATTCCCTCCTCTAGCATCATTTATGAATATTATATGCAGTAATAATTACATCACCATTCGAATCCAACAATATTGCCTTTTTACACAATTTATCAAGTCTTTGCATAATTCCCCTCCTGTCTTTTTCAGTTATTCTATACTCTACGGCGTCTCCGTGCCGTCTGAAGCTTGTACCAAAGTAATAAAAAATATACTCATCACCGGTACAGAAACCTCTTTGCCGAAGCCTCTTGATCGCATGATTTGTTAATTTCATAACGCCTCCCTTTCTCTGTTCCGTTAACTCTGCCTCTTTATTAAGTCTCCATAGCCTGAAAGGGACAATAGATTGAAATAAGCCTCCTGTCAAGAGAAATATTTCATAAATAATTAATTTAATTGATAAAGATACAATTATACAGTTATAGATAGATGAATTTATATAATTATATATTGATTGATTGATACATTGATACCGGGATACCCCAAAGAGAGTGCTGGGAAATGGACCTTATTAGGGACTGATAATCGCAAAGGAAGTTTTTAAGTAATCCTTTTCCGGTCTTATCAACAATCTTTCAAAGATATGTAAAAGTGATCTTTGTAAAAAACTCCTATCTGGAGCTATGTAGTGTTATCTGGTGTATATTGAATCCACCCTACCTGCCTGAAAAAATGCAGCCATGCAGGAGGTACTTGCATGGCCTATTCGTCTCAGGACCTGACCCAGGTTGAAACCGCCATCATCAGGCTTGCCTCCGGGAACTCGGTCGTCCGGGTGACCATCGGGGACAAGACCGTCGAATTCCGGGGCCAGGGCTGGTGCAATCCCCATGTGATCGGCTTCAAAACCAATCCCAGCATTGCTGCGCCATCTATGAAACCTTCACTGGGGACCAGTTCAAATATGGCGAGTGGTCCGTAGTGGCAAACTTGGATCCCGGGGATGATCCCGAGTATTCCTTCTCGGACGAAACCCTCCATTTTTTGCTTCATTCGGATGAGGCGGTTCAGATCATCTTTCCCGGCACGGGGATCATAAAGAACAATCCGATCCTCCGATGGAACATCGACTGCAACGACGCCGGCTGGTCCTGCGACCATGGGATTGCCAGGGTCTGGGTCCGGATCACGGTAGGCACCGCGATTCACACGTTCGTCGTTTACATGAATCCGCTCGGCATGTCGGAAGGGTATCCCTCCAGTCCCCCGGGTTTCACGGCGGAGACCGTGGGAAAGGGGGTCATCGAAATCGACCTGCGGGAACGGTTTTCCGAGGACGATGTTTTCTCAAATATCTACATTGACCTGTCGAACCAGGACACGGACGGGGATCCCCTGATCGGGACCATCGGCTTCCTGACCCTTTGCCCGAAGTAGAGAAAAACTGGTCGTTTCTTTTTTCTATCTTGGAGTACTCTACCTTCCTGTAGTCAAGCGGTCATCCAATCAGACAGATATCTTCCCTTTCAGACGGTTATTCACGAATTCCTGTTGATTATCCCGTGAGTTACGATTACATTTACATCAATTGACAGATGATTGGTCATCCGGGTTCTCTACCCATTGGGGCAATTCGTCCTGGAGACGTTTTTATAGGGGGTCATTTGGAAGATTAAAGAAGGAGGGGCAGAAACATGAAAAAGTATTGTTCAGGCTTTTTCTTCAGTCGGCATCCACGTCAAACGGGTTCCCGCCAGCATCTCTTTAAAGCTATTGGATTGCGGGGATGCTTTCTAGATTTGATTGTCCTTCCCGCATTCTTCCTGTTGATCTTCATTCTTGCCGTTTCGACCGGTCCGGCAATGGCCGCCACGGAGGGATCATCCAACAATTTCTTTGGCGACGGGGCGGGAGATTCGACCACGGGGAACGACAACTCCTTTTTTGGTGGGAATTCCGGCCACGCGAACTCATCCGGGTACGACAACTCCTTTTTTGGATTAGAAGCCGGCTATTTAAATACGACCGGACACACTAATTGCTTTTTTGGCTATCAAGTCGGTTACGACAACACAAGCGGGGACACTAATTCCTTTTTTGGCGCGAACGCCGGCGAAAACAACACGAGCGGGTACGCCAACTCCTTTTTTGGCTATAAATCCGGCTCCCACCACACGAGCGGGTACAGCAACTCCTTTTTTGGTGTATTCGCCGGCATCAACGACTCGTACGGGCACAGCAACTCCTTTTTTGGTAGGGATGCCGGCTACTTAAACACGACCGGGGACTACAACACCTCTTTGGGATATCATGCCGGGTTCAACAACGGTGAGGAAAACTACAACACCTTCGTTGGATCCTACACCAATCTCAACCCCGGATCCGACCCTGCAACCAATCCGGTCACGAACGCCACAGCCATCGGTTACAGAGCTTACGTCTCCCAGTCCAACAGCCTGGTTCTGGGGAGCATCAAAGGGGTGAACTCGGCGACAGACAATGTGAACGTTGGCATCGGGATCTCCGCCCCGGCGAGGCAGCTCCATCTCAAGGGGGACAACGCTGTCTTCCGCATGGACCGCAGCACGGATACCGCTGCCTTCATGATCGTGCGCACCAATCTTGCCGGCACGGCCGTCCTGAAGACCTTCGTCGTGGGGACCAATGCCTCAGGGTCGAACGACGGGGAGTTTGTCATCAACGACCTGGGGAATGCGGTCGGTGGTCCGGGTACCCGCCGGATGACCATTGACAACTACGGGGATGCGGAGTTCACGGGGTCGGTGACGGCGACGGGGTTTTACCCTTCGAGTTCTATCGCCTTGAAGACCAACGTCAGGACATACGGGAACGCTCTTCAGACGGTGAAGCAGCTCCGTGGGGTGCGGTTCGACTGGAAGGGATCCGGGAAGCCGTCGGTGGGTCTCATCGCGGAGGAAGTGGAGGGAGTAGTCCCTGAAGTTGTCTCACACGGAGGAAAGAGCGGGGAAGTGACCGGGCTGAATTACGACAGCCTCGTCGGGGTGCTCGTGGAAGCTGTCAAGGAGCAGCAAGCGGAACTGGCCGGCTTGAGGGCAGAGGTACAGCAGCTAAAGGCTCTCTTGCAAGGAAAGTAGTGCTGCTGCAACTTGGCCCCGAAAACTTGCAAATTACCCGGGTGCCGGCAATCCATGCATCGAGGCAACGGGAATCGATCGATAGTCTTCAATGATCCCCGCACCCGGAACCTGTTGACTCGACAGGTGAAAGCGAGCATTCATGGCAAAGTACTGAATAAGCCCCATACAAACCTACAGGCCCTGCCGGAATTGGCCCTGTAAAAGGCAAATTTCGCGGTCTGCAAAAGCCCATCCACAGAAGTTTTCCGGCGGGTCGAAAAGGTACCCTCTTCAAACGCCCATCATCACAAGTCATTTCAGATACGATGCAAACGCCCTGATATCAAGGTTTCTGAGGCTGTCTGCAAAGGCCCACCAACACTAAGTCACAGGCTGGCCTTTTCGGGTTTGGGATCCGGGGATTGAAAAGAGGCGATTTGAGGCACGATCTTCTCCTGTCCAGCGTTGGATTTCCTTGTTGGATATCCTTTCTCAGGAAGGGATCGCAATGACCTTTTCATGTTTGCTTTATCAAATGGGGGAGCTATACGGGAGCTAAAAAAATTAGAAGGGGTTAGGCGCTCTGCCTAACCCCTCGATTTAATTGGTGGGCCCTGTCGGGCTCGAACNNAACAGATTCGAAGTCTGCCACTCTATCCAGCTGAGCTACGGGCGCTCATTTGCAGCTTCGAAAGCCGGAAGATGCTTATACCAGACCGGGCCTCCAAATGCAAGGCGCGATCACGCGCCGGAAAACCGCCTTTTAATGTCTTTCCTCCCCGGCGTCAAGGATTTTTTTCATATGACCCCATCCTTCTCCAGGACCGCGATCTCCCCTTCCCCGTACCCAAGACCGGCGAGGATCTCCGCCGTGTGCTCGCCGAGGCACGGCGGAGGAAGCGGGGTCGAGGATGGCTCCCCGGAAAAGCGGACAGGAAAGGACTGCTGGGGGATCTTCGCCCCCCCCGGGCGTTCGAGGGTGTACCACAGCTCCCGGAAACGGACCTGGGGGTCCTCCAGGGCCTCCCCGAGAGAATTCACCGGGGAAAAGCAGATCCGATGGTTCCCGAGGAAGGCGGTCCACTCCTCCCGGGTCCTCTCCTTCATGATCGCCCGGACTTCCTCGACGATCTCCTCCCTCCTGGGGCTCGGAACAATGTGCTCCCGCCCGAGATCCTCCCTTTCCACGACCCTGCAGAACTCCTGCCAGAATTTTTCCTCCAGGCAGCCCAGGGCGAGGTATTTCCCGTCCTTCGTCTCGTAGACGTTGTAAAAGGCATAGCCCCCGCCGACAAGGGTCTCCCCCCTATTGATCCCCGGAAGCCCCGCCATGAACTGGGACATGACGAGACCGAGAAAGGGTGTCAGGCTGTCCAGGACGGCCACGTCCAGGTACCGGCCGTCCCCCGTCGCCCCCCGGCCCGCAAGGGCCGCCAGGATCCCCAGGGCGGCCGTGAGACCCGCCCCCGTTCCCGCAATCTGGACCGCCGGGACGGCAGGGGGGCCCCCTTTTGTCCCGATTAATGAGAGTATCCCCGAAAAGGCGAGGAAATCGATATCGTGGGCCGGCCGGTTCCGGTAGGGACCTTCCTGCCCGAACCCCGTCAGGGAGCAGTACACGATCCTTCCGTTGACTTCCCTCACCTTCCCGTAGTCGATCCCAAGGGCTTCCGTCATCCCCGGGTTCATGGACTCGACGAGGACGTCCGCCTTCGCGGCGAGCTTCATGAGGATCTCCCGCCCCCGGGAGTCCTTCAGGTTCAGGGTCATCCCCTTCTTGTTCCGGTTCAGAATGGCGAAGTAAGTGCCCATCCCGTCAACGAGGGGGGGCGCATGGCGGAAGCCGTCCCCCGTCCCGGGGGATTCCACCTTGACGACCTGCGCCCCCAGGTCCCCCAGCATCTGGGTGCAAAGCGACCCGGGAAGGAGCTGGGCCAGGTCCAGGACGAAAACGCCTTCCAGGGGCCGTGTCATTCCGCCCTTTCCTCCTCCCGGCCGGACGTCTTCAACTGGCCGGAGAGCCAGCCGAGATAATCGGTGCTTCCCTCGACGAAGGGAACGGCGAAGATCTCCGGCACCTCGTAGGGGTGAAGTTCCCGGATGGCCCGTTCCACCTCACCGTACAGATCCCGGTCCGTCTTGATTGAACAGAGCCATTCCTCCGCCTTTTCCACCTTTCCTTTCCACCGGTAGGTGCTCGCTACGGGGCCGGAGACCTGGACACAGGCGGCAAGACACCGCTCCACGAGGCTCCCGGCGATCCGGTCGGCGTCCTCCCTGGCGCCGGTGGTCGTGAAGATCAGGACATAAGAATTCATGTCGCACCTCATTCGTCTGGTTCACTGATTGTTCGGGACGGGATTCCGCAGGTGGCAGGCCACCAGCCGCCCCGTTCCCGGGTCCCGGAGCGGCGGGACGACCTTGTCGCACGGCTCAAACCGGTAGGGGCAGCGGGGATGGAACGCGCATCCCGGCGGCGGATCGATGGGGCTCGGCATGTCGCCGCCGAGAAGCACCCGCTCCCTCCGGATCTCCGGGTCCGGCACGGGGATGGCTGACAGAAGGGCCTCCCCGTAAGGGTGGAGCGGCCCCTGGAAAAGGGTGTCCGCATCGGCCAGCTCGACGATCTTCCCCAGGTACATGACAGCGATCCGGTCGCTCATGTACCCTACGACGGCGAGGTCGTGGCTGATGAAGAGGTAGGTGAGCCCCAGCCTGTCCTGAAGCCCCCGGAGGAGGTTCAGGATCTGGGCCTGGACGGAGACGTCGAGGGCCGAGACAGGTTCGTCGGCCACGATGAGTTCAGGTTCCAGGGAGATGGCCCGGGCGATTCCGATCCGCTGACGCTGGCCGCCGCTGAATTCGTGGGGGTACCGGTCGGCCTGGTTCCGGTTCAGCCCCACCATCTCGAGGAGCCCGGCCACCCGTTCCTCCCGTTCCCTCCCGGCGGACATGCCGTGGACGACCAGGGATTCCCCGACGATGGACCGGGCGCTCATCCTGGGATTCAGGGAGGTGTAGGGGTCCTGAAAAACGAACTGGACCTTCCTCCGGAACTCCTTCAGCTCCTTTCCCGCCAGGGAGCCGATGTCCCTCCCGAAAAGCCGGATCGTCCCTTCCGTAGGCGCCTCGAGGCGCACGACGAGGCGTCCCAGGGTGGTCTTCCCGCAGCCGCTTTCCCCGACGAGGCCGAGGGTCTCTCCCCTCCTGAGGGTGAGATCGACGCCGTCCACGGCCCGGACCAGTTTCCTGTCCGCCGCGAACCCCCTTCCCAGGACGAAATGCTTCTTTATGCCCCGCATCTCGAGAAGGGGCTCTCCCGCGGGCCCTTCGGCCCTGCCGGCGCTCACGGCTCCCTCCAGCAGCTGACGAAGTGACCCTCCTCCAGCTCCACCAGTTCCGGTTCCTCCTCCCCGCAGCGCCGCAGGGGGCTGGGACAGCGGTCCCGGAAACGGCATCCCGGGGGAAGGTCGAAGAGGTCCGGCACGGTTCCAGGAATCACGGAGAGGCGGCTCTTTCCGCCGCCGGCAATCCGGGGCACCGATGCCAGGAGTCCCGCGGTGTAAGGATGAAAGGGCCGGGCGTAAAGACTCCGGACAGTCCCGTACTCGACGATCCGGCCGGCGTACATGATGGCGGCGTGCTCCGCCGATTCGGCCACGACCCCCAGATCGTGGGTGATGAGGAGGACGGAGGTCCCCGTCTCCTCCTTCAGCTTCCCGACGAGGTCGAGAATCTGGGCCTGGACGGTCACGTCGAGAGCCGTGGTGGGCTCGTCGGCCAGCATGAGCCGGGGCCTGCAGGCCAGGGCCATGGCGATCATGACCCGCTGGCGCATGCCGCCACTCAACTGATGGGGATAGTCGGACAACCGCTCCTCCGGCGAGGGGATCCGGACGAGCCGCAGCATTTCCAGGGCCTCCCGGAGGGCTTCCTTCCGGGACATTCCCTGGTGGACCCGGAACACCTCCCCGATCTGGTCGCCCACGGAAAGCACGGGGTTGAGGGCCGTCATGGGTTCCTGGAAGATCATGGAAATGTCCTTACCCCGGATGTCCCGCATCCGTTTCTCGTCCAGTTCCAGGAGATCCCGCCCCTCGAAGAGAATCCGTCCCCCGGCGTACCTCCCCGGCGGGACGGGCACGAGGCGCATGACGGAAAGGGAAAGGACCGTCTTTCCGCAGCCCGATTCTCCGACGACGCCGAGGGTGTCCCCCCGGGCGAGGGAGAGGCTCACGCCGTCCACGGCGCGGACGATGCCCTCCCGGGTGTCGAAATAGGTCTTCAGGTCCCGGATTTCCAGGAGGGGTTCCATGGCGCTCCCGTCAGGCTTTCGGTCCGGAGGAGGTCTTCGGAGCGGCTTTCCACGAGCGGAGAACTTCCACGAGAAGCCTCACGGCAAAACCCGTACCCCCCTTGGGAACATAGGGCCTGCCCTTCGTCGAAAAGGCGGGACCGGCGATGTCCAGGTGGGCCCACGGGAAATTCCCGGCGAACCGCTCCAGGAAAAGGGCCGCCGTGATGGCACCCCCTTCCCTCCCCCCGGTATTCTTCATGTCCGCCACGTCGCTTTTCAGGCGCTCTCCGTAGCTCTTGTGCAGGGGGAGTTCCCAGACGGTTTCGGCCGTTTTCTCCGATGCCTTCAGAATCTTTTCCGCCAGGCCCCGGTCGTTGGCGAAGAGACCCGCCACGTCCGGCCCCAGGGCGACGACGCAGGCCCCCGTCAGGGTCGCTGTGTCGATGAGCGCCGCCGGTTCGAATTTCCCGGCGTAGGTCAGGGCGTCCGCCAGAAGAAGTCTTCCCTCGGCATCGGTATTGATGATTTCGATGGTTTTTCCCGAGAGCGATTTCACCACATCCCCCGGGCGGGTGGCCCTCCCGCCGGGGAGGTTCTCCGTGGCGGGAACGACGGCGACCAGGTTCAGGGGAAGGCCGAGGTCCGCCGCCGCCCGGATCGCCGCGAGGACCGCCGCCCCGCCGGCCATGTCGCCCTTCATCTCGTGCATCCGATCCGCCGGCTTCAGGCTGATCCCTCCGCTGTCGAAGGTGATCCCCTTCCCCACGAGGACCACCGGTTTCTCCTTTGCGCCCCCTCCCCGGTACTCCACGACGATGAGCCTGGGCGGCTGGTCGGAGCCTCTCGCCACGGAAAGGAAGGCGTTCATGCCGAGTTCCTCGAGGGCCTTTTCGTCGAGAGCCGTGACCTTCAGGGGCCGTCCTTCCGCCATGTCCGTCGCGGCCGCCGCAAGGTCCTTCGGGTACATCCCGTTCGCCGGGGTGCACACGAGATCCCTGGCGAAGAGAACGGCCTTCGAGACGGCCTCCGCCCTTTTCAGGGCCTCCTCGATTTTCGTCTTTTCCTTCCGCGTCCCGAGGAAGACCAGGCGCGTCCATTCCTTCCGTGCCTCTTCGTCCCCTGTTTTGAACCGGTCGAAGCGGTAAAGGCCGAGGAAGGCCCCCTCCATCGTCGCTTCGGCGATTTCCCCGGGGGATGCGGACACGGCGCCCACGTCGAGGGAGACCGCCGCCGAGGCGACACCGCGATCCCGGAGTAACCGGAGCGTCTTCGCAACCCCTTCCCGGACCCGATCGGTGTGGAACTCCTTCTTTTTTCCCAGGCCGAAGACGGCGATCCGCGGGGACGGGACCGTCCCCCGGGAGTCCAGAAGCGCGACCTCGCGGGGTTTTCCCTTGAATCCCTCCCCTGCCAGCCGTTCCTTCAGGGTTCCCTCGAGCGCCGCGTCGATTCCCGCCGCGTCCCCTTCCAGGGCCGCCGTCCCCTCGAAGACGGCGACCAGAACGGCCGGTGCCTTCACCTTCTCGGGGGCCTGCGTTTTCACCATCCAGTCCATGGCGGAGCGTCCTCACTTTCATGTTTCTCAAACAGCTTCACACCTTAGCGGCAGGCGCGGAAAATGTCAACGAGTCGTCCGTCCCGCCGCCGGCCGGCAGTAAGTTTTCTTTACAACTCCCCTTTTTTTCAGTATAGATTCGTGAAATTACCGTGCGCCCGAATCGGGCGGGCGGCCGTGCATGACTGCCGGGAAGCGCTCGCCGGAGCGGGTCCGCGTAAACGGACTGCCGCATTGGCGCCGTAAAGCGCAAGGAGGATTTTTTGAAGATCCGCCTCAAATCCTGCCCGAAAACCTACATCAAGGAAACCCACCGGTCGAAAACGCCCGAGGAAACCCGCCGGTTCGTGGAAACCATGATGTCTGTCCTCGGCATGCGGGATTTCCAGGACATCACCGGTCTGGACCGTATCGGGATCCCCGTTTTCACGTGCCACCGGATCCGGCCCGACGGCTCCCGGACGGACCACACGGGAAAGGGCGCAAGCCCCGTCCAGGCCCGGGTGTCCCTGACCATGGAGTCGGTGGAACGCTTTTCGTCCGAATTCCGGCCCTCCTGCGAATCCCGGCTCATCCGGGGCAGTTTCGACAAACTTTCAAAGCGGCACGAGATCGTCCCGCCGGAAGACCTGATTCTCCCCAGGGGCAGTGAATACGCCCCCTCCCGGGAAATCTGCTGGATCGGGGGGATCGACCTTCTCTCCAGGAAGAAAACCCTCGTTCCCGCCGCGGCGGTCTACCACCCCTTCCACGAGGACGCCTGCCCCCTCTTCGCCACCCACACGAACGGGATCGCCTCGGGAAACACCCTCGAGGAGGCGGTCTTTCACGCCCTGACCGAAGTCATCGAGCGGGACGCCTGGAGCATCGCCAAGTACAACGAGGACCCCGGGGAGGCCCTCTACCTCACCGACGCGGCGGAGAACCGGTTCCTCGCGGGGATCGTGGAGCGCTTCATCGATGCGGACATTGAAGTCGTCGCGAAGGACATCACCTCCGACCTCGGCGTTCCCGTCATCGCCGCCTTCTCCCGGGATCTGCTCCACCGGCACCTCGACCCCGTGGACGGATTCGGAAGCCACCTGGATCCGAAGGTGGCCCTTGCCCGGGCGGTCCTGGAGATCGCCACGACACGGGGGCTTTACTTCCAGAAATTCGGGTTCACCGGCGCCAATCCCATCGAGGCGAATTACCTGTCGGATACCATGATGGACGGCGACTGGCGCTTCTACGCCGACGCGGCGAAGAGCCTGGACGCCGTCGAGTCCCGATACAGCAACGACATCCTCACGGACATCAAGACGACCCTCGGAAAGCTCCGGGAATCGGGATTCTCCCGGGCCGTCGTCGTGGACTTGACGGCGGAGGAAACGGGCATCCCCACGGTGCGGGTGATCGTGCCGGGGGCGGAAGTCTACTGTTTCGACCCCTCCCGGCTGGGGAAACGCCTGGTGAGGACCTGAGGAGGATTCCCTTGCTCCCGGAAGAAGAAATCATGGAACGGCTGAAATACTGCTACCTCGTCTTCTGCCAGCTTGCGTCGCTCCAGAGGAACGAGGCCGCCGACCCTTTCGATTACGAAGAGATCCTGAAGGGGTCCTCCCTTCGGCTTCAAGAGGACGAATTCATCACGACGACCCTCAGGGACGGCCTGATCCAGGGGGTCGATGACGGCGGGCTCTCGAACCTCGTCAGCATGTACGAGGGATTCGTGCACGCCTACTGCGAGGTTCTGGAAACGGGTCCGGAGGACATCGAGCGGATGATCCCCCGGGAATACCTGGAAAAGATCATCCGCGAGGTGAATCCCAGGGCAAAGCCGTGAGGATTCCGCCTTCAGGCGTCAGGACGGAACGAAGAACGGATTCAGGAAATGACCAAAAAAATCAATGAGAATGACGGCGGCCAGCGGAACGGTGCCGATATCCGGAACCTCCTGGACGGCATCGAGGAGGCCTGCTTCGAAGTGGACCTCAGGGGAAACTTCACCTTCGTCAACCGGGCGGCCCGGGAAATGGCCGGACTGGGTGAAGGGGAACTGACCGGAAAGAACAGCCTTCAGTACGCCCCCCCGGGAACGGCGAAGCGGCTCTCCGAAGTCTTCCGGAAGATCTTCAAAACAGGCCAGCCGGCGGAAGTCAGCGATTACGATTTCATCGGGCGCGGCGGCGGAAAGAGGGTTCTCGAACTGACGGCCTCCCTCATTCTGGATGACCGGGGACAGCCGGCGGGATTCCGGGGGATCGGCCGGGACGTGACGGAACGGAACCGGGTGAAGGAGGTATGGCGGCAGTACGAGTTCATCGCCAATGCGTCGAAGGACCTCATGACCCTGATCAACCGGGACTATGTCTACGAAGCGGTCAACGAGGCCTACGCCAAGGCCCACCGCCTGAAGAGGGAGGACGTCGCCGGGAAAACCGTGACGGCCATATGGGGCGAAGCGTCCTTCAACGGGATCATCAGGGCCTTCATCGACCGCTGCCTGGCGGGAGAGGAGATCAACTACCAGGCATGGTTCCAGTTCCCGGCCCTTGGAATGCGCTATTTCAACGTCACCTATTGCCCCTACCGGAATGAGCGGAACGAAGTCACGCACGCCGTCGTCGTCTCCCACGACATGACGGAGCACCAGAGGGCCGACGAGGCCCTGAAGCAAAGCCTCAAGGAACTCGGCCGCACCCTCGAGGAAACGGTGGCCTCCCTCGCATCGGCCCTGGAGGTCCGGGACCCTTACACGGCGGGCCATCAGCGGCGGGTGGCGAAGCTGGCCTGCGCCATCGCCGGAGAGATGGGCATGGAGGAAGCGAAAATCCACGCCATCCGGCTGGCGGCCCTGGTCCACGACGTCGGAAAGATCAACGTCCCCACGGAGATTCTCACGAAACCGGGGAGGCTCACGGCAATCGAGATGGGCATGATCAAGCTTCACAGCGAAGTCGGGTTCGAGATCCTGCGGCACATCCCCTTCCCCTGGCCAATTGCCCGGATGGTCCTCGAGCACCATGAGAAGATGAACGGGTCGGGCTATCCCGGGGGGCTTCAGGAAGGCGAGATCCTGCCGGAATCGGAAGTCATCGCCGTGGCGGACGTGGTGGAAGCGATGTCCTCCCACCGGCCCTACCGTCCCTCCCTGGGTATCGGGGCCGCCCTGGGGGAAATCGAGAAGAACCGGGGAATCCTCTATTCCCGGCCCGCGGTGGACGCCTGCCTGCGCCTTTTCAGGGAAAAAAGCTTTTCCTTCGAACAGAACGAATAAAAAAGCCGGGACGGACGTCCCGGCTTTTTTCACAACGACCCGAGGGTCGATTTCTACTTCACTTTCCTGGCGAGGAAGTACCCGTCGGGGTCGCACTTCTCGCGGAGAAGGGCCAGGTCCTCGCTGGTCGGCTCCGCCATGACCTTGAGATCGGGTGAGAAAAGAAGCTCGAAGGAGACCTTCGCCTGGATCTGCTCCTTCGTCCTTCCCGGGGCCATTTCCAGGAGCATCATCCTCTTCGATTTCTCGTCGAACCCGAAGAGGGCCTCGTTGGTGATGACCCGGTAGGGGCCGGAACCCATGACCCCCGCCTTATCCCGGTAATCGGGGGACCCGTCCCCGTAACCGATGCTGGTCACGAATTCCAGCTTGTTGGAGAACCGCCGCTTTTCCAGCGCCATGATGATGATGGACTTTTCGCAGTTCGCCGCCATGGCTCCCGCGCCGCCGCTCCCGGGAAACCGGGTCTGCGATTCGGTGTAGGTCCCGCCCTCGAAGGTGGAGTTCACGTTTCCGTACATGTCGATCTGGGCGCCGCCGATGAAGGCGTAGTCGGCGTGGCCCCGCTGGGTAAGTTCGAAGACGGCGCACAGCCCCTTCAGGTAGCAGGCCTTTCGGCAGGCCCGGGTGTCCCCCACGGAGAGGGGCATGCCCATTTCCAGCACCGGCGACAGGGGGCCGGATTCGAAAATCATTCCCAGTCCCGGGGCGTGCGTGAGCTGGGCATGCATGGATGCGATGATGGGAAGCCCCGTTCCCACGAACACGATCTTGTTATCTTCAAGCACACGGGAACCCGTGTAGGCGATCATTTCAAAAGGCGTATATTCAGGCATTCCTGTAACCTCCTTGATTCCTGGTTTTCGTGGATCACGAAAGGATGATGGGCTGGCCGCCGTCCATGTCCCGGATCTTCTTGAGGGTCCGGTAGGGAAGCTTGGACAGGAAATCATCGTGTGTTTCGCAGCCGAAGATGTATTCCTCGTAGTACTTTTTCAGCTTGTCTGCGTTTCCGGTTTTCCGGAACTCGTCGGAGGCGCTGCGGAACATGAGAATGTGCTCCATGTCGAACCAGTAGTACCCGTAGTGCGCGCCGGGATAGGAGGCAAAACGCTGTTCCACCAGGGCGTCCACGGCGGTAAACGGAATTTCGGTCAGGTTCGGGTAGGTCCGGATGTTTTCCGTCGGGATGATCTGTTCCGCCGTCATGATGGTGTTGGCCGAAGCCATGGCGATCTCCGGACAGGTGCACAGGGCACCGAAGATCCGGCTGTTTCCGTGGATGTCCGCCGCGGTGACGCTGACGAGGCCGACGTCGGGATAGCAGGCGGGAACGAGATAGCAGTTTCTGCCCGTGAAGGGGCTTTCCACCATGATCCCCCGGTTCACCAGTTCCATGTCAGATCCGCCGTGGTCCCGGACCGGAAGGAATTCGAGCCCCATCGAGGCCGCCTTGAAGCGCGCGGACATTCCGTAGTTCGTGTAGTCGTCCAGACGGATCATTCCCTTGGAAACGAGATGCCGGAGCAGGGGGGCGATCCCGATCACCTCGTACCCCCACCAGGCCAGTTCCACGCGCCGGATGGTGATCTGCTCGGGATAGAGCAGCATGGCACCCGCCAGGAGTTCAGGGCAGATGGAATTCGACTGGAAACACAGGGTCAGGTTCTTGGCGCCCTGCCGGATGATTTCATGAACGGCGGCCACCGGCGGACGTGTGTTCACGAAACCGCCGAGAGCGATGCTCAGACCGTCTTTCCCATGGACGTACTTTCTGACGGCCTCCTTCATTGTCATCCGCTTGTCCCGAAGGTCTTTCGGCTTGCAGGCCATGACCTTGCGGGCTTCTTCCGGTGTGGGGCCCCAGAATTCAAAGGGTTCATCCGCGAACTTTTTCACCAGGGACTCATCGAGGCTGGTGATCTTACCGATTGACGATCCTTCCTTTTTTCTGATCATTCCTTACCTCCAGGAAATTTCCTTCCCCCGGTCCCGGGAAAAGCCGCTGGATTCTCTTATCCCTCCGGGGGAGGCAACGCCAATACTCCTTTTTCGGCTGTCGCTCTATACTAAAAGGGACCTTCGCCGTCAAGGAAAGAATCGCCGAAATGTCCGTGGATTATAGCTTTTCACGAACGAAGGCCCTCAGGACGGCCTGGGACGGACGTTTCCCGTGGCGTCGATTCGGAAACCCTCTCTACAAGGGGAACAGGGGGATTATTTTGTTGAAGGGATATACTGCCCTAAGGCTTGATAAGGATGGAAGTTTCAACCCCCGCTTGAAACATGGATTAATGATACACATCATTGTAATTATCGGAACAACGTTCACACCCCAGCTAGTCAGATCTTGTTGACCCCTTTCAGCCCCCTCTCTTTGTTTCTCAAGACATCAATGTGTCGGGATATTGTAAGGCAACATATTATTTCCCATCAGATGGTTCTATATTGTATTCGTTTCATATTATTGATGATCTCACTCATAACATAGCACCTTTCTTTTTTTCCGATGAACAAAATCATAGTATCACTTGATCTCAAGTAGACCTGTTCGTAATATTTCCCTGGATTATTTTTTTCAACTGATGTTATCGTTATGCTCTCTTCTCCCATAGTTACTGAATCTTTTTTTTCGATCATCCTGATGCCCGGATCAATATTACGCTTTTCTGCATTAATTCCTTGACCTGAAAGTCGACCTATTTTTGAGAATCGAATATATATTTCTTTCGGTATTTTCATACTGTATATTATCAACTTTTCGTTATCCCGGTCACCAATACTTTTTGCGACAAGATCATGGGGTATTTTTATTGAATATTCATACCAACGGACAGCATCAGGATTCTTCATGTGCCATATGTATGTATATATATCTTCAATGCGGGCAGTTGCTATTGCTACAAATATGCCAACAATAACCAAAATACATGTATGTATAATATCTTTTCTCGCCGCTTTCATTTTTCTATTCTCCTTTTTCGTACTACTTCCTTGTGCGAGTGACACTTCTCATTGATTTCAGCATCAATCTCATATTAAGCTTTTCTGCTTCTATTGCAAAATTCCCAAGATGAGACATTCCTTGCCTGATATTGTCGTTAATTGCATTATTCATTTCTTCCATCGTCTTAAAGTCATTTTTCAAAAAAGAATCGTCCATTATCGCACCTTTTTCATTATTGTCGTCGATGATGTCACCTACGCATGAGAGAATATCCGCAAGCTTGTATGCACTATAACCCAAAATGCCAAAACCGATTACTTTCATTGCTGGCATTACATATTGAGGCCCAATTATCATTCCATATGTTATACTTATTTTTTTATACCCCATACTTTTATCGTTATATCCGAACAAGTCACCACTATAATCGAAATAGCCATAGATTTGATCTCCCTCCCGATAGGCGTTCATCAGTGCATGACCTTTGCTATGCAACCCTTTCCTTCCATCCTCTGTTGTGAACTCCGTGTAGAATGTGTCGTCATCTTCAAAGAATGAGTCGTGATCAGATCTACCATCATTGTCTGCGTCAATTGCCTCGCAACCATTGGGATCGACATAGATCAAGGGATTGTTCCGGCAGTAGGCGTAGCGGTTGAACATCTGGGGATCGTAGTTCCAGGGGTTCGTTGAATCGGAGAGGTAAGGTACCGCGGGGTCGGGGCTGATGAACCGGCCGACGGCCGGGTCATAGAGGCGGGCATTGAAGTTGTAGAGCCCCGTCTCCGTGTCCAGCTCGTGGTCCGTGAACTTGTAGTCCGTCGTCCACGATCCCGTCGATTCCCGAAGCTCCCCGAAGGGAAGGTACTCCGCCGTCTCCACCCTGTTGCCGTTTTTGTCGGTGAGCACCGTCGCGCTCCCCAGGTGGTCCTTGTGGTGGTACAGGACGGAACCGCTCCGCACCTCGGCGATCCGCACCGTCCCGGCGAACAAATGGACCACCGGCTTCCCGTTCGCCACCTGGAAGGCGTCGTTCACGTAGACCGTCGTGGACACCGCCTTCGGGTTGATGTTCCCTCCCGTGGACAGCGTCGGCACGGACACCGTCTTCACCGTCCGGCGGCCCTCCCCGTCGTACTCGAACCGGATCGTCAACGGCACCGTCTTCTTGTCCTTGTACTTGATCTCCGACGGGCGGTTCTCCGCCGTCCAGGACAA
>DJVQ01000008.1:0-26646 GCA_002441265.1 Syntrophaceae bacterium UBA6252
ATGGACTTTTTACGAAGCCGTCAGTTGTGGATGTCGAAGTCGGCTATGTTCTGCTTCGAAATGATCCACGCGTCTCCTTCCGATTTCACCGTGACGCTGAGGAATCCGAGAATCTGGTACAGGCCGTTTTGAAACTGTCTCGTGTTCAGACGAACGCAGAAATCCCGTTCCCGGTCCGATGATTCCCCGATCCTGATCCAGGAGGACGTTCCCTTCTTCCGGATATGCCAGACGTTGACGTATCCCGCAGGCCGTCCGGAAATTTCCATGGTGTTCAATTCCTTCCGAAGCAGATCGTCGTCGAGATTCTGTCTGAGAAGCACGCAGCCGTAGTATCGCTTTATGGAGATGCAGGGGACGATGAACTGGGGGCCCCAACTGGCGCTGGCCAGCTCGATGACCATGTCTCTACCTCCTTTCATCCGTTTCCAGCGATGCGGGTCGGAAACGGGCGGGCGGAACGACGAAATCGTCCCACGCCTGCCCCTGCCTGGTTCTGTATTCGACCAGTGCAAGACACATTCCGGCCGGGAGGCGGAGTGCGAACGTAACAACTCGTTTATATTGAGATATATTTTTTATGCTTTTGGGTCCGGCAGGGAAACATGACGGACCGGAAGGAATGCCCGATAAAAGTTACGGAAATGTCGTTTTCCGGCCTTGTTTTACAGCGACTGAAGCACCGTTGTCAGGTTGGATTTCTTATTGGTAATGCCGAGCTTCCGGCGGATATGCTCCCTGTGGCGGTGGACCGTGGACACCGACAGGCCCTTCATTTCAGCGATTTCCTTCGTACGCATGCCGATTTTGATCATATTGCAGACCGAGACTTCCGTGGGGGTCAGGGAATGGTATTTTCTCAACAGATTGTTCGTGAAGGGTGACGTGATCTCCTCCAGGTTGTTGCGCAGGATTTCCACGTATTTTCGTTGCGGCTTCGGTATCTCCACGAAAAGCGCGTTCAGGAGGGGCATGATCACCTTGTCGATGTTGGACTGCATGTCACTGTAGATTCGTTTCTTTTCCTCCTCGATGTTGGACAGGACGGTTTTCAGGACGGCGTTGGCCTCTTTCAGGGAGGTCCGCTCCAGGTTCAATTGCTTGTTCATCTCCTGGAGTTCCTGCTCGGCGGAGACCCTGATGGCCGTCGCGCTGATCCTCCGGGCGATTTCGTCGAGAAGAACCCGTTCCTCCCTCAGAAAGGGGCCCTCGTCGGCGGGCGGCTTCTCTTCCAGGTAGAAGATGGCCACTTCCCCCACGGGCTCGGAATACATGAGGATCTGAGAGACCTGGCGCCATTTGGATATCCTGAAACGGGCGCTCTTGTAAGTCCTGTCCTGGAACACGATCCTGGAGCAGGCGCATTCCGGGTACTGCCACGCCAGCGGAAGGAGTTCCACGAGACATCTGAGAAAATCCTCCATGGAATCGTAATACCTTTCGGCGAGAAGGGCCATGCCGTACAGGCAGTTCAATTCCTTGATCCGTTCCCGAAGGGCGATCTCCGCCCTGCCCGGTTCCATTTCCTGCCTGAAGGGGATCTTCCAGATGAACGAAATGAATTCATTGGGATTGAAGTCGTTCGTTTTGCCCTTATCGGGCAGGGTGAAAGGAAAATTCGTCATCGCCGTTCCCTCGTTCTGAAATTGCGATAGGAAATATATGGGTAATAAATAGGCATATTATCGCCCATAATAAATAGGCAATATAATGGCAATCTTATTGTATTTACAGGCCGGACTTTAGCAAGTATCCAGGACACTGTCAACTAACGATTCCGGAAAGGAGGTCTTCCCATGGCAACGGCGAATCTGGATTCGGTTCTGGAGGGACGTCGCAGCCAGCCGAGTCAACTCATCGAGGTCCTGCAGGATATTCAGGATCTTTACGGGTACGTTTCAGAGGATGCGATGGAGCAGGTGGCGGGCGGTCTCGGCATTCCTCTCATGGAGGTCTACCGCGTCGCCTGTTTTTACAAGGCCTTTTCACTCCAGCCGAGAGGAAAGAACGTCATCACCGTCTGCACCGGAACGGCATGCCACGTGAGGGGATCCGACCTTCTCATCGACCAGGTCAGAGGGCAGCTGCAGATCGAGCCCGGGGAGACCACCCGGGACGGTCTTTTCACCTTCGAGTGCGTCAACTGCCTCGGGGCCTGCGCCCTCGGTCCGATCGTGGTTCACAACGACGCCTACAATCCCCACGTGACCCCCGGCAAACTCAGAAAGATGATCGACAAGGCGGAAGAGGAAGGGAAAAAGGAGGCCGCATATGGCAAGACTGGAAAAGCCTGAGGATCTGGAAAACCTCCGCGACAGCCTCCGGGAAGAGAACAGGGGCTTCAGGCTCAGAATCATCATCCCCAACGGGACATGCTGCCGGGCATCGGGATCCCAGGCGGTGATCGACGCCGTAAAAGCCGAAATCTCGAAGCAGGGCCTCGAGAAGGAAGTCTTCCTCCATATCACCGGTTGTCACGGGTTCTGCCAGCAGGAACCGAACATTCTTTTCGAGCCGGGAAACATCGCCTACTGCCGCGTGAAGCCCGGCGACGCGAAGGAAATCGTGGAAAAGACCGTCGGAAACGGCGAGGTGATCGAGAGACTCCTCTACGTCGATCCCCTGACGGGCGAAAGGATCCGGCGGGAAGGAGACATTCCTTTCTATAAGGCGCAGGACAGGCAACTGCTCACGAACAACAAGCTGGTGGATCCCCTGGCCATAGAGGATTACATCGCCATCGGAGGCTACGGCGCCCTTGCAAAGGTTCTCGAGGGCATGGGCCCGGAGGAGGTGATCCGTGAAATCAAGGCCTCCGGCCTGAGGGGCCGGGGCGGCGCCGGGTTCCCCACGGGCAGAAAGTGGGAAGAAGCCCGGGAGGCGCCGGGGGACGAGAAATACGTCATCTGCAACGCCGACGAGGGCGATCCCGGGGCCTACATGGACCGGTGTCTTCTTGAATCCAACCCGCACGCCATCCTCGAGGGAATGATGATCGGGGCGTGGGCGGCAGGCGCCGGCATGGGATATGTGTACGTCCGGCACGAATATCCGCTCGCCGTTCAGCACACCCGAAACGCCGTCATGCAGGCGAGGGCGTTGGGTCTTCTAGGCGAAAACATACTGGGTTCGAACTTCTCTTTCGATATCGAAATCGCAAGGGGCGGCGGCGCCTTCGTGTGCGGCGAATCGACGGCGCTCATGGCCTCGGTGGAGGGAAAGGTCGGCGAACCCCGGCCCAAGGACATCCACACGGTGAAGGAAGGCCTGTGGAACAAACCCACCGTCCTGAACAACGTTGAAACATGGGCCAACGTCCCCTCCATCATTCTGAACGGTTCGGACTGGTTTGCCTCGAAGGGCACCAGGGGAAGCAAGGGGACGAAGATCTTCGCGCTCACGGGCAAGATCCGGAACACGGGCCTTGTGGAAGTGGCCATGGGAACCACCATCCATGACATCGTCCACAACATCGGCGGCGCCTCGGACGGCCGGGCCGTCAAGGCGATCCAGACCGGCGGTCCGTCGGGCGGATGCCTCCCGGCGAGTCAGTTCGGTCTTCCCGTGGATTTCGACAGCCTCTATGACGCGGGGTCGATGATGGGCTCCGGCGGCATGGTGGTCATGGACGAAAAGACCTGCATGGTGGACGTGGCGAAATACTTTCTCAAATTCCTTCAGGACGAGTCGTGCGGCAAGTGCATTCCCTGCCGCGTCGGCGTCAGCAGGATGTTGGAAATCGTGACGGACATCACCGAAGGCCGTGGAACGCGGGCGCAGATCGACCTTCTGAAGGAACTGGCGGAAACCATCGGACAGACGGCCCTGTGCGGTCTCGGGAAGACGGCGCCCAATCCCGTCCTCTCCACACTGCGGTACTTCGGGGACGAATATCTCGCCCACGTGGATGAAAAGCGGTGTCCCGCGGGCGTCTGCAGGCCCCTGATCCGCTATGCCATCGATCCCGAGAAATGCAACGGATGCGGCGTCTGCGTCCGTTCGTGCCCCCACGAAGCCATTTCGGGACAGAAGAAGGAAGTCCATGCGATCGATCCGGAAGAATGCCGGAAATGCGGCATCTGCGCGGCGGAGTGCAAATTCGATGCAATTATGGTCAATTGAAGAGGTGGATCATGCAGCAGCAAGTGACATTGACGATTGATGGATCGACCATTCGCGCGGCCAGGGGAACGAGCGTCCTGGAAGCGGCGCTCGGCTATGGAATCTGCATTCCCCATCTGTGCCATGTCCCCGGCCTGAAGGATACGGGGGCCTGCCGTCTTTGCATCGTCGAAAACGTCCAGAACGGACGTTCCCGCGTTACGACGTCGTGCACCCTCACGGTCCAGGAGGGAATGGTCATCCGGACGAACACGGAAAACATCAAACGGCTCCGCAGGAACATCGCCGAACTGATCGTGGCGGAGGCCCCGAATTCGAGGGCCGTTCAGGATATGGCCGTCCGCTGCGGCGTCAGGGAAGTCCGGTACCCCTTCCGGCGCGAGAACTGCATTCAGTGCGGGCGATGCGTACGCTACTGTACCGAGATGTGGCGCGCCAACGCCCTGGGATTCATCGGCCGCGGCAAGGACCGGAAGGTGGATTTCGCCTTCGGCAACCGCAGGGACATCTGCAAGAAATGCCAGTCCTGCGTCATTTACTGCCCCATGTCGGTGACCCCCTGCGGCGGTCCCATGAAACCGGGGGAGGAGAAGCTCTGCGGAAAATGCGAGTCCGTGGAACTCATGGCGGAAAACGCCTATGGTGCCTGCGTCCACTGCGAACTGGGGAAGGGGTTCCAGTGCTCACGCCATGCCATGTAGGAATCGGAGAAGGGAAGGGTGGGGGGCCGCCGGCATGAGCCGGCGGCCCTTTATTTCGTGCGCCAGGAGTTTCAAAGAATTTTTCTGACCTGATCGGGCAGTTCGTCATAGTGAAACAGGGAGCCGTAATCGTCGAAGGTGGCCAGCGCCCTTGACCGGGTCCGGATGCCCTGCTCCTCGAGAATCGCCACGGGATTCAGACCGCCGATGACCACGGCCCCGATCCGTCCCTCACTGACGGGAATGTCGAGAAGCGGCTGGCCGGGCCAGCCGATGAGCATGAATCCCCCCAGGCCGGCCTTTTCCAGTTCCTGCGCCACCTCGGTGACATGGGCGCGGCTGCCCGAGGGCAGTTCGCGGAATCCCGCCCCGATCAGCCCGTTGCCCGTCATGGTGGCCCCGGTGTAATTCGTCATGCCGCTCTTGATGAAGATCTCCAGGGGATCGAGGGTCGTCCCCTCGTAATGAATCAGCTCGACGAAACGGAGCGGCTTCCGGTTCTTCATCTCCAGAAGCCCGCCGAACCTTGAATTGGTCGGAATTCCATAGGACAGCAGGACCCCGTTCAGGGTAACCGAGCAGACCGTTCCGATCCCCACGAAATCCGGGGGCACGCGGACTTCTCCCAGTTTCTTGCCCGACGGGTAAAGGTTCAGGAGCGTTCCCATGGCGTAACCGGCGGCAAAAACCTTCTGAATCAACGGAACGGATCGAGAGAGGTCCTCGCGGCCGATGAGGCTCACGTTCACGACCACCGTGCCGGTCCTCGATTTCAGATCGAAGTTCATCCCGTAGGTCTTTTCGTCGATTTTCGCGGCGATGAGCCCGACCTTCTCGTAGGCCCCGCCCTTGGAAAGCTCCTTGTGACCCAGTTCGGTGATCCGCCGTCCCTGCCTGCCGTTGTTCTCCGTCAACCCATCCCGGTCCATCTGGAGGAGATAGAACCGCACCGTTCGCTCGCTCATCTCGTGGCCGGCGGAATGAAGCCGTTCCAGAATTTTCGAACTGCTCATCCGCTTGTCCGACTCGTCGAGAATCTTCAGGATGGTCAGTTTCTTTTTCTCAACCTTTTCCATGGTAAAAAAGATAGTCGATTTTATGCCGATTGTCAATGGCAGGAACGGCAATTTTGCCGATCTTTTCAGGGGAGATTTTCTGCAGCGATCCCGGGGAAACGGTCATTAACGGAATGGCCTTTTCTTCCCGGACCGTGAATTGCGGAAAGAAGGGAAGGGGTTTCGGCAAAGATGTACGCTTCGATAGCGGCAATATTACCGGATGCCCCGTCTGCCGTTTTTTCTATTCGATTGATTTCATGTCCGTTATTTAAAATTGACAAAATGCCTGTTTTATGTCAGAAGCGGTAAACGGTTGCCATAACGTACGGCAAATGTTTGCCGGGAGCCGGCCCGCGCCGGAACGGAAAGGAAGGCACTCCCCGGAGCCGAGGGAAAGGGATCCGACGGGGATGAAATGATGAATTTCGGGAAGGAGAAAAGGAAGCATGAATCTGAGAAGACCCAATGCGAATGAGGCGACAGGCACCTTTAACCGGTCGAGAGACGTCGTCTCCATGTCCGGTATCTGCACGCGATGCGTCGACGGCTGCCGCGGCGGCTGCGAAATCTGGCTTTCGTCGTTCCGGGGCCGCGAGGTGCTGTATCCCACCGGATTCGGCGAGATCACGGCCGGGGCGGACAAGAATTACCCGGTTGATTATTCCCACCTGAGCATCCAGGGATATGCCGTCGGAGCGAAGGGACTTCCCAAGGGAATCGAGGCTGGACCGGATACGGCCGTTTTCCCGGCGGTCGATACGGAAACGGAATACGGCTGGACGGAAAAGGTCAAGCTGAAAGCGCCCATTTTCACGGGCGCCCTGGGATCGACGGAAATCGCGCGGAGAAACTGGGAGCATTTCGCGGCGGGCGCTTCGATCTCCGGGATCACCATCGTCTGCGGGGAAAACGTGTGCGGGATCGATCCCCAGCTGGAACTGGACGGAAACGGGAAGGTCAAGAAATCGCCGGAAATGGACCGCCGGATCGATCTGTACAGACGCTATCATGAGGGGTACGGCGAGATCCTGGTCCAGATGAACGTGGAAGACACCCGTTTCGGCGTCGCCGAGTACGTCCTGAACAAGCACAAGCTGGACACGATCGAGTTGAAGTGGGGGCAGGGCGCGAAAAACATCGGCGGCGAGATCAAGGTGAAATCCCTCGAGAGGGCCATCGAACTGAAGAAAAGAGGCTACATCGTCCTTCCCGACCCGACGCTTCCGGAAAATCAGGCTGCGTTCAAGGATGGGGCCATCAAGGAATTCGAACGGCATTCGAGACTCGGCTTTGTTACCCGGGACGCTTTCCTGAAGGAAGTCGAAAGGTTGAGAAAGGTGGGGTTCAAGAGGGTCACCCTGAAGACGGGGGCCTACTCGGCCGTCGAACTTGCCATGGCGATCCGGTACGGCGCGGAAGCGAAACTCGACCTCCTCACCATCGACGGTGCCCCCGGCGGAACGGGAATGAGCCCCTGGCCCATGATGTGCGAGTGGGGCATTCCTTCCTTCTATCTGCACTGCATGGCCTATGAATTCTGCGAGAAGCTGAAAAAGCGCGGCATCCGCGTGCCCGACATCGCCTTTGCCGGCGGTTTCTCGACGGAGGACGGCGTGTTCAAGGCCTTGGCCCTTGGAAGCCCCTACGTGAAGGCCATCTGCATGGGAAGGGGCCTGATGATCCCCGGCATGGTGGGAAAGAACATCGGCGAATGGCTCAAGGCGGGCGACCTGCCGAAGAGCGTGTCCCGTTTCGGAAATTCCGTCGAGGAGATCTTCGTGTGCTACGAGGAACTGAAGAAGAAATTCGGCGAGGAGATCAAGAACATTCCTCTCGGCGCGCTCGGACTGTACACGTTCTCGCAGAAATTCAGGACCGGGCTCCAGCAGCTCCTCGCGGGGACCAGGAATTTCAATCTTTCTCTCATCGGGAGAAAGGACCTCATGTCCCTTACGGAAGAGGCGACGAAGATTTCCGGTGTTCCCTACGTCATGAACGCTTATCGCGACGACGCGGAGAAGATTCTCGCCGAATAGTGGAAAGCGGGCTGTCTTGAAATGAGGAAGCGGCGGTTCTCGTGACCGCCGCTTTTTTTTATTCCCGGAGACGACCGGGCGATCCCGGCATGCGCCGGAAGCCTTTCCGCCGGCCGTACCGGGACTGAAGCTCCGGACTACATTGGATATCCGCATGGGAGACCCCATACGCTTTCCTCTGTAGTCCGACCCTTCAGGGTCGGCATCTTTTTCAGAGCTTCATCCCGAAGTGGCGTCCCACGTCGACGGCGGACCTTACCGCGTCCTCGTGAAAACCGTAGCCGAAGTAGCTGCCGCAGAAGAAAATGCTTCCGTTTCCGTTCAGAAAGGGGAGCCTTTTCTGCGTTGCCAGGGAATCGAAGGTGAAGAGGGGGCGGCGGTAAACCGTTTCGGCAAGGTTTTTCTCGGGGGGTATCGGTTTGGACGGGTTCACGGTGACGAAATATTCCCTGTCCGCCTTGAGGTGCTCCAGGGGGTTCAGGTGATAGGTCACCGTGACGGGGGAATGCTCTTTTTCCTCCACGTCCACGAGATAGTTCCAGGAGGCCCAGGCCCTTCTTCTCGGGGGCAGGAAAGAGGCGTCCGTGTGGAGAACGGCCCGGGTGTTCGTGTATTTCCAGGGCGACAGGAGCCTGGTTTCCTCCTGCAGCGGTTGATCGAGCATCTGAAGGGCCTCGTCGGCATGGGTTGCCAGGACGATCCTGTCGAAATCCTCCTGTTTCCCCGCCCTCGTTTTCACCCACGCGCCCTGCCGTGTCCGTCCCACCGAGACGACGGGGTCGGTCAGGCGGATTTCCCCCTGAAAGCCGTTACGGAACGAACGGACGAGGGAAGGGCGCCCGCCCTTGACGAGGGACCACTCGGGGGGATCGGAAGAGGACAGGAGTCCCTGGTTTTCGTAAAACCGCGCGAACACTTCCGCCGGGAACCCGAGGACGTCCGCGTCCGCACCGGGCCAGATGGCCGCCGCCATGGGGATGACGTAAAATTCGACGAGGCTCTTGTCGATTTTTTCCCGTTTTACGTATTCTCCCAGGGAAAGCCCGGTCAGGTTTCCCTCCAGGAGCATTTTGCGGGTGATGCCGTTGAACCGCATGATCCGTCGCAGAAGACCCCAAAAGGAGGCCCTGAACAGATCCCATGGGTCCGCGAAAAGGGTGAAGAGATTTCTTCCCGAGTAAACGAGCCCCGATTTCCTGTCATGACAGCTGAAGGAAATGTCCGTTCTTTCCAGGGGAACGTTCATCCGCCGCAAAAAACGCTCGAAAAGAGGGGAGGTCTTTCGGTTCAAAAATATGAATCCCGGGTCCACGGCAAGGCCGCCGTCCGGACCCGGGGGAATGACGATGGTGCTCGCCCGACCCTCCAGGGACTCGTTTCTCTCATAGAGCGTCACCTCGTGATCCTGCTGTAGAAGGAAGGCGGACACGACTCCCGCGATTCCCGCGCCCACGACGGCGATCCTTTGCCTTGAAAGCTCCCCCATGTTCCCTCCACAAAGATTCATTCGAGCCAGTATAGCAAATTCCACGAAAACAGCAAAAAAGATCGAAGATCGAATCTTCGATGCAGTCCAGGGCATAAGCCACGGTCCGGGTGAACGTGAGGCTTCAAACCACTTCCGGAATCCGGGGGCGGGGTGAACCGCCGACCCTGAAGGGTCGGACTACATAAGGCAAAACCTATTATGGCATAACCTTATGGCTAACCATGACCCACAACGTAGACCGGGGCTTCAGCTCCGGCGGGCGAACGAAGGTTCAATCCGTGTTACGAACCACTGATGGGGCTGACCGCCGACCCTGAAGGGTCGGACTACAGGAAAAAAATGCAGGCAAGCCCCGAAAGAAAAAAAGGACGTCCAGGATCCCCGGTGTTTCAAAAAAGAATTAAAGAAGCGGGGGAGACCCCGTTCGGGGTCAAGAGCTCGATCCCGGATCAAAACGGGTCGTCATCATAATCAAAGTTTACATAAGATATCTTATCAGACGTTATATGAAAAGGCGGTTTCGAGGGTTTTTGATGCAACCTGCCGGAAGCGTTACAGTCCTTCCTCGGAAAGCTTACGGATCAGTTCGAGTTGTCTGGATGTGGTTTTTCTCGGAACGGCGACGGCGATGCGCACGTACTGGTCGCCCCGGGCCTGGTCTCCCCGTTTTGGAAAACCGTAGCCCCTGAGCCGGATCTTGGTGTTCCCCTGGGTGCCCGCGGGGATCCTGAGGCGTCTCGTCTCTCCGTTCAGGGTCGGCACGTCGATGGTGTCCCCCAGGACGGCCTGGGAATACGTGACGGGTATCTGAACATATACGTCGTCGTCTTCCCGGGTGAAAAGCGGATGGGGCTCGAGGGAGATGCGGATCAGGAGGTCTCCCGGCACCCCGCCGGGAGCCGGTTCGCCTTTCCCGGCGATCCGGAGCTTCTGTCCGTCACGGACTCCCGGGGGGATCTTCACGCGCATCTCCTCCCGGCCGAACCCCTTGGGAATGGCAACGGTCTTTTCCGCCCCGCTGTAGACCTCCTCCAGGCTCACCGGCAGTGCGTACTCCAGGTCCGCCCCGCGGCGCGGCGCTGCGGTGCGTCCCCCGGATCCCCTCAGGATCTCTGAGAAAATGTCCCCGAAGGCCTCGGGGCGCCTGCGACTTCCCGCCGTAAATTTCCTCCCCGTGCCTCCGAATCCCATCTCCTCGAAAATACTGGAGAAATCAAAATTCCTGAAGATGTCCTGCTGGCTGAAACGCTGGCTGAACGCCTCAGATCCGAAACGGTCGTACTGGGAGCGCTTGTCCGGATCGCTCAGGACGGCATAAGCTTCATTGATTTTCTTGAATTTTTCCTCGGCTTCCCGGTTGTTCGGGTTCTTGTCGGGATGGTACCGGAGGGCAAGTTTCCGGTAGGCCTTCTTGATCTCCTCCGGCGAGGCGTTTTTCCCGATGCCGAGAACCCTGTAGTAATCTTCCGCCATGGTGTATTCCTGTTATATCCTTAAAATCATATCATACGGCAAGATATGCAACAATATCTCGAAAACGCTTTAATCTTTCGCCCACCAGAAGTCATTGTTCTCCACGGGATCGTAGTAGCGAAGCCTGTCCGCAAGGACCACTGGGGCGTACGCCATCTCCGTCGGCTCGTGGATCAGGCGGTCCGCCGTCATCATGATCCCCAGGAAGAATCCGTGCTTCCGGACGGCCTGGCGGCTGTAAGCCGAACAGGTGGGATACATGGGACAGCGGTCCCCGTCCACCCGTGAGATGGACTCGGAGAAAAAGGAGAGGCCCGCCAGGAGGATCCTGGCAGCAGGACCGGGGCCGTCGCGAACTTCCGGCGCCGCGGCCGGGGAGGACGCCGGCGTTTTCCCGAAATCCCAGGGGGGGAACTCCCCTCCCCCCGCCGCCCGTGCGCCGCTCCCGGGCAAAGGAAGAAGGAGCAGCAGGCAGAGAATACCCGCGAAAATGGGAATCCTAAAAGGGGATGTTGAAGGCAAAGCGAAGCGATGGGGTTCCATGACCGTCGCGCCTGGAGAGAAGCGCCTGTTCCCTCAATATCTTCAGATGGTCTTCCCGGATTCTGCGGTTGTACTTGTGGGCGCTGCTCACGGCGCTGTAAATGTTCCCGGTGTACCATCCGAGTTCGAAAAAAGTGACCACGGCGCCGGCAACGGTGTTGCCGTCGTCGAAAAGTTCCACCGCCGCCCAGATGAAGGCGCCGTTCAGGAGAAACGCGACGAGGGCGTCCTTTGGTCGGTCCGTGTACAGATGCCCGGAGCCGGGAAGGATGGCGGCGAGGGTTCCCGCCACGGCGGGATCTTTCCGGGGAAGGTCCTTTTCCTTCTCAAGTCCGTCGGAGTACACCAGGGCCGGACGCCGAAGGGGGCTGTCCTCTCCGACCCGGAGAAAGCGTTCCCGGGCCCCCTGCCAGTCCCCCTTTTCCAGGAGGACCAGGGCCCCCTCGTAAACGCCCCGGTTGCGGTGCTCCTGGGTTCCCCGCTCGGCCACGGCGTCGAAAAGGGAAAGGGCCTCGTCGTAACGCTTCCTTTTCTTCTCCGCCTCGCCCATGTAAAGAAGCGCCTCGTCCAGCCGGGAGCTTTGGGGAAATTCCCTCACGAACTGCCGGAAGGTCTCGACGGCCTCCTCCCACCGTTCCGCCAGGAAATAGCATTCCCCGATCCGGAAACGGGACGTCTCCACACGCGCCGCGTCGCCGGGATAAAGGAACGCGAACCGCTTGTACTCCGTGATGGCCCGGAAATAGTCCTTTTCAAGGAAAAGGCTTTCCGCGAAGGCAAACTGCCTGTCCCCTTCCCCAGGATCCTGCCCCGCGGCATCCCGGCACGGAATACAGACCAGGAAGAGGAGAAGAAGGATCGTCAGGGGACGGGACATTGGATCCGTCAGTCCTTCCGGCCCAGGTGAAAGGCCTCGATGTTCTTTCCCACGACTTTCGGGGGGAAGGTCTTCCGGAGAACCTTCTCCCAGACGGCGGTATCGATGTCCATGTGGCGGGAGAGAACACCCAGAAGGATGGTGTTCACCATGCGGGGATCTCCCAGCCGGGCGGCTTTTTCCGAGGCGTCGATCACTTCCACCGTGTCCACATGGTCCGCCACGAGATCGATGACATTGGGGGGATATTCCGCCTCGCCCATGTTCACGGAAGGGGGGTACACCTCGAGGTCGTTGATGATCACCCGGCCCCCTTCTTTCAGATAATCGAGATAGCGAAGGGTTTCAAGTTTTTCGAAGGAAAGGATGAGATCCACGTCCCCTTTCCGGGCCAGGGGCGAGTACACCCTGGATCCGTAGCGGACGTGGCTCGTGACGCAGCCTCCCCGCTGGGCCATTCCGTGGACCTCGCTTTTCTTCACGTCCATCCCCGCCTCGATGATGACCGCGGAAAGGATGTCGCTCGCCTTGAGGACGCCCTGTCCGCCCACGCCTGCAATCAGGATGCTCCGCACCTTGCTTTCCATCACTTCGCCTCTTCCACCGCCTTGAACTTGCAGACCTGGCTGCAAAGCGTGCATCCGTTGCAGAGGTCCCTGTCAATCACGGCTATCCCTTCCTGTTTCTTCGTTTTCTTCTTGAAGGTCTTCTCCGTTTCGGCGTCGAACTTCCTCCAGGAGATGGCGGGGCATCCGAGCCCCAGGCACACCTTGCAGCCCGTGCAGACGTCCGGGTCGATCCGGAGGGGCTTCTCCTCGCCGCCCTTTTTCTTCAGCAGAAGGGCGCAGGGGGACTGGGCGACCACCAGGGACGGCCCCTTCCTTTCAAGCTCCTCCTTAATCACCTCCCTGGTTTCCTTGAGGTCGAGCGGGTTGATGACCCGCACGTTCTCGATCCCGAGGACCGTTCCCAGGGACGGGATGTCCAACTGGCGGGTCCGCGCCCCCTGAAGGGTGTATCCCGTAGCGGGGTGCTGCTGCATGCCCGTCATGGCCGTGGTCCGGTTGTCGCAGATGACGATGACCACGTCGCTTTGGTTGTAGACCGTGTTCAGGAGGGACGTGATTCCCGAGTGGATGAACGTGGAGTCTCCGATGACACCGACGACCTTCCCGTGGCCCCCCTCCCCCAGGGCCTTGCTCATCCCGTGGGCCATGCCCACGCTCGCGCCCATGCAGATGCAGGAATGAAGGCCCGCAAGGGGCTTCATGAAGGAAAGGGTGTAGCAGCCGATGTCCCCGGCGACGAAGGTCTTCGTCTTTCCCAGGACGTAGAAGAGGCCCCGGTGCGGACAGCCCGGGCAGAGATTCGGGGGCCGCGGCGGAATCGTCACCTGGGGAAGGGCTTTCACGTTTGCCGCCTTGCCCGAAAGGGCGGTTTCCACGATGCCCGGATCGAATTCGTTGGTGAAGGGAAGGTGTTCCTTTCCCGCCACGGGAAGGCCCAGGGCCCGGATCTGCTCCTCCAGGAACGGGTCCAGTTCCTCCACCACGTAGAGCCGGTCGACCCTGGCGGCGAACGCGCGGATCATCCCGGCGGGGATCGGGTGCACCATGCCGAGCTTGAGGAAGGAGGCCTCGGGAAAGGCCTCGCGGGCGTAACTGTATGCCATGCCCGCGGCGACGATCCCCATGGACGGGTCGTTCATCTCGATGCGGTTCTCCGGAAAGGTCTCGGCGAATTCCGCGAGCTTCTTCATTCTTTCCTCCACGGCGAGACGGCGGAGCCGCGCGTTCGCCGGGACCATGACGTATTTCCGCGGGTCGTGACGGATCTCCAGGACCGCCCCGGAAGGCTTCGGTTCCCCCGTTTCCACCACCGACTTGGAATGGGAAAGCCTCGTGGTGGTCCGGAGAAACACGGGGGTGTCGAACTTCCTGGCGATCTCGAAGGCGATCCTGATGAAGTCCTTCGCCTCGGCGCTGTCCGAGGGCTCGATCATGGGAATCTTGGCGAATTTCGCGTAATTCCGGTTGTCCTGCTCGTTCTGGGAGCTGTGGAGGGAAGGGTCGTCGGCGGTGACGATGACGAGCCCGCCGTTCGTTCCCGTGTAACTTACCGTGAACAGCGGATCGGCGGCGACGTTGACGCCCACGTGCTTCATGACGGCCATGGCGTTCGCCCCCGCCAGGGACGCGCCGATGGCGACCTCCAGGGCGACCTTCTCGTTGGGGGACCACTCGGCGTATACGCCCTCGTATTTCGAGAATTCCTCTGTGATTTCCGTGCTGGGCGTACCGGGATAGGCGGCAGCGAACGTGACGCCGCACTCGTAAGCCCCGCGGGCAATGGCCTCGTTTCCAGACATGAGGACTTTCATGATCCCTTCTTTGCGCTCCTCTCCGTAGATTTGCCCATTTCCGCCAGGATCGTCCTGATATACCGCTCCATCAGGGGATCCCCGGACTTGTTCAGGGCCTTTTCGTAATGCTCCCTCGCTTTTTCCGTATTCCCCATGACCTCGTAGGTTCTTCCGATGTTCCGTTCCATGACGGCCCGAAAGGCCGTGTCGCCGCTCTTCTCGGCGGCCCGTTCGTAGGCTTCCCCGGCTTTTGCGTAATCCTTCCGGTCCTCGTAGCAGTAGCCGATGCCGTAATACGCAAGGGCGACAAGGAAGCCGTCCTTCCCCTGCGACGCCGCGATGAACTTCTCGTACGACGCCACGGCCCGATCATACTCCCCCTTCTCGTACAGGAGGTTCCCCAGGTGATAGTAGGCGAGCGGGGCCACCGTGCTCCGGGGATAGAGCCGGACCAGATCCTCGTACATCTGAAGGGCCTGGGGGTTCTCCCGGCCCTGACCGGCCAGGGCCGCGTCCGCCGCGGCGGCATACTGATCCGCCGCCTTCGCCTCGTACCGGTTTTCGTAAAAGGCATAGCCTCCGACGGCCAGAACGGCGACAAGAATAATGACTCCGGCCAGATAGAACTTGTTGCGGTTCTCCGAGACGTACTGGAGGAACCTCATGGTAAAGGTCTGAAACTCATCCGGCTCCCTCAATTCCTTTTTCGTCAGCTTTTTTGCCATGGATCCTTTCCTTTATAATTCCTTCGTTTCTTTCATATCGGATTTTTCGCAGGCCCCCTCGATGAGCCTGATGATTTCCATGGGGGCCCGGACCACCTTGCCCCGGGCGTTCGTGAAGGCGTGGTGGGTGTATCCCTCGACGAGCCGGTTCTCCCTGTTTTCGTCCCAGACGGTGTACTGAAAACGGATGCTCGCCCTGCCCCATTCGGTGATGGCGGTCTCGACGACGAGGATGTCGTCGTACCGGGCCGGCAACAGATAGTGACAGTAGGACTTCGTCAGGGGGAGGTAGTATCCCCCGGCTTCGAGATCGCGGTAGACGATCCCCATCTGCCGGAACAGCTCCGTCCTCCCCACCTCGAACCACCGGAAGTAGTTTCCGTGGTACACGATCCCCATGGCGTCGGTATCCCCGTAGATGACCCGGACCTTAACGGAGGTCTTCAAGAAAACGCCTCCAGTTTCCCATGAAATGTTCCATGAAAAGATGCCCGGGCCGGATCAGGATGCCGCCCTCCAGGGCCGCCTTCTCCGAGAAGGGAACCCCCCTTCCGAGATTTTCCCCCTTCCCCGACCCGTAGAGGGCGAAGGGGGAGGGTTCCGCCGCGTGGGTCCTGATGCGGATCGGCGTGGGGTGGTCGCTCAGAACGGCAATCCTGTGTTCCCCAAGGGAGGAGAGGCCGTCGAGAACGGCCCCGACGATTTTCCGGTCGAAGTCCTCGATGGCCGAGACCTTTCCCTGAACGTCCCCTTCGTGACCCTTTTCGTCGGGGGCCTCCACGTGGAGAAAGACGAAATCGTTTCCCGCGGCGAGAAACGTGAGGGCCTTTCCCGCCTTTCCGGCGTAGTTCGTGTCGGTGTATCCCGTCGCACCCTCCACGGGAAGGATCTCGAGCCCCGCGTACACGCCGATTCCCCTCAGGAGATCGACGGCGGAGATGACCCCTCCGCGGATGGAAAACCGTTCGGTCAGGGGATGCATCCGGGGCGCCCTCCCCTCCCCCCAGGGCCAGATGGAATTGGCGGGAAGCTTTCCCGACGCCGACCGTTCCCGGTTGACGGGGTGGTTCCTCAGAATCTCCCGGGCCGAGGCCATCATGGAAAGAAGCTTCTCCGACCCCGTTCCCCGGGGCAGGTAGGATGCGGTTTCCTTCCCCACGATGTCGTGGGGCGGGGTCGTCGTGAGGGCAAAGTCTTCGTTCCGGAACACCAGGAGGTGGCGGTATCCCACGCCGGAATGAAAACGGACCGATTCCGAGGCGAGCCCCTCGTTCAGGCTTTCGATGATCCGCCGCGCCTCGCCGGAGGAGATATGGCCGGCGTTGAAGTTTTCCATGACCGGGTCCGTCCCGTCGCCGAGGGTGACCAGGTTGCATCGGAAGGCGGTGTCCTCCGGTCCGAGGGCGACCCCCATGCTGGCCGCTTCGAGGGGGCCCCTGCCGGTGAAGAAATCCCTTGGGTCGTAGCCGAGGACGGACAGGTTCGCCACGTCGCTTCCCGGCGTGAGGCCCGGGGGAATCGTGTCGATCCGTCCCAGGGTCCCCCTGGCCGCGATCCCGTCCATGGAGGGGGTGCGGGCGTACTCGAGAGGGGTCTTTCCCCCCAGTTCCTCCAGGGGCTCGTCGGCCATGCCGTCGCCGAGCAGAATCACGTATTTCATCGCAGCCTCTCGTCCTCGATGCGGATGACGACGGTGTCGCCGCCAACCACGTCGAGCCGGTCGATCTCCTTGAGGGCCTTCCGGACGGCCTTCTCCTTCGCCATGTGGGTGGTCATCACCACAGGTACGACGCCGTCCAGTTTCCTTCCCTTCTGGATCACCGCGGCGATGCTGATGTCGTACCGCCCCAGGATGCCCGAGATCTTCGACAGGACTCCGGGCCGGTCCACGGCGGTGAAACGGAAAAAGTAATTGGTGACGATATCCTCCATGGGAAGGATCCGCATGTCCTCGATCTGGTCCTCCGGGACGGTGCGGGGAGGGATTCTCCCCGAAACGCCGTTCAGGATGTCCCGGGAAATGTCCATGAGGTCGCTCACCACGGCGCTGGCCGTGGGGTCCATTCCGGCCCCCTGGCCGTAAAGGAAGACGGACCCCGATGCGTCCCCGATGAAGTGAAAGGCGTTGAAGTTGCCGTTCACGCTGGCGAGGAGGTGGTCGAAGGGAATCATGGTGGGATGGATCCTTGCCTCCACCCGGTCCCCCCGCTCGAAGGCGATGGCCAGAAGTTTGATCTTGTATCCCAGTTCCCTGGCGAATTCCACGTCCTGGCCGGTGATCCGGGAAATTCCCTCCCGGTGGATCTCCTCCAGGCGCACCCGTTTCCCGTAGGAAAGGGACAGGGCGATGGCCAGCTTGTGGGCCGTGTCGATCCCCTCGATGTCGTAGGTCGGGTCGGCTTCGGCGAAACCGAGTTTCTGCGCCGTTTTCAGGGCTTCCTCGAAGGGAAGGCCCTCGTCGGTCATCTTCGAGAGGATGAAATTGGACGTGCCGTTCATGATGCCGAAGATGGAATGGATGCGGTTCCCCGCGAGGCTTTCCCTCAGGGTCTTGATCACCGGGATCGTTCCGCCCACGCTCGCCTCGAATCCGATCTCCGCGCGGTTGTCCACTGCGGCGCGGAAGATCTCGCTGCCGTACGTGGCAAGCAGGGCCTTGTTCGCCGTGACGACGGCCTTTCTTTTTCCGAGGGCCTCCAGGATGAACGTCCTGGCGGGCTCGAATCCCCCGATCAGTTCCACGATGATGGAAATGTCGGGATCCCCGATGACCGACCGGGCATCGGTGGTCAGGATCTCCCGCGGCACCGCCACGGGCCGCGGCCGGTCCGGGTCGATGTCGGCGATCCTCTTGAGGGTGAGCTTCGCCCCGAGGCGCTTTTCGATAAGGGCGGCGTTTTCCCTGAGAAGTTTCACCACCCCCATGCCCACCGTTCCAAGGCCGAGAAGACCGATGCTGATTTCTTTCGCACCCATGTTTCGCCGTCCCTTGTCTGAAAGGATTTAAACGATTTTGCTACATCAGATAGCGGTCATTTGTCAATCTATTTGCCGACCTTTCCTGTTTCACGGCGTCTCCGCCAGCTCCAGCCTGCCCCGCCATCGCCTGAAAAGCTCCCTCCGGATGTCCTCGTGGGCGGGTGCGCCGGGAATTCGTTCCATCTCGCCGGCGAGACGGAATGCGGCGTCCCGGGCCTCGACGAGAAGGGTCCCGTCGCGGAGGATGTCGGCCACCCGGAAGTCGGGAAGGCCGGACTGGCGGGTCCCCATGAACTCCCCGGGTCCCCGGATCTCCAGGTCCTCCTCGGCGATGCGGAAGCCGTCGTTCGTCTCGGCCATGACCCGGAGCCTTTTCCGGGAAACGGCGGAAAGGGGCCCGCCGGCCACGAGCACGCAGCGGGAGGAAATGTCGCTCCGCCCCACCCTGCCCCGGAGCTGGTGGAGCTGGGACAGGCCGAACCGCTCCGCGTGCTCGACGACCATGAGGGAGGCCGCGGGGATGTCGATTCCCACTTCCACCACCGTCGTCGCCACGAGGAGGTCGATCGCCCCCCGCTGGAAGGAGGCCATGACCTCCTCCTTTTCGGCACCTTTCATCTTCCCGTGGAGAAGCCCCACCCGGAAGCCGGGGAACACCTCGTTCCGGAGGCGGGCGGCCATGCTCGTGGCGTCCTTGAGGTCGAGGGCTTCCGATTCCGCCACGAGGGGATAGACGATGAAGACCTGGTTCCCCCGGCCGACCTCCTTCCGGATCGCCTCGTAGAGCCGTGGACGGCCCTGTTCCGTGAGCACCTCCGTCCGGACTGTTTTCCGGCCCGGCGGGAGTTCCCGGATGAGGGACAGATCCAGGTCGCCGTAAACGGTCAGGGCGAGGGTCCTCGGGATGGGGGTCGCCGTCATGACGAGGATGTCGGGAAAGGCCCCCTTCGACCGGAGGGCGGCGCGCTGGACCACGCCGAACCGGTGCTGCTCGTCGACGACCGCGAGTCCGAGATTTCTGAAGACGACGCCCTCCTGGATCAGGGCGTGGGTCCCCACGACCAGGTGGACGCTCCCGTTCCCGATCTCTTCGAGGAGGCCGTCCCGTTCCTTTCCCCGCCGGCTCCCGGTGAGCAGGCCCGTCTTCAGGCCCAGCTCCTCCGCCCACTCCCGGATCCGGCGGTGGTGCTGCTCCGCCAGGATTTCCGTGGGCGCCATGATGGCGGCCTGAAACCCGTTCTCGCAGGCGGTCACCATGGCCGTCATGGACACCACCGTCTTCCCGCAGCCCACATCCCCCTGGAGCAGGCGGTTCATGGGCCAGGGACGGGCCATGTCCGCTTCGATCTCGCCTGCGGCCTTCTCCTGGTCCGCCGTGAGGGGGAACGGAAGCATGCGGCGGAAGCGCGCCGCCAGGGGACCGCCGGTCCTGAACGGGATCCCCCTGCAGCGGCGGGTCCCCCGGTTTTTCAGGGCCATGGCGAGTTGGAAGAAGAACAGCTCGTCGAAGACGATCCGGCGGTGGGAGGGGGACCGGAAGGCGTTGCAGGCGGCGGGGTCCTCCCCGTCGCCGGGAAAGTGGACGTTTTCCACGAGCTCGGGAAAGGACAGGGGGCACTTCACCGGGCACAGCGCGTCCGGTATGGGGCTCGTGAGGTATCGTCCGAAAGACCGGAGCGCCTCCCGGGCGATCCGGCGGATCTGCTTCTGCCGGAGTCCCTCCGTTTCCGAGTAGACGGGGACGATCCTCCGGAAATGGAGCAGTTCGTCGTCCGCCTCGTCGAGCACCTCGAAATCGGGGTGGATCGTCTCCAGCACCGACGCGTACCGGCGGATCTCCCCGGTCAGGATGAGGCGCTTTCCCGGCAGGAGCGTCTTCCGGAGATAGGCGAAATTTCCCTTGAGCCACCGGAGCCGGAGCACGCCCGTGCCGTCCGACAGCGCGGCTTCCAGGACGAGGGAGCGCCCGTATTTCCGGACCCCGATGGTCGTGACCGTCCCCGCGACGGTCGTCTTCTCCCCCGGGTTGAGACGGCCGATTTCCCGGACCCGCCGGCGGTCCTCGTAGCGTCTCGGGAGGAAATAGAGAAGATCCTCCACGGTTTTCAGGCCGATTCTCTCCAGGAGCCTTCCCACTTTTGGCCCCACCCCCCGGACGTATTGAAGGGGGGAGGACAGCTTTTCCTCCCGCTCCCCGGCGCGGACGGGCTCCGGAAACTCCGGAACGGCAGGGGGAGGCAAAGCCGGTTTCCCGTCGATCCCGGTCTTCACGGAAGAAAGGAGATCAAGCGCCCGGGAGATGGCCGCCTTTTTTTCCTCCCCGGGAAGATCTTTGAATCGCTGAAAAATTCCTTCCATCTCGTCAAGCACGGCCAGGGAATCGCGGAGGTCCGCCGGGGAAAGGGCCGAAGCCAAGACCCCTTCCCTGGCCTTCCGGAGGAGGGCCAGGATGGCGGCGTCCAGATCCCGCACCTGGGGGAGGCGGCGGAAACGGTCCCTCGAGGCAAAAAGCAACGGGGTTTCAAGTTTGTCGAAAAGATGTCTCAGGTTTTCCATTATCCCATCCGCCGCGTCGATAAAAATACGCAAGCATGCAGGATTCTTAACAGAATACGGATGGTTTTACAAGGAGGAATTGACATTTCCCCAGATTTCGACTAATCTCGGTTTCAATTTCATTTCACATGTCTGGGGGAATTCATGGAAGACACCTCACTTTCCTACAGGGATGCAGGGGTGGACATCGACGGGGCCAACCTTTTCGTCGAAAAAATGAAGCCTTTCGTCAAATCCACGTTCCGAAAGGAAGTTCTGGGCAACATCGGCGGATTCGGAGCCCTTTTTCACCTGGATGTGAGCCGGTACCGGCACCCCGTTCTCGTGTCCTGCACGGACGGCGTGGGGACCAAGCTCAAGATCGCTCAGTTGACGGGGAAGCATGACACGGTGGGAATCGACCTCGTAGCCATGAACGTGAACGATCTCATCGTCCAGGGGGCGGAGCCGCTTTTTTTTCTTGATTATCTCGCCATCGGCAAAATGGATGTGGACCGGAACCTGGCCATCATCGAGGGCATCAGCAAGGGATGCGTCGACGCCGGGTGCGCCCTCATCGGCGGGGAAACGGCGGAAATGCCGGGTTTCTACAAAGAGGACGAGTACGACCTTGCGGGTTTCGCCGTGGGCGCCGTGGAGCGGGAAAAGATCATCGACGGTTCCGAGATCCGGGTGGGCGACGCCCTCGTGGGGATCGCGTCGAGCGGCATCCACAGCAACGGCTATTCCCTCGTCCGGAAGGTCGTCTTCGACCGGATGAAACTGACCGTCGACGACCTCATGCCGGGGATGGGGATCACCGTGGGCGAGGAACTCATCCGCCCGACCAAGATCTACGTCAAGGTCGTCATGAACCTCATCAAGACGTTCCCGATCAAGGGGATCGTCCACATCACCGGGGGGGGGTTCTTCGACAACATCCCCCGGATTCTTCCCGACCCCTGCAGGGCCCTGATCCGGAAGAACTCATGGGAAGTGCCCCCCGTGTTTCAGGCCCTCCAGGACATGGGACGGATCGACGAGCGGGAGATGCACCGGGTCTTCAACATGGGGATCGGGATAATCCTCGTCGTTCCCGAAAAAGAGGCGAAAGACATTCTCGACCGGCTTTCCGTCCAGGGGGAAAAGGGATGGATCATCGGAACGGTCGAGAAAAAGGACCAGAACCGGGAGGGGGTCATCATTGTCTGACGGAGCGCCACGGAAGGTCGATATCGGGGTTCTCGTTTCCGGCAGCGGGTCCAACCTCCAGTCCATCATCGACAACATCGAGAAGGGCTCCCTGGACGCGGTTCTTCGCGTCGTCATCAGCAACAACGGGGAGGCTTACGCCCTGGAGAGGGCGAGGAAACACGGCATCCCGGCCGTTGTCCTGGACCACAGGGACTACCCGGACCGGGAGGCCTTCGACCGGGCCATGATCGCTATCCTGAAGGAGCACGCGGTGGAGCTCGTGATCATGGCCGGTTTCATGCGGGTGCTCACCCCCGTTTTTCTCAGGACCTTCTCCATGCGGGTGATGAACATCCACCCCGCCCTGGTCCCCTCCTTCCAGGGGCTCCACGGGCAGGAACGGGCCTTCGATTACGGCGTCAAGTTCACGGGATGCACCGTCCACTTCGCCGACGACGGGGTGGACACCGGACCGGTGATCATCCAGGCGGTCGTCCCCGTGTACGACGACGACACCGCCGACACGCTCTCGCAGAGGATCCTGAAAGAGGAGCACCGGATCTTTCCCCAGGCGATCCAGTACTACGCCGAGGGAAACCTGGAGATCACGGGCAGGAAGGTCCGGCTGAAACAGATGGCGAGAATCGGGGAAAAGGCCCTTCACAACCCTCCCCTGACCCGATTCTGACGCATTCGAAGTCCCCTGCGCACATCCACGGGAACCGTCCAGATGGACCAGCGTTTTGAATGTATCGTTGTCGGCAACGATATGAGCAGCCTCGTTTCCGCCGCCCTTTTGTGCGCCTCCGGGAAAAAAACGCTTCTCCTGAGCGAGGGACCGCTCTCAGGCGAGCTGGAACGAAACGGCTACGTGTTCAACCTGGACCCCTTTCCCTGGCCGGGGCTCGCTCCGGGGGGGCTGGGCGAGACCCTTCTCAGGCAGCGGGGCGTTTCCCTGCCGGAAATCCCCCAGGAAGAGAAACGGACCCTCCACCAGTTCATCCTCCCGGAACAGAGGCTGGATCTTTTCGGCGACCTCCGGAAAACCTGTCATGAGTTCGCCCGGGAATTTCCCGTCCAACCGGAGGAAATCGAAGCCTTTTTCACCCTGGCCTCGGAAATGGCCGGCCGCCTGGAACAATACCTTTCCGATCCGGATTTTCTCCGCGGCGGGGGCGGCCTGTGGCGCGACCTCCTCCGCTATCCCGGCCGCAGGAGGGACGTCATGCGCCTCAACGGGATCCTTGCGGATCTGGGGAAGAGACACCCCGGCCTGGAACGGATCTTCCGGGCCCAGTACCTGCTTTTCTCCGGCGCCCCCCTCCGGCGCGATTTTCCCTATTCCTCCGGGCACGCGTTCACCGCCCCGTTCCGATCGGGGGCCTTCCCGCCGGGCGCGAAACAGCGGATCGTCGGCGGCCTGCGCGAAATCTGCTCGGCCGGGGACAACACCTGCCTCGCGGGATGCACGGTGATCCGCTTCCGGATGAAACGGCGGATCGAGGTGGATTTCTCCCTGGAGGGAGACTCGTGGACCGTGGAAGGGGACCGGGCCGTTTTCAGCACCAAGTGGGAGAAGCTCCGGCCGATTCTCGTGAAGGGGGAGGATTTCTCCCGCCTGGAGAGAAAGTGGAAAAAGGTCGGCCACGGGGGATATCCCGTGACGCTTCACCTGGGATTGAAGAACAGGGGGATCCCCGAGCTGATGGGATCGTCCGTCCTGCTTCTCTACGAGGAGAAGCATCCCCTCATGACCGATTCCCTCATCTACCTGGAGGCGGGACCGGACGGCGGGGATGCCGGAGGTCCCGAGGGGGGACGGGCCCTGTCGGCCACCGTCTTCCTCGACGATTCCCCCTGGAGGCTGGGCGACGGGGAACTCGAGGAGGTGTTCCGGGTGGTCTTCCGCGGCGTCGAGTGCTTCCTTCCCTTTCTCAGGGAAAACCTGGAATTCATCGACCCGGCGTGGTCCATGGACGTCTCCAGGAAATACCAGGAGGTGGTGAACCACAAATACGCCATCCGGCCGCCGGTGCTGGCCCCCCTGTCCGTTTTCTCCCGGACCCTGCCGGACAGGATCGTTCTCACCGGCGGGCTCCAGTATCCCGAACTCGGATTCGACGGGGAGATCCTTTCGGGAATCTCCTCCGCCGCCGCGATCACGGGAGGTTGAAACGATGAACGAAGCGAACCCGGATTTCACCATCCGCGAAATCGGGAAACGGCGCGTCCCGTCTCCCCTGTCCCAGACGGTCTTCTGCGACGACCGGCGGCGGGTGCTCTTCCGCCATTTCACCGACGACTACGATCTCGGCGCCGGCCCGGAGGGGATCCCCACTTCCCTGGAAGCGGCGGGTCCCAGGGAGACGATCTTCTTCGATCCCCCGAACGTGACCGCCGCCGTGGTCACCTGCGGAGGGCTCTGTCCGGGAATCAACGACGTCATCCGCTCCGTGGTCATGCAGCTCTACTACAGATACGGGGTGACCCGGATCGAGGGAATCCCCTTCGGCTTCCAGGGACTGATCCCGCGGTACGGCCACGAGATCGTCCAGCTCACGCCCGAAGTCGTCAAGGACATCCATTCCCTCGGGGGCAGCATCCTGGCCTCCTCCCGGGGAAACCAGGACATCGGCGAGATCGTGGACACCCTCTCGGCGAGAGGGATCAACCTGCTCTTCTGCATCGGCGGGGACGGAACCATGCGGGCGACGGAACGCATCACCGGGGAGATCACCCGGAGAAAGCGCACCGCGAGCGTCATCGGGATCCCCAAGACCATCGACAACGACCTGAACCTGATCGACAGGACATTCGGTTTCGAAACGGCCATCTCGGAGGCCGTGAAGGTCGTCCAGTGCGCCCACGTGGAAGCCACGGGCGCCCCCATGGGTGTGGGACTCATCAAGATCATGGGACGGCAGTCGGGTCACATCGCCGTATCCACCGCCCTCGCCGAGAACGACGTGAATTTCGTCCTCATCCCCGAGATTCCCTTTTCCCTGGATGGAAAAGACGGGTTTCTCGCCGTCCTGGAACATCGCATGAGGACCAGGCGCCACGCCGTCATCCTCGTCGCCGAGGGCGCTGGCCAGGAATTCTTCGGGGAAAAGCGGCACCGGGGGCGGGACGCCTCGGGAAACATCAGGCTTTTCGACATCGGTCTTTTCCTGAAGGAAAGAATCGAGCGTCACTTCAAGGAGAGGAACCTGGATCTGAACCTGAAATACTTCGATCCCAGCTACATCATCCGCAGCGTCCCCGCGAGCGCCAACGACAGCATCTACTGCGAAATCCTCGGACAGTACGCCGTCCACGCCGGCATGGCGGGAAAAACGGGCATGGTCGTCGGACTTTTCAACAACGAGTTCGTTCACCTGCCCATTGACGCGGTGACGGTGAGGAAAAAGGTGGATCCCGCGGGATCCCTCTGGATGCGGGTCCTGGAGGCCACGGGCCAGCCGGCCTCGATGCGGTGAAGAAAAAAAGCTTGAATATTTCAGGAAGATCGTTTAGAAGAGGGCACTCCGATCGCAGACAGGCCCGAAAATCAGGCCGGTCCGTTGCGGAGCGATTTTTTGCGGAAGGAGCCCGGAGCAATGTCCAGAATCTGTGAAATATGCGGAAAGAAACCCTCCGTCGGGAACAGCGTGAGCCACGCGAACAACAAGACCAAGAGGGTCTGGTACCCGAATCTTCAGAAAATCCGGGTGATTCATCCCAAAACGGGCGGCGTCCAGCGCATGAAGGTCTGCACCCGCTGCCTCAAATCCGGTTTTGTGAAGAAGGCGGTCTAACCGGCCGTTTCCCCGCCGGGAAAAGACATCCTTTTCAGATCGCCGAGACGGATCTGAAAGGTCCCGTAAGCGGTTTTCCCGTAGGCCCTGTGGTCCCCGTTCAGAACGAGTTCCACGGGGTCTCCGTTTTTCAGACGGACGATTCCCCGAAGTTCGCTTCCCTTCATGAGAAATTCGATTTCGCGGACCTTGTCGAAGGGAACGGTATAGGTCCCCTCCCCCCGTTTTCCCTCGATGAACGTGTTTCCCTGGATGCTCACGGACGTGCAGGCGGTGGCCACGTCGGTCTGGTCCAGGAAGACGGCCTCGAACTTTCTTTCCGGCGCGGGGATCTTGTCCGCCGGTTCCTCTCCGAAGATGGAACCCATGCCCGCGAGGAGGGGCAGCACGAACAGGACAACCCACAAGGGGGCGCGAAACGGTGTTTTCATGATCGAACGACTCCCGTGGAGCATTCCTCCACTTCAATGAGAACCATCTCTGTTTTCAGAGCGGCGAGCACGGCTTCCAGGTCCCGCCGGCACAGGGAGCAATAGCCCAGGGAAACCCGGGCGCGGTCCGGGTCCACCGTGGTCACAGCGGCGAGACCGTCATAGCCCTCGAGGAGAAACTTCAGACGGGCGACATCGCGCCGGCGCAACTCGATGATCTTTCGGTTCCACAACAGGGACATGGACTCCCCCGGACGGGTATTTTCTGTAACATCGGGGGGGTTGAAAGATCAAGAGATAATTTTGACGGCTTCGTAAAAAGTC
>DJVQ01000008.1:26667-83830 GCA_002441265.1 Syntrophaceae bacterium UBA6252
GAGCTTTTTCCTTTGCCGTTCGAAAAATGTCGATTTTGCTTTTACGATTTCGCCAATTTTAACGGCTACACAAAAAGTCCCCTCGAACAAGCATTGCTCGGAATTTCCGAGCGTTCTGCATTTTTCTTTCTTGACACGCCGGGTCGCATCGGTCATATACACGTGGGGGCGGTTTCCCCAGGAATGACAGGAAGGAACAGGCAATGATTCCAACAACCCGGTGGAAGTTTCCCGAACCCGACGAAAGGGCGGAAAGCCGGCTCCGGGAGGAACTGGGAATCGAGCCCGTCACTTCCCGCATCCTGGTCAACCGGGGGATCCGGAGTCCGGACCAGGCGATGAAGTTCTTCTCCCCCACCCTGGCGGACCTTCACAATCCCTTTCTCATGAAGGACATGTCCAAGGGGGTGGAACGGCTGATCCGGGCCATCCAGCGGAAGGAACCGGTGCTCGTGTACGGCGACTACGACGCCGACGGGATCACCGCCACCGTCTGCCTTATCCGATTCCTGAGGGATATCCATCCGTCCGTCTCCTATTACATTCCCGACCGGATGTCCGAAGGGTACGGCCTCAAGCCCGACACGGTGGACCGCATCCGGAAACAGGGAATCGGTCTCATTCTCACCGTGGACTGCGGCATCACGGACCACGAGGCCATCGAACGGGCCCGCTCCCTGGGGATGGACACCATCGTCCTCGACCATCACGAGGTGCCCGACGTGCTGCCCCCCGCCCTGGCATCCATCAACCCCCAGCGGTCCGACTGCTCCTTCCCTTTCAAATACATGGCCGCCGTGGGCATCGTCTTCAACTTCCTCATCGCGCTTCGGGCGGAGTTGAGAAAAAGCGGGTTCTGGTCCGGCAAACCTTTTCCCAACCTCCGGGATTATCTGGATCTCGTCACCATCGGGACGCTCGGCGACATCTCTCCCCTCGTCGACGAGAACCGGATCTTCGTCAAGGTGGGGATGGAACTTCTCCACGAGGGGAAGCGGCCGGGAATACGGGCGCTGAAAGACCGGTCGTCCTTTTCCCGCCAGGGCTCCCTCATATCGTCGGACGTGTCCTTTTCTCTTGTCCCGAGAATCAACGCCGCCGGGAGGCTGGGTTCGACGGACGACGCCGTCCGCCTTCTCCTGACCGACGATTTTCTGGAGGCGTCGCGGCTTGCCGAACGCCTCGACCAGTTCAACCGGGAGCGCCAGGAAATCGAGCGGTCCATCCTGGAGGACATCCTCAGCAGGATACGGTCGGACCGCACCCTCAGGGAAAGGGGTTTTTTCGTTTTCGCCTCGGAGGAATGGCATCCCGGCGTCATCGGAATCGTCGCTTCGAAACTGGTGGACCGTTTTCACCGGCCGGCCATTCTGATCAGCCTGAGGGAAGGAATCGGAAAAGGATCGGGACGCAGCATCGAGGAGTTCAACCTGTACGAGGGACTGAAAAAATCGTGCGAGCCCCTCCTGCTCGGCTACGGGGGCCACCGGTACGCCGCGGGCATCTCCATCCGCCAGGAGGACATCGGGGAACTCTCGCGGATTCTGGACCGTGCGATCCTGGAGCATGTGTCCCCCTCCGAACTCGTTCCGAGCACGACCATCGACGCCGAGTGCCGACTCGAGGAGATCGGCCCGGAGCTCATGGAGGATTTTCAGCGGCTCTCGCCCTTCGGGAACGGAAATCCCGAACCGGTGCTCTGGGCCAGGGAGATCGTCGTGAAATCGCCCGTGGTGCTGAAGAACAGCCACATCCGGATGCAGATCCAGGACCGGGGCATCTCCCACGGGTCCATCTGGTTCCGGAAGGCCCACCTCTTCAACCAGATGGCCGCCGGAGAGAAACTGGACATCGCCTTCACCCCCCAGGTGAACTACTGGAAAGGGGTGGAATCGATCCAGTTGAAAATGCGGGACGCCACCCTGTCGGTCTGACGGGGCAAGACCGGGGCCTTCCGGAAGGAGAACGCCATGGCCGATCGACCGAACCCCATCCCCCTTTCGCTCGACGACGACGCGGTCTCCAGCCTGCTTTTCTACCCGAGACGCGAATGGGTCGACGAAAACCCGCGGACGGAGGGAAAGGATTTTTTAATCCCCGTGTCCGGCGGCGAGGCGGTCGGGGCCCGCTTCCACGAGGGGAAAAGGAAGGGTCCCGTAATCCTCTTCTTTCACGGGAACGGGGAGATCGCCGCCGACTACGACGACCTGGCCCCCGTTTACACGACCCTGGGCATCAATTTCATGATCGCCGACTACCGGGGGTACGGCCGTTCCACCGGAACGCCCACCGTGTCCGCCATGCTCCGGGACGCCTGTGACGTCTTCCTGTACTTCAGGGACTGGCTTTCAAAGAGTGGGTTCACGGGACCCTTTGCGGTCATGGGGAGATCCCTGGGCAGCGCCCCGGCCCTCGAAACCGCGGTGGCCTTTCAGGACCGGGTGGACGGGCTCATCATCGAAAGCGGATTCGCACGGATCATCCCCCTTCTTCGCCTCATCGGCGTCGCCCCCATTCCGCCGGGAATCACCGAACGGGAGGACCGGCTCACCCTGGAGCGCATGTCGGCCTTCCGCAAACCCACCCTGGTCATCCATGCCGAGTACGACCACATCATCCCCTTTTCCGACGGGGAAGCCCTCTTCGCGGCCTGTCCCTCGGAATGGAAACGGTTCCTGAAGGTCCCCGGGGCGAACCACAACGACATCTTTCTCAAGGGGTTCCGGTCGTACCTGGCGGCCGTCCATGAACTCATGAAACAGATCCGGACGGCGAAATAAAAATCTCCCCGGGCAAAGCCGTCAAAGGAAAAAGCTCCATAGGCAAGNNCTCCCGGTACGCCGCAGGGACGAGGGAAGAAGGGCAACACAGCATATGGGCTTTTTACGAAGCCGTCAATGGATCGTATTGATAAAGCACCCCTTCTTTTCATCCTCCACGGGGGCCGGCGGTTCTCCCGTGGGGATCCGGTCCCAGCCCGTCGACGAACCGGTGGCCCTGACCTCGACGATGTGGGTCTGGCCGGAGAGATCGACCGACGCGTCCGCTTCCCACAGGTGCGGGTTTCCCGGAACGGCCTGCATGGGCAGCCAGCTTCCCGCCTCGTCGATCCGGTATTCCACGGAAAGGATGGGATTCTTGTCGAACACCAGGGCCCGGACGGGATTTCCCGTACCGACCCGGGGAACCTTCCAGGTGTAAGGGTTGAGGGCGACCCCGAGGTTCGGGTCCAGGGGCGCGGTGATCAGCACCAGGGGCCAGCTCTTCACTTCCAGGCTCCGGACGGAGATGCCGTTGCAGTCGATCGCGGCGAGGGCGTACGCATTGTTGGAGATTTCCCCCACGGCCGCCGTGTTCAGGTAGATGACCCCTTCCGTCATGTCCCGGACGAAAAACTGCTCGTCGTACACATGGGTGTGCCCGTAGCCGTAGAGGGACACCCCGTAATCGTTCATGAGGCCGACGAAGGCGTCCAGTCCGTACGTGAGGGCCGTGTCGTCCCAGGTTTCCAGGGTGAACGCGGGCCGCACCAGGGGGTGGTGGCCGAAGGCCAGCGTGAGGTCGGCCTCCTTGTTCGCCTCCAGGGCGTTTTCGATGAATGTCAGTTCCCCCTCGTCGAGGCCGGCATGGTCCCCGTACTCGGGCGGGATGAGGCTGAAGGAGGCGCCGTCGTTTCCCGCGGTGCAAGTTCCCAGGAAATGATAGGACCCGAAGGCGAAATCCCTTTTCCACGAGCACTGGGTTCCACCGGTGGCCCTCCCCTGGATGGAGTGGTTCCGGAAGAACGACAGGGTTCCGTCGTTGTACTCATCGTGATTCCCGGGGATGTCGAAGAAGAAGGAGGCGGTCGCGCCGGCACCGTCGACGATGTTCCGGTATTCCGTCCATTCCGAGAGGTAGGGGCCGTCGGGATAGAGGCCCCCGTCGGTCGAGTCGGTCAGATCGCCCGTGAGAACGATAAAGGAAGGGTCGATCGTGTCCTTTGCCTCCCCGAGAAGCCACTGGAGATTCTCCGGGCCTTTGCCGTTCTTCTTTCCAACGTGGGAATCGGAAGCGAGGACGAACCAGAACACCCGGTTCGTCACGGAACTGTATATGGCGCCATGGGGGTTCCCCGCCCGGGCCTCCGGGACGGGGAAAAGGAACGGAACCGCCGCCGCGGCGAGAAGAACGAACGACAGGATTCTTTTCCCTCTTGTATTTCCCGGCGTTTTCATTTCGTCCCCCCCTGCGCTTCGAGTTTTTCGATGAGCCCGTCCAGGTGCTTCAGGACGAGGGAGTCCGCTGTCGCCGATTTCGCCCGTTTCAGGACGTCCAGGGCCTCATCCGCGCGGCCCAGACGGTCCAGGGCGGAGGCAAGGGGGAGATAGGCGTCCACGTTTCCCGGTTCCAGGTCCACCACCTTCCGGTACTCCACGGCGGCCTGTTCATAATCCTTCAGGATCGCATAGAGCCTTCCCAGGTTCCGATGGGCCTCGACGAACCCGTCATCGACGGCGACGGCCTTCTGAAAGGCCTCCCGGGCCTTCCGGAAGCTTTCCTCCGCCGCGGCCTGTTTCCCCGCGGGAAGTTCCTCGTAATACCCCCGGTTGAAATAGGAAAGCCCCTCGCTGTTGAACCCGGCCGCCCCGGAGGCTTCCTCCCCTCCCGCCGCCGCAGCCGCGGGGAGGAGCAGCATGAAAAGCAGGGCGAGGACAAAGGGAATTGCCGTTTTGTGTTTTCCCATGACGATCTCCTTGGTGAAATCGTAAAGAAAGTTCCCGTTCCGTTTCCGCCGTCCCGCCGTTTCGGGCGGTTTTCACGGGCGGCGGCCCCTCATTTACGCCGGATCACCCTGCGGAACACCTTCCCGGGAAGGGATTCGGCGATCCACAGCGCCCCCCTGGGACAGACTTCGATGCAGCAGAAGCAACGGATGCATCGGTCGTAATCGAAGCGAAGTTCTCCGTCGTCCCGTTGAATGGCATCCGCCGGGCAGTATTCGACGCAGGCCTCGCAGTCGTTGCACCGGCCCTTCCGGACGGCCGGCTTCTGCAGGAGCCAGGAGCGGACAAGCCGCTGAAAGGCTCTCGGCCCGTAAGCGACGGGAGCCGACGGGGGAAACCGGAAATCCCCGATCCGGGGGAGCTCCCCGTCGATGTCCACCTCACCGCCGTCAAGCCCCATGGCGGCGGCGGCCCTGTTCGTGGGCAGATCCTCCGGCGGAAACCCGAGAGCGGCGCAGACCGCCCGGTCCACGGCGAGGGGGTTGTCGCTTCCCATAAGAACGCCCAGGACCCTCGGGACCCCTCCCCTCCCCGGCCCCTCCCCCTCCAGCGCGAGGATGCCGTCCAGGAGGGTGACGGCGGGATTCACCGCCCGGCAGACCTGAACGAGAAGGCGGGCGAACAGCGTCCGGTCCACGCCGGTTCGCATGTGCCATTCCGGTTTCCGGAATCCGACGATGCAGCCGAAGAGGTTTTTCACTCCCAGGGTCAGGATCATCTGACTGTGGGTCTTCCACTTGGGCAGATTGATCACGAGGTCGGCGTCGAAGACCTCCCGGGCCATTTCGATCCGCCCGAAAGGTTCCCCGACATCCACGGGGACGGAAGCGCCGAATTCCTCGAAGACCACGGGGAGCCCCTTCAGGGCCTCCGCGTATCCCCCCTGTCTGAGAATCCGTTCGAAGGAGCCCACGGCGGGACTGTCGGAAATCCGGACCCGTCCCCCCGCATCGAGCACGTGTTCCGCCACGGCGCGGACGATCAGGGGATGGGTCAGGAGGGCTTCCTCCGGCGCGGCGGGAGAGAGGAAATTCGGTTTCAGGAGAACCCGCCTTCCCCGGAGATCCCCTTCCTCGAGAAACGCCCCCAGGATGCCGGAGACCTCCGGCCGCAAGGCAGGGAGATCGTAACGCCCTCTTCTGACGAGAACTTTCGACACGGACCGGCAACCCCGTATCAGGCCCCGGCGGCGGACGCCGTGCCGGTGCCTGTATTGAGTGGATTTCCCCTTCGTTTTCCCGATGGGCGGATCGGAAACGGAACCCCCTTTCAAAGGGCCCCCGGGACCACGCTGCAGTCCCGTTCCGGCTGGGAGTTTCCCCTGTCCGATCCGTGATCCAGCTTACAGGAACGGTCCGTTTTTTTCAAATCGCCACAACAAGGGATCGAACAATTCATTTCTTGACGGCTTCGTAAAAAGCCCATATGCTGCGTTCCCCTTCTTCCCTCGTCCCTGCTGCGTACCATCCGTACGCCTCAGTCCNNATTGGCCTTTTTACGACTTCATCAATAATGGCATGCAAGGATAAGTCAATTCATTTCTTGACAGAAAGCGCTCCAGTCATGCATAAAGTATGCACCGGAGAAACAGCGCACGGATTGCCAGGGAGGAAATCAATGTCCCCATCCAGATTCCGGATGACCATCCGGGGAAAACTGATCGTCAGCCATTTCTTTGCCATCCTTCTCGTGTCGGGAAGCATCGGAAGCTTCTTCTACCTGAACGCCCACGACAGCCTTCTCCGGCAGCTCCAGGACCGCCTCCAGTCCAGCGCCGCGCTGATCAGCAGAACCTTCGACGCCGAAAAACTCGGGACGATCAAAGGTCCCTCCGACATGGAAAATCCCGTCTACCTGGAAACGCTGAGGGAACTGCGCATGTTCCGGCGCATGAACAAGGACATCGCCTACCTGTACATCATGCGCAAGGTGGGGGAGAAGGTTGTGTTCGTCGTCGACTCCGACGAGACGGACCGGCAGGCCAAGCCGGGATCGGTGTACGAGGATGTTCCCGTGACGATGCTGAGCGGGTTCACGGGCCTTTCCGTGGACGACCGGATCTACACCGACGAATGGGGTTCCTTTCTCTCCGGCTACGCCCCTCTTCTGAACGGCATGGGCGAGTATCTCCTCGGGATCGACATGCGTGCCGACGAAGTGAAACGAAAATTCCACATCCTTCGCGTTTCAGGCATCGCCTCCCTCTTCGGATCGATCATCCTCGCCTTTCTTTTCAGCCAGTATCTCTCCGACCGGTTCACCACGCCGATCCGCCTCCTCATCTCCCGGTGCAAGGCCATCGCCGACGGGCGCATCGAGAAACGGCTGGCCGTCGAGACCAGGGACGAGATGAACGACCTCGTGGAAGCCTTCAACACCATGTCGGGCCATCTTGCCTCCGCTGAGAAGAAGAAGCAGGAGGCGTTCGACGCCCTTCAGAAATCCCGGGACGAGCTGGAGATCCGCGTGGAACAGCGCACCAGGGATCTGAAGGAAATCAACGAACGGATGAGCATGGAAATGGCGGAGAAGATCCGCGCCCAGAAGGCGCTCGAAGAGGCGGCCATGACCGATCCCCTGACGGGGCTCCTGAACCGCCGTTCCATGATGGCCCACCTCCAGCACCAGGTGGCGAGGAACCACAGGAGCGGCGAGCCCTTCACGCTGCTCATCGCGGACCTGGATCATTTCAAGAAGATCAACGACACTTACGGCCACGCCGCCGGGGACCACGTGCTCATCGAGACGGCGAAGCGCATCTCCGCCCACATCCGCGGCCAGGACATCGTGGCGCGGTGGGGCGGCGAGGAATTCCTCATTCTCCTTCCCGAGACGGACATCGACGGCGGCAAGATCGTCGCCGAAAAGATCCGGCAGCGGATCGGCGTCATGCCCTACCTGTGGGGGGGAAAGGTCATTCCCCTGACGACGAGCATCGGCGTTGCGCCCTTCATCAAGGACAAGCCCCTGGACGACTGCATCCGGAGGGCGGACTACACCCTCTACAAGGCGAAACACCTCGGACGGAACCGCGTGGAGTGGGAGGAGGGGGAAAACCCCCTGTCGTAGAGACGCCCGCCGTCGCAGGAGGACGCCGGGCCCCGGCGAAAATGGCGAAAAAACCGTTTTCGTGATAGAAAAACAGCAACGTTCCATCCGTTGCCGGGGAACGGCCGTTCCGTCTTTTCGAGGGGAATCCTTCGGATCACTTAAAATTCACTTGACAAAGACGGTTAAAAGGCCTAAAGGAAGGCGCGTTTTCGCTTTTCACCCGAAACTCTCCCCGACCGGGAGGGTTTTTATTTTTTGACGGCTTTGCTGGAAAGTTAATCTTTTGTAGAGGAAAAAGGAACATGAGCGGCCACATTGAAAAGGTCAGGAACATCGGAATCAGCGCCCATATCGATTCGGGAAAAACCACGCTGACGGAACGGATTCTTTATTACACGAAGCGCATCCACGCGATGCACGACGTGAAGGGAAAAGACGGCGTCGGCGCCACCATGGATTCCATGGATCTCGAGAGGGAACGGGGCATCACCATCGCTTCCGCGGCCACCTACTGCCGGTGGGAGAACCACGAAATCAACATCATCGACACGCCCGGCCATGTGGATTTCACCATCGAGGTGGAACGGTCCCTCAGGGTCCTGGACGGGGCGATCCTCGTCCTGTGCTCCGTGGGAGGGGTCCAGTCCCAGTCGATCACCGTCGACCAGCAGATGAAGCGCTATCGCGTCCCCTGCATCGCCTTCGTCAACAAGCTGGACCGCACGGGCGCCAACCCCTTCCGGGTCGTCCAGCAGCTCCGGACAAAGCTCGGCCACAATGCCGTTGCCATGCAGATGCCCATCGGGCTGGAGGGCGACTTCCAGGGCGTGGTCGATCTCGTTTCCATGAAGGCCGTTTATTTCGAAGGGGACAACGGGGAAACGATCCGCGAGGCGCCCATACCGGCCGCCCTCGCCGAAGAGGCCAAAAGACACCGGGAAACCCTCATCGACGCGGCCTCCATGTTTTCCGACGAATTGACGGAAGCCATCCTGGAAGAGAGGGAGATTCCCGAGGACCTGCTGTACGGCGCCATCCGGAAGGCCACGCTCTCGCGGGCGCTGACGCCCGTCTTCATGGGTTCCGCCTACAAGAACAAGGCCGTCCAGCCTCTTCTGGACGGCGTCGTGCGGCTTCTTCCCGACCCGACGGAAATCCGGAACGAGGCCCTCGACATGGATCGGGGAGAGGCCCCGGTGGAACTCACGAGCGACGTGGAAAAACCTGTCGTCGCCCTGGCGTTCAAGCTCGAGGACGGCCAGTACGGCCAGTTGACCTATATCCGGGTCTACCAGGGGACCGTCGACAGGGGAAGCACGGTCGTCAACTCCCGCACGGGAAGGAAAGTGAAGATCGGCCGCGTCGTGAGAATGCACGCCGACCAGATGGAGGACATCGAAGCCATCCCCGCGGGATACATCGGCGCCCTTTTCGGCATCGACTGCGCCTCGGGGGACACGTTCACCGCCCAGGGGGTGAACCTGACCATGACCTCCATGTTCATCCCCAAGCCGGTCATTTCGCTGGCCATCGTCCCGAAGGACAACAAGGCCCAGATCAACATGTCCAAGGCGCTGAACCGGTTTACCAAGGAGGACCCCACGTTCAAAAGTTTCGTGGACCAGGAGACGAACGAAACCATCATCGAGGGCATGGGGGAGCTTCACCTGGAGATCTACGTGGAACGGATGCGCCGTGAGTACGGAGCGGAAGTGACCACGGGACAGCCCCGGGTGGCCTACCGGGAAACGATCACCCAGAAGACCGATTTCAATTACACCCACAAGAAGCAGACCGGCGGCTCGGGACAGTACGCCCGTGTGGCGGGCTACATCGAGCCCATGGCGGAGGGGGATTTCCTTTTCGAGAACAAGGTGACCGGGGGCGTGATTCCCACCCAGTTCATTCCGGCCTGCGAAAAGGGATTCCGTGCCGCCGTCGAAAAAAGCCCGAAGCTCGAATTCCCCATCACGGGCGTCAAGGTCGTCATCAACGACGGGGCGTCCCATGCCGTCGATTCCTCCGATCTGGCCTTTCAGACGGCGGCCCGGTCGGCCTTCCGGGACGTCTTCCAGAAGGCGAAACCGGTGATCCAGGAACCGATCATGAAGGTGGTGGTGGAAACGCCCTCCGAATACCAGGGTTCCGTCATGGGGCTTTTGAATCAGCGGCGGGGGATGATCATCGGGGCCCAGGACGAAGGGGTGCTCTCCAGCATCGAGGCGCAGGTTCCGCTGGCCGAAATGTTCGGATTTTCGACGGTCCTCCGGTCCGCCACACAGGGAAAGGCCCAGTTCACGATGGAATTCGCCCTGTACCGGCAGGTCCCCCTGTCGGTCGCCGAAAAGATCGCAGAGGAAGTGGCCCAGCGGAAGAAAAACGCGGCCTGACCGGAAAGGAAACCCGTATCCCGTCCATGGCTCCGTTCGCTCTTCCCGCAAGGCGTGGTGAAATCTTTTTTTTGAGAGACAGGTACAGGCATATGCGAAAAAAGGAATTGCTGATCCATCATCCCATTCACGACGCGGGGTTTCCGTCGGAAGAGATCATTCCGCCGGGAGGGTTCGGAGCCGTTCTCGCCCGGGCGGGGGTGGGCAAGACGGCCTTTCTCGTCCAGCTCGCCCTTCACGCGATGCTCCAGGAGCGCGACGTGCTTCACGTGAGCCTTCACGACCCGGTGAACAAGATCGATCTGTGGTACCGGGAACTGTTCCAGAACATGGCGGGGCGCTACGGGGTCCCCAGGGCGAACGACCTCTGGCAGGACATCATGGTGCATCGTTTCATCATGACCTTCAAGGTCGACACCTTCACCGTGCCGAAGCTGGAGGAACGGCTCACCGACCTGACGGTCCAGGGAATCTTCCACCCCCGGATGCTGATCATGGACGGGCTTCATTTCGATGAAACCATCCAGGAAAAGCTGGCGGCGCTGAAAGCCCTCGCCGCGAGGTGTTCCATGGCGGTGTGGTTCACCGTCCACACCCACCGGCACGAGGCGGCCGGCCCCAGCGAGCAGCCCGTTTCCATGGACGCCCTGTCGGGACTCTTCGACGCCGTGATCCTCCTGCAGCCCGAGGGAACCATGATTCCCATCCAGGTGATCAAGGGACTTCCCGAAGGGCACCCCGCACCCCGTCTCTTCCTCGATCCGGCGACCCTGCTCATCGGAAAGACGGAACACCGGGAAAGCGCGTGAACGCCCTCACTCGGACGGACCGGGACCCCGCCGTCCCCTCCGAGGAGAAATGCCTTCGCCTCATGGGCGAAATGGGCATGATGGCCCACATCGTCAACCACTCCAGGCAGGTCTGCCGGGTGGCCCTCTTTCTGGCGGGGGAGCTTCGGGAAAAGAGCGTTCCGTTGAACACGGACCTCGTCAGGGCGGCGGCCCTCCTGCACGACATCACCAAGACAAGAAGCTTCCGGACCGGGGAAAACCATGCCAGGACCGGGGCCGAACTCCTCACATCCCTGGGATATCCGGAAGTGGGCGGCATCGTCGGCCAGCACGTGAGACTCGAATCCTATTTCGACGGGAGCCTCCCCGGGGAGGCGGAGATCGTGAACTACGCCGACAAGCGGGTCCTCCACGAGCGGATCACGTCGCTCGGGGAACGGATGGATTACATCCTCACGTGTTACGGAAAAACGCTGGAAGACACGCTCCGGATCCGGGACATCTGGGAAAAGACGATGGCGCTGGAAAAACGGCTCTTCCGTCACCTCCCCTTCCCGCCGGATCAGATGACGGCCCGAATGAACGGCTTCCTGCCTTCGCTCACGCCACGAGACGCCGCAGAAGCGCTTCCTTGATCTCGCTCCAGATCACCACGGGATCCGCCGAGGGAGAGGAAACGAGGTGCGGATTTTCGTTCATGGCCCTGGCGGCCAGGGACCCGGCGATGCGGGTGCGGTACTCGGGATTGGAGGTCTTCGCCTCCCGGAGGACGTCCGGGGGGATTTCGAAGTGGATTCTGTAATTCCCGATAAGGGTCTCTCCGGGATCCCGCACTTCCTCCCCGGGAGCCGCCTCCTCCAAAGGCGCTTCCGCGAGGCCTTCCTCCGGAAGGGGCGCCGCTTCCAGAACCGGCGCATCGGCCGGCACTTCCTCGGTCAGGGCGGCCGCATGCCGCGGCGGCCCGTCCGCGGGCGTTTCCTCCACGGGGAGGACCGTCTCCGGTGCCGGAGCCTGCGGCGGGATCCTTTCCTCCTCCTGATGGACCGCGAGAGAAGGAACGATCTCGGGGCGTTCCATGGGAGGTTCCACTGCCTCCGCCATGAAAAGCGGAGGTTCGATCGCAGCGGATTCCCTCTCCACGGGTTTTGCCTCCACGGAAGGCCGCTCCGCTTTTTTCCTCGTCTTCCTCGCCGTCTCCCGGCCGTCCCGCTTGGCGAACCGTTCGGCCACCTGCCCGACGATCCCGCCGTCGATCCGCCGGAATCCGTTCGTCTCCCCCGCCTTGAGGCACAGCTTGCACAGCTTGTTGATCAGCCTGGGAACCCCTTCCTCCGATTGTTCCCACAAGGCGACGATGGCGTCGGCGGTGAAGATGTCCCCGTTGACGGCGCCCGCCTGTCTCATCCGGATATCCACATACTGTTTCAGTTTGTCCGGCGAATCGATTTTCCCGATCCGGCAGTATGTGCCGATCCGCTGGTACAGGTTCGCCCGGCTGGGATGCTCGAGCCGTTTCCCGAGTTCCTTCTGCCCCGCGAGAACGATGGTGAAAAGGTTCTTCGCGTCGTCCTGCATGTTGGTCAGAAGCCGGAGGCTTTCCAGGTTGGGCGGCGAGATGGCGTTCGCCTCGTCGATGAAGACGAGGACCTTTTTCCCTTCCTCGCAGGTCGTGAAGAGAAGGCGGTTGAAGGTCTCCAGGAGGTCCACCTTCCGTTTGACCGTACAGGGGGTTCCCGCGAGCTGCCCGATGATTTCCCGGAGCAGCTGGGGAAAGGACATGTCGGGATTCGTGATGAGGGCGATCCGGTATTTGTCCGCATCGAGACTGTCGATGATGAGGCGCAGCGACAGGGTTTTCCCGAGCCCCACGTCGCCGACGATCACCGCAAGGCACTCGTTGCCCTCCTCGATGGCGAAGAGCGTCTCGGCGATGGCGTTTTCCATGGAGTCATGGACGTCCACGTACATGGACGGATCGGGCACGTTATCGAACGGCGGTTTTTTCAAGGACCAGTATTCGTAATACATGGGATTGTTCCTCCCCCGTTTCCCTCATCGATTCACTGGGGCTTTCCGCTTCCGGAATTCCCGCTCACGAAAACACCCTTGGAACTGACGTATTCCAGCACATCTTCCAGGAGATACCGGCGCATGCGGCCTATCTTGTAGCCCCTCAGCTCGCCCCTGGCGGTGAGCCGCTTCAGGAAGGAACGGCTGACCTGCAGAATCCGGCAGACTTCCTTCCCGTCCAGCAGCCGGAACGTGCATATATTGTTGAAGTGGAGGTACAGCTTGATCTCCCGGCCGTCGCCGTCCTTTTCCGCATGGACCCGAAGACCCCGGTTTCCCTTGCAGAAGAAATAACGGACTTCCCCGCCGTCCCCGTCCACGATCCCGGGCTGCGGTTCCATCGAGACGGTGAACACCTTGATGTTCTCATTGGGAAGGGCGCTCCCGTTGCCGGGTCCGTCCGCCGGCGGCACCGGCCGGATGGAATCGAAAGGAATCCCCACGGGACCGCCGGGCAGTCCCCCCCCGGCCATTTCCAGGACCGGCGCGTCGCCCCGGACCGCCTCCCTTCTCCGTTTCACGATGCAGATCTTGTCCATGCTCGAATGTCCCCGCAGAAAAGGTGTCTTCTCCCCCCATGGAAACCCCTGACAGGGGACCGGGAAAAGTCCGGAGGAATGTTCTCCTCCTTGAGATTTCATCCTACGGGTTGAGAAAGGGTTTTTCCGTGACTGCCGTCACAACGGAAGCGTGTTGTCGAAGAAGAGGGGCTTCAGGAGAATCCTTCTTTTCTCTAGAATTTCTATCTCCCCGCCATGGGCGAGCTTGTCGAAGAGACGGGTCACCGTTTCCCTGGAAACGGACGCGTAATCGCCGATGTCCTTGTGGGTAAGCTTGATGGAAAGGAGGATCCCCCGTTCCTCGCGGATTCCGTGGGGACCGCTCAGGGTTTTGAGGACAAGCCGGATTCTCTGCTCCGCGTCGGCGAAGCTCATGACCTTGACGGTCGTCCAGGCCTCCCGGAGCCGGGTGCACAAAAGGGTGATGATTTCTCTCAGCATCCGCCGGTCCGAGAGCACCTTCTCCTCGAAATCGGTCTTTCCGATCAGTCCGACGGCGGCGCGCTCCATGGCCACCACCGTGGCCGGTGAGGTCTTTCCGTCCAGGAGGGCCATCTCGCCGAAGAAGTCGCCCCGCCGGTGAATGGCCAGGATCTTCTCCTTTCCGTCGAATCCCGTCTGGACGACCTTCACGGTCCCCGAAAAAACCACATACATGAAACGGGTGGTGTCCTCCTCCCGGAGGATCACCTCGTTTTTTCCGCAGGACCGGAAGGTGACGATTCTGACCAGTTCCCGGAGGTCCTCGTCGCCGAGGGGGGAGCAGAACGGGAGGATCCGCAGGGTTTTCAGGATCTTCGTTTCCAGTTTCTTGTGCCCGTTGCCTCCGTCGCGCTGATTCACGGACGTCCTCCCTGTTCGATCGCCCCCGAAAGGAACGCGGTCCTTCCTGGAACGCGCAAATCTTCCCTTTGATTGGACACCTATACCAAAAAATAGTATTTCGCAAGACCCTGCCTCGTCCGGAGTCTCCCCCCGGTTTTCCTTGACGGCTTCGTAAAAAAGCCCATATGCTGCGTTCCCCNNAAAAAGTGTTGAATCGGCCTTTTTACGACTTCATCTTCCTTGACACGTCGACGGAAAGGGGATACCTTGTGCACGAATTAATGAGGCGCACCATGATCCACTACGAGGACGTCATCCTTTTCAGCCTTTCCAAGGCGAACCAGCAGGTTCACCGGGCCTTCAAGTCGGGGCTTCAGCCCTTCGGCCTGACCCCCGTCCAGGGTCTCGTCCTCCATGCCCTTTACACCGAGGACGGCCTCGCCGCGGGAGAGATCGGGAAGAGGCTGATCCTCGACAGCGCGACCCTCTCGGCGGTCCTGGAGCGGCTGGAGGAAGGCGGCTGGGTGGCCAGGACGAGCGGAAAAGAGGACAGGCGCTTCACCCATGTGTTTCTGACGGCGAAAGCCCTGGAAGCGAGGGAGCCGTTTCTGAGGGAAGTGGGCCGGATCAACGGGGAGGTCCTGGGGACGCTCCGGCCGGAAGAACGGTTTCTACTCGAACGGATGCTGAGGGACCTCCGGGGATGACGTTCCCGGTTTATCGTTTCGTATACGAGACATTGTCGCGGGAGGCGTTGAATGACGAACAAAGTGAAGGACAAGGCCGGTCGCGTCCCGGCGGCGGACCCCTTCGGGACCGCGGATTTTGAAAGAATCTTTCATCCCCGGAGGATCGTCGTGGCGGGCGTTTCCTCCGAGGGCTTCAGTTACGGCGGCGCCCTGCTCAAGTCTCTCCAGGCCATGGGATTCGAGGGGGAAATCCTGCCCGTCAATCCGAGAGGCGGGACCTTTTCGGGCCTTCCGGTCTTCCCGAGCGTGGAGGAGATTCCCGGATCGGTGGATTTCGCCGTGATCGCCGTGGCGGCGAAGGCTGTCCCGGCCGTTCTCGAGGTCTGCCGGCTGAAAGGCGCCGCCGGGGCGGAAATCATGTCGTCCGGTTTCAGCGAGACGGGAACCCCGGAGGGAAAGGCCCTGGAAAACGAAATCAGGGAAATCGCCGCCAGGGGCATCCGGGTCATCGGACCCAACTGCTTCGGTATTTACTGTCCCAGGAGCGGACTGACCTACCTCCCCAATCCCGACCTTCCCCGGGAAAGCGGCCCCGTGGCCTTTCTCTCCCAGAGCGGGGGCATGGCGAGCGATTTCGCCAACGCGGGAAAGTGGATGGGGCTCCGGTTCAGCAAAACCGTCAGTTACGGAAACGGGGCCGACCTGCGGGAGGCGGAGCTTCTCCGATACTTCCGTGAGGACGGGGAAACCGGCGTCATCGCCCTCTACATCGAGGGCGTCGGCGACGGGGACGCCTTTTTCCGGGAACTCCGGGCGGCGGCCCGGAAGAAGCCCGTGGTCGTCCTGAAGGGCGGCCTTTCCGAGGCCGGCGGGCGTTCCGTGGCGAGCCACACCGCATCCATGGGGGGGAGCGGCCGCATCTGGCGCTCCATCCTCAGGCAGGCCGGCGCCGTCCAGGTGGAGGACATGACGGAAATGGCGGAGGCCTGCCTCGCCTTCTCCCTCCTTCCGAAGCGTGCCGTTCGGGGGATCTCCGTGACCGGCGGCGGGGGCGCCCTGGGCATCGCGGCCTGCGACGCCGCCGAATCCATGGGGATCGCCGTTCCGCCCCTGGGGGATGGGGTAAGAAAGGAAGTGCTGGCCCTCCTGCCCAGGTCCGGGGCAAGCGCCGCCAATCCCATTGACGTGGCCAACCCGTACACGCCGCCGGAGACCCTGAAGCGGATTCTTGGAATCGCTGCCCGGGAGGACGGGATCGATCTTCAGATCATGGTGTTTCTGCTGCATCATTTCAAGCATATCGCGCTGACGGAGGGAAAACCCATCGCGGAAGTGGTCCCCTGCGCCGCCTTCGCCGATTCCATGGCGGACGTGGTCCGGGAAACGGGCAAGCCCGTCTGCATCGTTCTCCCCAACACGAAGAGGGGCATCGAGGACCTGGACATCGTCGCACTTCACGCCCGGGCCCGGCAGGCCTTTCTCGAGCGGGGACTGCCCGTGTTCGACGAGATCAGAAACGCCCTCCGGGCGGTGGGACACATGAACCGGTATTACGGTGGGAAGGAAGGAAATCCATGAGCGGCAACGGTGCGGCGGAAATCGTGGAAAAAGCGCTCAGGGAGGGACGGCGGACTCTCTCCGAGCATGAATCGAAACAGGTCCTCGCCCGCTACGGCATCCCCGTGACCCGGGAACGCCTCGTCGAAAGGAGGCAGGACGTCCCGAAGGCGGCCGGGGAGATCGGGTATCCCCTGGTCATGAAGGGATGCTCCGCCGGGATCGCCCACAAGACCGAACGGGGTCTCATCCATGTCGATCTCCGGAACGCGGGGGAAGCCGTCGAGGCCTACGACGCCATCCTGGCGGGGATGAACGGCGAGCCGGGAGGTGTTCTCGTCCAGGAAATGGTCCGCGGGAGGCGGGAACTGGTCATGGGAATGACCCGGGATCCCCAGTTCGGACCGTGCGTCATGTTCGGACTGGGAGGAATCTTCACGGAGATCCTGCATGACGTCTGCTTCCGGAGGGCGCCCCTGGAAAGGGGGGACGCCCTGTCCATGATGGGGGAGATCCGCGGCCGGGGCATCCTCGACGCCGCCCGGGGGATGGAGGCGGCGGACAGGGACAGGCTTGCGGACATGCTGGTCCGGGTGGGGCGGATTGGACTCGATCTCGACGCGGTCGCGGAAATCGATCTCAATCCGGTGATCCTCGCAGGGAAGAATCCCGTGGTGGTGGACGCCCTGGTCATCCTCGACGTTCCCCGGAGGAAATTGTAGGACAAACGTCCCCCCGGAGGGGGGCATTCACCGCATCCCCGAGTTTCACCAAAAAAAAAGGCAACCCTCGGGATTGCCGATATGCTGCCGTTTCGCCGGTTCCTTGAAACGGACCGGGGATCGACGGCGGCCGGGGGTTACCCCTGGACCTTCCTCACCGTATGGTTCGCGAGCAGTTCCTGAAGCTGTCCCAGGAGGTTTCGCTCGTAGGAGTCGATGACCTTGTCCGCGTTGGCCAGGGCAAGAATGTCCTCGTATTCCTTCGTGGTCAGCTCGCCGTCCTCGATGGCCTTTTTGATCATTTTCGAAAGGCTTGCGCCCCTGTCCTCCGATTTCATATACCCTCCCATTCCGGCGGCCGGCCTGACGGTCTTATCGATTCCCTGCCGCGCACTGTGTTGTACGATGGGAAAGACCTTCCTGTCAAGAGAAGATCCTATGTCACAAAAAACAAAGGACGGGACCCTCCGGCGGAAACCGGCGATCAGGGGAACTTTCTTCCCAGGAGTCCGGAGAGGAAAAGTCCCGGGGCGCCGGAGGGAGGGGCCGGAAATGGTTTCCCCCGGAGGTAGAGCCCGGTGACGCGGATCCGTCGGAGATCCGCGGGGTCTGTCCGAAGGGGGTTCCCGTCGAGGACGGCGAAATCGGCGACCTTCCCCTCCGTCAGCGTTCCCCGCTCCTTTTCGTCGAAGGAAAGACGGGCGCAGCCGATGGTGTGCATTCGGAGCGCGTCGAGGACGGTCACGCTTTGCGACGGGTCGGGGTGGTTGCAGGCCGCCCAGATGCCGTACAGGGGATCCGGGAGAGTGCACGGCCCGTCGGAACCGTTGGCGATGACCAGTCCCGCCTCCGTCATGTCTCTCAGCGGGGAAAGACGGGCGGTCCGCTTCCCGAGCAGGCGCTCGAGATAATGGATAGGCTCCAGCTTCCAGTGAAGGAAGGGCGTCTGGAGGGCGATGTGGATCCCCAGTTCCGCCGCCCGCGCGATCTGGTCCCCTTCCATCAGGCATCCGTGGATGATGACGTGGCGGTGGTCCTCCCGGGGAAAATCCTCCAGCGCCCGCGCATAGGCCGTGAGGGCCTGGTCGACGGCGGCGTCCCCGATGGCGTGAAGTTCCACCTGCAGGCCCGCCCGGTTGGCCGCCTTCACGAAACGGTCCACCTGTTCCTGGGAGTAGTAGAGAACCCCCCTGCTGGTTTCGTCGTTCCCGTACGGTTCCCTCAGGGCCGCGTCCTCCGAGCCGAAGCACCCGTCCAGGGCGGTGGCAAAACAGCCTCCGACGCGGGGCATCCTCCTCCGGAGGACCTTGGCGATGTTCATGGTCTGGAAATAGACCCGGAACTCCTGGGACAGTCCTCTCGCGGCGAAGCGCATCATGTCCACATCCAGGTCCAGGGGAAATCCCACGCCTTCCACGGTGTGGATCAGCCCGATCCCGCGCTCCGCCATGAAGTCGGAGCCGCCGATGAGGTTTTCGAACACCTCGACGGGGCTCACGGAACGGGTGACGTGGTCGATGAACCGGAAGAAGGCGTCCTGGTAAAACCAGCCCGTGTCCCCGTGGAATCCCCGGGCCCCCGTGACGGACCGGGGGAGGCCGGCGGCGAGGGCGCTGTTGGCCACCGCTCCGTGGCCGTCGTACTTGACGATCGCCAGGGGCCGGGAGGTGACGCGGTCGAGGAATGCCCGGTCGGGAAGCCGCCCCTCCTTCACGGAATGGGCGGAAAGGCCGAACCCGATAAGGATCTTCCGCCGGGGGCGCTCCATCGAATGGATAAGAATCCGTTCCGCCAGGTCGGCGAAGTCGGCGGCATCCCGGCAATCCAGCCCCGCGCGGAAAAGGCTGAAGGAGGTAAAATGGATATGACTGTCGCCGAACGCCGGAACGACGCACCGTCCCCCGAGGTCCGTCCGCTTCGCCGGGGCGGGCCCGCCGGGAGGATGGTCTCCGCAGTGGACGATCCGCCCCTCCTCGACGGCGAGAACGGAAAACACCCGGTTAGGATCCTCGCAGGACAGGAAGGAACCGTTGCAAAAGACTTCCATGGCGCGGACCTCCGATGAGAACGCCCGGGAAAGCGGTCAATCCCGGACGCCGGTCCTCGGAAGGGATTCCTCGTCCTCTTCCAGGGAGAAAGTCTCGATGAAATGTCCGATATTGTATGACTGCAGTTGTGACAGCCGCCGGAATTGAAGGCCGCAACGCCTCAACTTGAGATAGCCGCCCGGGAAGTCGGACAGGGGGTGGTCGTAAATGACCGTGCAGCAGATCCTCCCCGTGGTGATGAAAGGGCTCGTGATGCCGAACAGTTCCACCAGAACTTCCCCTCCCGGGGGGAAGGCTTCCTCTTCCGACACGTACCGGAGGGACATCCCCCCCATGCCCATGTCCAGAATCTGCCCCACCTTCTGAAACCCGATCCCGTTCGGCTCCGAAAATGTGGCGCACACATTTCTCTTCGCCGAAAACCGCCAGTGTCTTCTTTTTTCCTCCGGCATAATTGCCCCTTCCTCCGCAATGGTCGTCCCGCCGTTTCATGCAGGACTCCCCATGCCGCGGATCGGGCCGGTCCCTGTTTCCTGATCCCGCAGGCTCTTCAATATGGCGAAATGTCCCCCCGGGGATTGCGGACCCCATGGGTCATGAAGAACTATTTTCTTACAGGCCTTTTCCTCACCTTCCCTCCGAGATCGGAGATCAGGTTCTCATACTTTTCGTGAATCATGGCCCGGTCGAATTCCTTGAACGCCTCGAGCATGGCCGCCTGTTCCTCCTCGGAGAAATAAGCGAGAACGGGAAAGAAAAAATCCTTGTCCTCTTTCCGGATGTGCTCGGGATACAGGGTCACCAGTTCGCCCAGCGACTTTCTGATGGTGTCCAGGGCGTAGACCTCTCCTTTCATGTACCGCTCCCGGGCGTCCATCAGCGTTTTCACCGCTTTTCGGGCGACACCGTGTTCGGTCACCAGCTCTTCCATGATTTTCCGATGTCTGGACGAGAGTTTCTTCTTCGAAAGCTCGCGGAAAAGAATGTCCTCCTCTTTTCCGTGATGGGTCCTGTCGGCGTAGGTGCGGAAGAAATCCACGGCGATGCCGATGAAATGAATGTTGGAGAGGTTGTCCTTCCCGATGTGATCGATTTCCTTTTTCATCAGGGGAACGATCTGCTCGATCAGCCGGTGTTCCCACATCAAGGGCCCTATGGGTTTCATGATGTCCCTCCTCGCACGGGTCCGTTTTCCATGAGGAAACTCCATGGATCACATTTCAGCTTATTTCATTTCCGCTCTTTTTTCAAATCCGGCGGCCTGCCCATCGCCGCGGCCCCGTTCCCCATTCCCGCCGGTTCTCCCGCAAAGCGCGGAAAACATCGAATTATCGCGCCGAAATGCGACGGCTTCGTAAAAAGTGTTGAATCGGCCTTTTTACGAGTTCGTCAAATGTGATAAGAAAAATGCAGCCGCCGGGACATTCCCCGGCGCCGCCCGTCGAAACCCGTCAGGAACGGAAACGGCAAGGAAATGAGAGACCGTATCGCCCCGCTGAAAGGCGTTTTCTTCCGCAGGAAGGAAGTGACGAAAACCACCCTGTGGTTCAAACTGGCCGTTCTCGCCGTCCTTGCGGCGGCGGCCGCGGGGGCGTTCGCTCTCCGTGCCGCGTGGCTCCCCCTTGTGGCGGAACTTGCGATCCACCAGGACGCCCTGCTCCCGTCGGACGCCATCGTGATCGAGAATTACGACCCCGATTACCTTTCCTTCGAAACCGCCGCCGACCTCCTGGAAAAGGGGTTCGCACCCCGGGTGTTCATTCCAGCCACTTCTTACCGCGATCCGTCGCGGCCGGGAAGCGTCTCCAAGGGCATCGTGGACGTCATGTGCCGGTTGGCCCGGATCCCCGCCCCTGAAATCATTCCCGTCCGGCATGAGGAACCGATCACCCTGGGCGTCGCCGGACAGATCGCCGCCGTCCTGGAACGGGAAGGGATCCGCTCGGTGATCGTGGTCGCCCCGAAATTCAGGAGCCGCAGGACCTACCTCGTCTATTCCGCCGTTCTCCGGGATTCAGGCATCCGCATGCAGTGCTTTCCCGCCCGGGCGGCCCGCGACACTTCCGACTGGTGGACCACAGGCCACGGCATTCAGGAGGTGACGCTGGAGCTTTTGAAACTGGGGTGGTACCGGTTCTACATCCTCAAACGCCCTCTCCCCCCGGCGGCCTTTCCGGACAGGGGGACCCTCACGCACCGGGAAGGTACCGGTTGAACCAGGCGACGCACCGCTCCCATGCGTCGGCGGCCGCCTCGGGCCGGTAGCTGGGACGGTAATCGGCGAAAAAGGCATGGGGCGCCCCTGGATACACGACGAATTCGGCCTTATTCCCCGCCCGTTTCAACGCCGCTTCCATCGCCCGCACGTCGGCGACGGGAATGCCCAGGTCCTCACCCCCGTATAGTCCGAGGACGGGGGCGTTGATTTTCACCGCCTCGTCAAGGGGGCCGAATGTCCGCACTCCCGGCGTCAGGGCGGGGCGGATCTGTCCGTACCAGGAGACGACGGCCTTCACGGCGGGGCAGCGGATCGCGAAAAGAAGGGCGTACATGCCGCCCCGGCAGAAACCGGTCACTCCGATTCCTCCCGGCCGGGCCGCCGGGTGTTTCATCGCAAGGGCCGCCACGGCCTCCATGTCGTCCATGACACGGTCGTCCGGGATGGGATCGACCACCTTTCGCACCGCCGCGATGTCGGGGAGATTCAGTACGCCGCCTTCCCGGGCGTAGGGTTCGAAGGTCACGGCCAGAAAGCCCTTCCGGCCCAGTCTCCGGGTTACGTCGCGGATGTGTTCGTGCATCCCGAAGATTTCCGGAACGACGATGACGACGGGATACGTCCCGGGGGCGGCGGGACGGGCGTTGTAGACCGGGATCGTGAAGTCGCCGGAGAAGGCGGAGCCCTCCGCGACGACGAGACCCTCCTCCGAGGTTCTCACCAGCTTGCCCGCCACGGGCGTCGCCGCCACGGCGAATCCCGCCAGGCCGATGCCGGCCGCCCCCATACGCGCCAGGAATTCCCGGCGCGACAAACCTCCATAGGCGTTTGCCAGCCAGTCCTCCACCATGAGCGCCTCCTTTACGGACCTGTCGATTCCGCCTGCCCCGGGCCCCGGCGCTTCCGCCTTCCGGCCGCAACGCCCCCGCAGGTACGGGGGGTCCGTGCTCCGAGTATACCAGAGCTTCGCCGGAAAAATCCCCCGTTTTTTCTCCCGGCCGTATCCTCCCCCAGTCTGCCCCGACCCCACCGTCCGTCCTTCCCCGGCGCGGGCGGAAGCGGCCCCGGTTTCAGATCTTTCCGGCGAGACGGTCGAACCAGTCGAGGATCCCGCTGTCCGCTACGCCCATCTGCCGCATCCGGTCCGTCGAGAAAAGGATGAAGGACCCGTTCGACCGGGCGCATACCCTTCCCTCCTCGTCGTACACGAAGCCTTCCGCCCGGACTTCCCGGTCGTTCGCAACTTCCCGGACCTTCCCTTCCACCTTGAGTTCCTTTCCGATGAAAACGGGCCGGAGGAACTCGACCTCCATGCGCCTCGTCAGCCCGAGCCTCTTCAGGAGATAGATCACCGACCTGCTCATGATCTCGTCAAGCATGGTGGAAAGAACGCCACCGTGGACCAGACGGCTCCATCCGCACAGGTGCGGCGGCACAGTCACCCAGGAAAAAACGGAAGCCTCGTCGGTATAGAATTTCATCTGAAGTCCCGAAGGGTTTGCCGGCCCGCAGCCGAAGCATTCGTGATCCTCCATGTTCGGGAGCAGCCTGTAGTTCGTCGTTTGATCCATGATCCGATGGTTCCTCCTTTGATCGCATCGCGCCGCCGGTCCGGCCGGCGGGAACCTCCCCCCGTGGGATCGTTAATCCCTTCGGACTCGAAATGCAAGAAAAATGAAGGACTCCCGTTTTTCCGCGGGGGCGGCGGATGAAAGAAAAGTCCAAAGGCAGTGGGGAGAAGGCTTTGCATGAAACGCTCCGGCCGGGGAGCCCGGGCCCGGTGAACAAAGCGTTCCCGTTCGCCCGTGCCGGCGGGAATGTGCGATACCGTTATAGACCTCTTATAAAACATGAATAGTATGTTTTTGACTTCGCCCTCTAAATAAGGTATCCATACGGCACAGCCCGTATCGTTCAGGGGGGGTGGACGAATGAAAAAGAAACTTGATGGGAAATCTGTATCGCCTGGAGGGAAAAAGGGCCGGTTCCGCGGCGCTGCGCGGCGTGAAAACGCCGCCGACCTCCTGGACGCCGCCGAGGCCGGCTACCGTTTTCTTGCCGGGCATGCGGAAAACCTCGCTTTCACCGTGGATCTCGGGCTCAGGACCCTTCACGTGACGCCTTCCGTTAAAGAAATCCTCGGGTTCACCCCGGAAGAACGGGTGACCCAGACCCCCGAGGAGCAGCTCACCCCCCGGTCCCTGGCGCTGATCTGGGAGACGCTGGAACGGGAACTGGAGCGGGAGCAAAGGGAAGGCCCCGACCCGGAACGTACGGTGACCCTGGAACTGGAGTACTACCACAGGGACGGGTCCGTCCGGTACCTGGAATGCACCTTCACCGCGATCAGGAACGAATCCCTCGAAGTCCAGGCCATCTGCGGCATCGCCCGGGACATCACCGGGCGGAAGCGCGCGGAGGAGCAGCTCCGTTTCCAGGCCCTCGTTCTGGACCAGATCCAGGACCTCATCACCGTCACCGACCTGAAGGGGAACATCACCTACGTGAACGAGGCCGAATGCCGGATGATGGGACGTTCCCGGGAGGAAATGATCGGTCATTCCCTGGAATCCCTTGAAGGCCCCCCCCGGAAGGTCCCGTCGCAGAAACGGATCGTCGAGGAGACCCTCGACCGGGGCGAATGGCGCGGCGAGACGGTCCCCGGAGCCGCCGGGGGCCGGAAAATCGTCCTGGACCGCCGGATCCGGCTGATCCGGGACAGCGGCGGCGACGCCATCGCCCTGTGCGGCATCGCGACGGACGTCACGGACCGCAAGGCCGTCGAAAAGGCCCTGAAGGAAAGCGAGGAACGCTTCAGGACCCTGGCCGATCACGCCCCGTTCGGGATTTCCCTGATGCGGCCCGATCTGTCCTTCGAATACTTCAATCCCAGGTTCATCGAGATTTTCGGGTACAGCCTGAAGGACGTGCCGGACAAGATGACATGGTTCGAAAAAGCCTATCCCGATCCAAAGGCCAGGGCGGCGGCGGCCGCCCTCTGGAAAAGCGATCTCCAGGATGAGCCGGAAAAGGGAACGGCCCACGAGAGAGTCCTGTCGGTCCGCAGCCGGAACGGCCGTGACAAGACGATCCGGATCTTTTCGGTGCTCATGGCCGGCGACAGGCACCTGGTCACCTACGAGGACATCACGGAGCGGAAGCTTCTGGAGGACAAGCTCACCCAGGCCCAGAAGATGGAGGCCATCGGCACCCTGGCGGGCGGTGTGGCCCACGATTTCAACAACCTCCTCATGGGGATTCAGGGACACGTGTCGCTGACGCTCCTGGAACTCAACCCGGAGCATCCCCATTACCGGCGGCTCAAGTCCATCGAGGAACTGGTGCAAAGCGGATCGGACCTGACGCGCCAGCTCCTGGGTTTCGCACGGGAAGGCCGGTATGCCGTGAAATCCTCGGACATGAACGAGATCCTGCGCGCGACGGCGTCCCTTTTCGGACGAACGAAGAAGGAGGTCTCCATCAACGGAAATTTCGAGAAGGACCTCTGGAAGGTGGAGGCGGACCCGGGGCAGATGGAGCAGGTGTTCATGAGCCTCTTTGTGAACGCCTGGCAGGCCATGCCCGGGGGCGGCACGATCACCCTGGAGACGGCAAACGTCGTTCTCGACAGAAAGGAAGTCGAACCCTGGGGGATGAAAGCCGGGCGTTACGTGCGGATCTCCGTGGCCGACACGGGGACCGGAATGGACGAAAAGACGCGGCTTCGGATCTTCGATCCGTTCTTCACGACCAAGGAAATGGGACGGGGAACCGGTCTGGGACTTTCCATGGTGTACGGAATCGTTTCGGGCCACGGGGGGATCATCGATGTGACGAGCGAACAGGGTCGCGGAACGACGTTTTTGATCCACCTGCCCGCGTCGGAGAAGGTGCCGGCCCGGGAGGAGGCGCTTTCGGACACGCTCGAGAAAGGGCGCGAAACGATCCTCCTCGTGGACGACGAGGAAATGGTGCTCCAGGTGACCCAGGAACTTCTCGAATGCCTGGGATACGCCGTCGTGACGGCGCGAAGCGGCGGGGAAGCCGTCGAGCTTTTCCTCGAAAACGAGGGAAAGATCGATCTCGTCATCCTGGACATGATCATGCCGGGAATGTCCGGCGCAAGGACCTTCGAATGCCTCCGGGCCATCGATCCCGGAATCCGGGTGCTGCTCTCCAGCGGCTACAGCATGGCGGGACAGGCGCAGGAAATCATGGACCGAGGGTGCAACGGGTTTCTCCAGAAACCTTTCCGCATGGAAAACCTCTCCCGGAAGATCCAGGACATTCTCTCCACGGCTCCCGGACCGGCGAACCACCGCCGGAAGGAAGACGAACCTCCCGAGGCGGAAGCCCCCTGATCCCGCTACGCCCGGGCTGTCTGTTTCGGGGCCTTCGGGGGACTCACGACGGCGATTCCGTCCATGACGAGGACGTCGTCCTGGTTGCGGCAGGATGTCCGAAGCCGGACGCGGTTCCGCTCCACGTCCTTTTCGAGGACCTCCACCCGGGCGGTGACGGTGTCCCCGATCCGGACGGGAGCGAGGAAGTCCACCTCCTGCCGGAGATAGATCGTCCCCTGCCCGGGGAGCACCGTTCCCAGAACGGTCGAGAAAAAGCCCGCCGAAAGCATCCCGTGGCAGATTCTCGTCTTGAAGAAGGTCTTTTGCGCGTAGGCTTCGTTGATGTGGACGGGATTGAGGTCTCCCGTGATGCCAGCGTAGAGGTAGATGTCCGATTCCGATATCGTTTTTCCGAACTCGGCGCTGTCGCCCGGGTTCAGCCGATCGATCGTCCTGCCGATCACTGCGGCACGCTCCTTTCCCCTGTCTTCCTTCAGTACCAGGTCTTGAATATCCAGTAATTCTCGCGGAGATCCCGGATGTCGCTTTCCATGCTTGCGTAAAGCTTCACGTTCCCGATGGCGATCCCCCCGAAAAGGGCGAGCGCGTTGGCGAACTGGATCTCCTCTTCCGTGAATTTCCGCTCCCTGTCGCTGTACAGGCGAAGGACGCCGATGACGGCCTCCCCGGACATGATGGGCACGGAAAGGATGGACACGATGCCCTCGCGGAGCTTTTCCTCCCGGTACTGGACGCCGGGATCCAGGGAGGCGTCCCTCACCACCACGGGTTTTCCCTTCAGGGTTTCGGCGATGCTCCTTTCCGCCGAGACGGGCCCCTTTCTGAGATATTCCTCCGAAAGGCCGTGGCTGGCGGCAAGGCGGAGGGTCGTTCCGTCGTCGCCGAGGAGCCTGATGGAGGCGGCCTTCACGTCCAGGGCCTTCGACACGTCCTTCGTGAGGGTTTCCAGGATCTTCGCGAGTTCATGGCTCGACGCCATTCCCGCGGCGAGATCGTAGAAAAGCCTCGTCCTCTCCCGCATCCGCTCGATGAGCCGGGCGTGCTCGATGGCCATGCCCCCCTGTTCCGCCAGGATGGTCAGAAACTCGATCTCGTCCTTCGAAAAATTCCGGGTTTTCGAAGTGTAGAGGCTCAGGACGCCGATGGGTTTTCCGGCGACCATGACGGGAACCGCGAGGATCGAGGCGATGCCCTCCGCCTCCTTGGCATCCCGGTTTTCCAGCCTGAGGTCGGAAAGGGCATCCGGGAAATGGAGATAACCCTTCTCCAGCAACTGGGCATGAAGGGCCCGGGCCTTCTGGGCGCCCGCGTGCAGGTACCCCGGGGAAAGGCCCGTCTGGCCTGCCACGACGTAGACATCCTGCTTCTCGTCGAGCAGGAAAAGGCAGGCCGCCTTCCCTTCCATCGTTTCCACCGCGCTTTGGGTGACGATTTCCAGAAGCCGCTCCCGGTCGTTCGTCGTTCCGAAGGCCCGGCTGACCTCGGCGATGGCCCGGATCGGTTTCGGTCTCCGTGTCATGATTCCGGAAAATTCTCCTTCCCTTCAGGGTTTCCTTTTCTTGCCGGGGGAGCCGCCCCCCTTCGCCGCGGACCTTTTCGCTGCGCCGCGGCCGGCCGGCTTCGCCGGCGTCCCTTCCCTCCCCTTCTCCACGCCGTCCCGTTCCCTGAGCCAGCGGACGATCTTCGGACCGAACTCCTTCTGGGTCTTGGAACTGACATAGATGCCGATGTGGCCCGTGTCCAGGCAGACGTCCTCCTTGTCGGCGCTCCCGACCTTCGAGGTCAGTTGCTCGCAGGCCTCCGGCGGGACCAGGTGGTCGTAGCGGGCGTAAATGTTGAGAAGGGGCATGGTGATGTTTCCCAGGTCCACCTTCCGGCCGCCCAGGACGAATTCGTTCTTCACGAGCAGGTTCTTGTGGTACATGTTGTCGATGAAGTCGCGGAAGGTCTCCCCGGGAAGATCGGGGCTGTCGAAGATCCACTTCTCCATCCGGAGGAAGTTTTCCACGAAATCCCGGTTGTGCATGTTCTCCATGAACCCGACGTACTTGTCGATGATGAGCCGGGCGGGATTGAGAAGCAGAAATCCCAGGTTCATGAAATCCCCGGGAACGTTCCCGTAGGACTCGACGAGATCGGCCGCGCTGATCGAACGGCTCCACACGTTGAGCAGGCTCTGCTTCGTGTCGAAGTTCACCGGCGTCACCGTGGTGACCAGGTTTTTCACCTTTTCGGGGTGGAGGGCGGCGTACATGACGCAGAACGTTCCCCCCATGCAGATCCCCATGAGGTGAAGGCGGGGAATTCCGTGTTTCTTCAGGACGAAATCCACCATGTTGTCCAGATAGCCGTTGATGTGGTCGTCCAGGGTCAGGTACCGGTCCTTCCGGGTGGGATAGCCCCAGTCCACCATATAGATTTCCAGGCCCGACCGGAGGAAGGTCTCCACCACGCTCCGTCCCGGCTGGAGGTCGAGCATGGTTTCCCGGTTCACCTGGGCGTAGCACACGAAAAGGGGGAAATTGTAAAGTACCTCTTTAGGTTTATAGTGTTTCAGCTTGACCCGGTCCTCCTCGTAGACGACCTCGTAGGGGGTCTTCGCGACATCCGTCTCGAGAGGGCCGAGGAGGATTTCCCGGGCCTCCCGCATCCGCTCCATGAGCTTCGCCGGTTCCAGGGCCATCCGGGAAAAGAGAAGGTCCATGGTCGCGCCCGCGGGACTGGCTTTTCCGGCATTGCCGGCTGCTTTATCGCTCTTCATGGCCGTCTCCTCTCTTTTCGAGTTTTGCCAGGCGCTTCTTGATCAGGTAGAGGTCCTTGTATACCTCGTCCATCTCCCGGTTCGTCGGGATCGGAAAATCCTGGAGGAGGTCGATGAGGAACTGCTGCCGGACCTTCCGGTATTCGTACAGGGCGCTCAGGGTCCTCCGGAGCGTTTCGATGTAGTTCTCCGACCGCAGCATCTCCAGGTAATTCTTCTCCAGCTTCGGGATCCAGGCCCGGTACCAGGAGCGGGGCTCCTTCAGGACCGCCTCCCCCTTCTCCTCCCCGGCCCGCATCTCCTCCTCCATGAGATGGAGTGACTCTTCGACGGGCCGGTACAGCAGGCGGGCGAAATCCGTGAGCTGGCTCCGGAAGACCTGAAACCGGTCGATGGTCTTGTTGAAGCGCTCCTGGTAGTAGCGTGTCAGGCCCAGCTGGGGCATGTTAAGGTATTTCCTTAGCTCTTCCTCGTAAGTGCCTAGCCAGACTCGCGAAGTTTCATCGATGAATTTCGAATATTCTTCCGCCCCTTCCAACTCCCCTTCCGCCGCCGTCCTCGAAAGCGCGGACAACCGGTTCCACAGGGGTTCGAAGAGTTTGACGATCCCTTCGGAAAGGAATCCCGACGGGCCATGGGCGGCTTCGCCGCCGGCCCCCCGGAGGCCCTGGAAGTAAGCCTCCCAGAATCGATCGAAAGCGCCGCGGAGATCCTCCTCCGTCGCCGGCCCCTTCCGCTCTTCCTCCGCCGTCTCCTCTCCGCCGCCGGAGGGCGCAGTCTGCGGCACAACGTTTTTCATGGCGCCGAACCACAGGTTGGCCGATGCCTCCCAGAAATCGAGAGACGCCCTGGTCCAGGACTCTGCGGCGGTCTTTTCCTTCTCCTGGCGGTCACGATTCTTTTCCGTCATGCGTTTCCCCCCTTCCGGTCTTTCCTTTGCGCGCCCCGCCGGTTTTCTCTTTCCGCGGCCGTCCGGCCTCGAAGCCGGAAGCGCAGGATTGCATCAGTACCTGGAACTGTTCCGCCTGGCGGGTCATAAGTTCCTGCATGCCCTTGACGATTTCGTCCTGGGCTGCGTTTTCCCATCCGGCGGACTTGCGAAGGCGGCGGATGGTTTCCTCCTGTTCCGCCACCCTTTCCTTCAGCCGCTCATACTGATCCGCGAGCCTGCGGTAATCCTCCCGGGGAACCATCCCCATGAGGCTCAGATATTCGTCGTAGGATTTCTGAAAATTCCGGACGGCCTCGTCCCAGGCGTCCCCCGCTTCCTCTTTCCCGTCCGCCCCTTCCTCCAGGCCGTAAATCCTCGCAAGCAGGTTCCCGAACTCCCGAACCCCCTGGAACCCTTGCTCGATCCAGCGGTTGAAGTCGTCCATCTGACGCCGGCTCTTCGCGGCGGACAGGAGCATGTTTCCCCAGAATTCCAGAAATTTGCTGTCCATGACGGGTCACCTCTTTTTCTTCCGGACCGGGTTCTCCGGCCGGGACGGATCGTCCGGCGCCGCATCGAGATCGAGCTGGAAACGGACGGGGCCGCGGCAGCCGTCTCCGAACACCTTATGGAGGGCGCATTCCGATTCCGGATGGGACCACGAGGTGGCGATTCCGCCGTGCCCTTTGGGGAATTCCGTCACCTCGACGTCGATGTACTTCAGCGGCGCCAGGGCGGCCTCCCGGTTGACCAGGTCGTCCTCCGCCGCATAGCACAGAAGCCAGGGTATGTTATTCTCACGGATTCTCTTGAAATTCAACGTCCTTCCGAACAGTTTCACGGGAAGGGTTCCGTCGGGGGCGACGGGGATCGTGTAGGAGTCGAAACTGAGCTGGGTGATGGCCCGGGGAAGGTCGTTCCTGTCGTAGACGAGCCAGTGATTGAGGGCCGCCGCGGTTTTCGTGATTTTCGTGTCCCGGTTGTCCGGACGGTCGAACATCATGAGGTCCCGGTAAAAGGTGAATATGGGGGATTCACGGTCCATGCTTTTCAGCTTGTACACCCAGCTCATGACGGTGCCGTCCACGACCTCGTTCCCGTCCGGCAGCGTTTTCAGGGCGTAGCCCAGGTCCCGGAACCGCGGAGGGATGTGCTCGAGATACGCGACGAGGGCCTCGCTTTCCGTCCCGTCCATGGGGGCCACGCAGGTGATGAGGGCGTCCACCAGGCCGTCCAGTTCCCCCGAAAGGATATTGAGGACGGAGATGAATCCCCCCTGGCAGAAGCCGTTCAGGGTGGCCTGCCGGCCGTGCCTTTTCACCACCGTTTCGCAGAAATGCCGGGTGTCCCGGGCGTCGTCCTCTCCCGTCATGACCTGGAGGGCGGGCGTGGCGTCCACATCCTTCATGATCCGGATGTAGGTGGGGATTCCCCGGTTGGCGAAGGCGTGGGTGTAGCTCTTGCCCTCACCGGGGAGAAAGGCGAGGATGTTCGCCCCGAGAACGTAGGGGGGGATGATGACGATCGGCTTCCCCTTCTCCCGTGTCTTCACGGAGGGGTCCGTGGGAAACACCCGGTAGAGGAGGAAGCGGTCCGTTTCCGCCGCCAGCTCGTAGCCGCCGTCGTCGAAATGAAAGCCGAACTCGGGGGCGATGTCCCGGATCGCCCGGGAATAGTTGTACACCAGCTCCTCGAGAATCTTCGCCTTTCTTTCCGAATAGTCGAGGATGTCCCCGCCTTTCGCGCCGGTCCAGGTGTTCAGCATCGCCGCGAAGGCCCTCTCCCATTCCCTGGCATGGTACCGGTTGGCGGAACGGAGAGCGCTCTCGAGCCCCTGTTTCGCGATCTGCAGGTTGAACCGGAAAAGCTCGAGATAATCGCGGGCGGTCTCTTCGGGGGCGCATTCGCCGAGCTTGATTCTTTCCGTGGCCAGAAACGAATTCAGGGCCACCCAGAAAGGGGCCATGAATTCGAAAAAATACCGGTAAAGGCCGTTGAGATGGATCTGGGACGCCTTGATCTGTTCCGCCGCGGCGAGAACGGTCCTTTCGTTCAGATCGACCAGCTTCTCCTGGAGCCGCAGAATCGCCTGCATCGGGTCCATGGGGACCTTTTCCGGACTCATGGGCGCCCCCGCACGGTCACCCCTCTTCGGGGAAAAAGGACTCGACGCGCTTGAAGTTATCGTCCACCGCCTTCTTGAAGGCTTCGAATCCGCTCCGGTAGATTTTCGACCATTCGGCGAGGGCCTTTCTGCTCTCCGAATCCATCCCCGACGCCTGGTTCAGGTACATGTCGACGATCTTTTCCATCTGTTCCTGGATTGTGGACATGGTGGAAAAGGTGTTGTCGAAGGCCGTCTTGTTCATATCGATCATCTGCTTCAACGATTTCTTCATGTCCATGGCCTGTCTCCTTTCCTTGGAATACGCCGCGCCCTACTTCTTCTCCTTCGCCTCGGCGGCGAAGAACCGGTCCACCCTGGCGAAACTCTCGTCCACGACCTTCTTGAAATCCTGGCTGCCCTTCCTGTACGCGTTCACCCATTCCCGGATCGCTTTCTTCCCCTCCTCGGGAAAGCCCGTTGTCTGTTCCAGGTACATGTCCATCATCCTCTGGGACTGCTCCTGGAGCATGGACAGGGCCTTGAACGTGTTCTCGAAGGTCGACCGGTAAAAATCGAAGGTCTGCTTCGCAATCTTCTTCGGATCCATGGCGTTCACCTCCTGCGGTTCTGGTTGCATGTGCGTCCATTGTATGCAGGGTTTTTTCCGTTGTCAAGAAATATTGCTGCAATGCAACATCGCAACGGCCCCCATATCGTTCCACGAAATATCCTGGCAAATGAATGATATTGTTCCCATGTTTCCACTTGTAAATGGCGGCGGAATCGTTTATATTACTGCAATGAAGCATGGCGGATTCGCAGGAAGTCCGCCGCGATCGGAACGCCGCGAATGGAGAGACCGGAATGTCCAAGGCCATAATCATCAAGAAGTACGGCAACCGCCGTCTTTACGACACGGGGGAAAACGCATACGTGACCCTCTCCCGGGTGGCCGACAGGATCAAGGAGGGGCAGCGGGTCGAGGTGATCGACGCCCGGACGGGCGAAGACGTCACCGCCTGCACCCTCACCCAGATCCTCGTCGACGAGGCGAGAAAGAACAACGTCCTTCTCCCGGTCCCCCTCCTGCACCTGTGCATCCAGTTCGGAGACACCCTGCTCCACGAATTCTTCCAGAAATACCTCCAGCAGGCCATCCGGGGCTACATCACCCACAAATCCCTCATGGACGAGCAATTCGGCAAGTGGCTCGAACTCGGGAACGAACTGACCTCCCGGTCGGCGAACGGGGCGAACCCCTTCGGGATCTACCCTCCCTTCATGGACATGCTCAAGGACATGACCTTCACCGGACCGCCGGAAAAGAAAAAGGGGAAAAACACGGACAGGGGCTGAAAGGCGGCGCCGGGTCTTTTCACGAAGACGCAAGGGGACCGGAGACCCCGGGTCCGGACAGGGTGCTGCGGCCCCCCGTTCCCGGTGTGACCCGGATCCGGGTGGCGATGCGTTCCCGAAGCTCCGGGACATGGGAGATGACCCCGATCAGCTTGCCGTCCTGGCGCAGGTCCGCCAGGGTCTGGAGGGCCGTTTCGAGGGCGTCCCCGTCGAGGGTCCCGAATCCCTCGTCGAGAAAGAGCGAGTCGACCCGCACGTTCCGGCCGGCCATCCGGGAAAGGCCGAGCGCCAGGGCCAGGCTCACGATGAAGCTCTCCCCCCCGGAGAGGTTCTTGGTGGAACGGGATTCGCCGGCCTGGTAATTGTCGATGACGTTCAACTCCAGCGGCCGGGAGGGGTCCCGGACGAGCAGGTAGCGGTCCGTCATCTTCCGCAACTGGCGGTTGGCGTGGGCGATCATCCGCTCGAAAGTGAGCCCCTGGGCGAAGTTGCGGAATTTCTTCCCGTCCGCCGAACCGATGAGGCGGTGGAGGTCCTCCCACCGGGCGCACTCCTTCTTCCGGGCCTCCAGTTCGGAAAGCCGCTCCCGCTGCCGTTCCCGCATCCTCTCGTTCTCTCCGAGGCGCTGCCGGATGCCACCGATGTCGAGCCGGGCCTGCTTCAGCTCCGACAGGCAGGCGGCCAGTTCCTCCTGCAACGCTTCCGGACTGCGGTCCGTCAGGCGCTTTTCCCGCTCCGCGGCGAGCGCCTCCGACCGGGCCCGACGGAGGGCCTGAAGATCCCTTTTTTCCCCCGCCAGGGACCGCTCCCGTTCCTCCAGGGCGCTGCGCTCCCCTTCCCCGAGGCGGGAAGCGAGAAAATCGCCCTCGTCTCCGAACCCCGCCGACCGGACCCGTTCCAGGAACCCGCCTTCCGCCCCGGCGAGCGTCCCCGCCCGGTCCGCCGTCTTCCGCTCCAGAGAGGCGATTCCTTCCTTCAGGAGGCCGATTTCCTTTTCGATCCGCCCCAGGTTCTCCCGGACCCCGGCAAGGACCGACTCGGCCCGGTCCGCCTCCCCGGCCAGCCGTTTTTCCTCGTCGTCGGGGTTCCTCTCCCCGAAGAGTTCCCGGCGCTCCATCGCAAGGGCGTCGCAGGCGGCCTTCAGGCCGTCCCGTTCCTCCCCTGCCTTCGCGAGGTCCCCTTCGAAGGCCGCAAGGCGCTCTTGATCCTTCTCGATGCGGACACGCGACTCCGCGATGCTTCTTTCCAGTGTCTCCTTTTCCTTCTCCGACGCCTCCCAGGCGGCCTTCCGCCCCCCCAGGTCCGCCAGCCAGGCATCGAAGCCGTCCGGCGGGACGGCGGCGGCCCCGAAGGGTCCCCCGTCCCGGAGGACAACGGCCCGTGCCGTTTCCGTCTCCCCCACAGCGGCGGCGGACGCTTCGGCGAGACGGCCGCGTTCGGACAGCGCCGTTTCCAGCCGGTGGGCGGCCTCCCGGAGGGCTCCGCCCGTCCGGTCGAACCCTTCCCTGGCGGACTCCAGGGTCTTCCGCGCCTCCTTCTCCCTCCCCCTTTTCTCGTCGAGAAGGGCGACGACCGCCGCCGTCTCCCCAATGCGCCCGCGAACGACGGCAAGTTCCTCGCCGGCACGCCGGGCCCGGTCCCCCGGCGCGGCGGAAACACCCGTCTCCGGCAGAAGGGCGTCCCATTGACGCTCCTCCCTGTCGAGGGCCTTCCTCTTTTCCGCCTTCTGTTTTTCCAACTGCCCGATTTCAGCGGCCGCCGCGGCCTCCCGGGCCTCCAGTTTCCCCAGGCCAGCCGAGACCTCCCGCAGTTCTCCCCTCGCCCGTTCCAGCGCCTCCCGGGCGGTGTCCGGGACCGGCACGTTCCCCCTGGCGAAGGGGTGGTCGGTGGACCCGCACAGCGGGCAGGCCACGCCGTCCTCCAGGCGCTTCCGCTCCTTCTCGAGGTCGCGGATCCGGCCGAGGAGGGCCGCCTCCCGCTCCAGTGCCGCCGCGTCCTTCTCCAGGAGCGCTTTTTCCCGGGATGCGTCCTCGATCTCTCCCTGGAGCCCCCCCCGGGCCAATCTCAGCAATTCCAGGTCCCCGTCGAGTTTCGAAAGGATGCCCGACGCCTCGTCGATCCGTGCCAGTATGTCCCCCGCCCGGACCAGGACGCGCTCCCTGTTCCTCAGGGTATCCAGATCCAGGCGCCACGCGCGCTCCTCCCTTTCCCCCAGGAGGGCTGCCATGTCTTCTTCGAGGGATGAAAGCCCTTTCCGGGCCTCCTCGAAGGCCCGGCGGGCGTTCTCATGGTCCGATTCCGCTTTCCGCCGGGCCTCCAGGGCGAACGTGCTTTCCGCCTCCGCCGCGGCGAGGGCTTCCCGCGCCGCTTTCGCCTTCGTCCCGCATTCGCGAAGGGATTCGACACCCCGCTCGATAACGGGAAGGCGTGCCGGCAGCCCGGCGTCGACGCCGTGTTCTTCCCGGTATTTCCGGATCGCCGTCAGGGCGCTTTGGAGGCTTTTCCGTTCCTCCTCGCCCCGTTCGATCCCGCCGCGGCAGGTTTCCGCCTGCCGCTCCAGATTCCCCGCCTCCCGGTCCTTCCCTTCCCGCTGGAGGATCCGCTCGCCCAGACGGACGTCCAGATCCCGGACCCGCCGGATGACCTCCCCTTCCGAGGTCCGCCGCTCCCGGGCCCCGGCGAGCAGGATTTCGGCGTCCCACACGGCGGCAAGGGCCTTCCCCCGGGCTTCCTCCCTTCCCGGAAGGGCCGCGGCGGCGCCGTCCCGTTCCCTCAGGTCCCTTTCCTGTTCCGCCCTCAGGGCGGCCAGCTCCCGGTAATCCCCCTCGAGACCGGCGGCCCGGCGCGCCCTGTCCAGCCGCTTCCCGTCCTCCTCGAAGGCCCGCTCCCGGATCTCCAGGGCCGCCGTCTTTCCGTCAAGCTCCCCGATTTCCCGCTCCAGCCCGGCCAGGGTCTCGATCCATCGAAGGGCCCCGCGGAGGACCTCCTCTCTCCCGGCCCGCTCCGCCTCGACGGTCTCTTTCTCTTTCAGGCTTTCCAGGAGCGCCCGCTCCTCCCCGCCGTCCAGGACCCGGATTCCCCGAAGCTCCGCCTCGAGGGCGGCGAGCGCCGCCTGCTCCCCGCCGAGGCGTTCGTGCACCTTCTCCGAAATGCGGCTGTAGATTTCCGTGCCCGTGATCTGCTCCAGGATGGGGGCCCGCTCGCCGGGAGGGGCCTGGAGAAAGGCCGCGAACTCCCCCTGGGCAAGGAGCATGGACCGGGTGAACCGCTCGAAGTCCATGCCCGTCGTTTTTTCGATGAAGGCGCCCACATCGGTGATCCGCGACTCGAGGACGGTCCCCGTTTCTGCGTCGGCGATCTCGTGCCGTGCCTGCTGCAGTTCCCCGCCGGGATGTTTCCTTGCGCGGCGCTGGCTCCAGTGGCACCGGTAGCGGCCCGCCCGGGTCTCGAAGGTGACCTCGGAAAAACATTCCCCCGTCTGGCGCGACATGATCTCGTTGGTGCTCTTCGTCAGTTTCTCCAGGCGGGGGGTCCTTCCGTACAGGCCGAGACAGACGGCGTCCAGGACCGTCGTCTTTCCCGACCCCGTCGGCCCGGTGATTGCGAAGATGCCGTCGGACCCGTACTCGGGGCCGGTGAAATCGATCCGCCACTCGCCGGCGAGGGAATTCAGGTTGAGGAATCTCACGGAAAGGATCCTCACGGCCCGCCCTCCCGCTCCGCCAGGGGGTCCGCCTCGAACAGGGCCGTGACGATTTCCCCGTATGCCTCCAGAAGGGCCGGGCGCCGCTCCTCCGGAACCTCGTGGGCATCGAGGCAGCGCCGGAACACCTCCGTCACCTCCAGGTCGTCCAGGGTCTCGCCCTCGGCGGACGCGCCCAGGGCCCGCTCCATCACCCGGTTGTTCCGGACCCGGAGGATTTCGATCCCGCTTCCCGCGACGGCCTCGTCCAGGCGTCTCGTCAGATCGCCGGCGACCTCGTCCCCCTCGTAGACGATCTCCAGCCAGGCCCGGCTTCCCTCGGATCGAAGCGCGGCGATATCCCGGGCGATGTCCGGCCAGTCCCCCGCAAGGACCTTCAGCTCCTGGAACCGGGGCACGGGGATCCTGCGGACCGCCGGGGCGCCCCCGGCGAACTCCGCGAGGACGACGCTCTTTTCCTGCGCCGCCTCCCCGAACCCGATGGGCAGGGGGGAGCCGGAATAACGGACCACGTCGGAGCCTCCCACGCTCTGGGGAACGTGGAGATGGCCCAGGGCGAGGTAGTCGATCCACTCGGGAAACACGTCGGCCCCCACCTGCAGGAGCGTGCCGATGTACAGGTCGCGCACCCCGTCGCCCTCGACGGTCCGGCCGCCGGCGGCGAAGAGATGGCCCATGGCGGCGATGGGAACGGCCTTTCCGAGGAGGGAACGCACCCGCCGGGCCTCCTCGTACACGAGGTGGTAATGGGCGCGGATCCCCTCGACGATCTTCCGCTCCTTGTCGGCGACCGTTTCCCCGGCCTCGGCGGTGCGGATGTCCCGGTCCCGGAGATAGGGAACGGCGCAGACGATGAGAAAGGGATCCCCGTCCGGCGCCGACAGCACGACGACCTCGTCCGCCGGCGGGCCGGAGGCCGTCCCCACCACGTGGATGTTCAGAAATTTCAGGATTTCCTTCGGGGCGTTCAGGAAGGAAGGCGAATCGTGGTTCCCCGCCGTGACCACCACGTGGCGGTTCGGGGCGGCCGCCGCGCGGCACAGGAACCGGTAGTACAGCTCCTGGGCGCGGGTGCCCGGGGCGGCGTTGTCGAACACGTCCCCCGCGACGAGAAGGACGTCGACGCGTTCCCTTTCCATCAGGTCCGCCAGCCAGTCGAGGAAGGCCTCGGACTCGCCGTACCGCTTCCGGCCGTAAAGGGTGCGGCCCAGGTGCCAGTCGGAGGTGTGGAGCAGTTTCGTCATCGGGTTTTCCGTCCGGGTGTCTGCGGGGTCCCTGCGGGCAGGGAGGGAAAGCGTCTTGAACCGCAACCCACGATATCCGAGATCCCCTCCGCTTTCAAGGGAATTGTGGGGACCCGCCCCTCCGGGACGGGCGGTTCCGTTCGAAAGGGAGGGGGTATCGACAGGGGAAGCGCGGCCGTTTTTTGAAAAAATTCTCGGGCTTGATTCCTTCGCTCGAATATCCTATAGAAAGCGTTCCATATCATGAGCAGGATCGCGCCACTCGAAACGGGGGGCGCGGAAGGTAGTCTTTCGCATTGAAAAGGATTCTCATAGCCGACGGCGACGGGCGGGAGCGTTCGTCCCTGGCCGCCCTTCTCCGGAACGAAGGGTACGAAATCGATGAAGCGGCGACGGAGATCGAGGCGATGCGCCTCATGGGCGAACACGTCCATGACCTCGTCCTCACGGATCTGTGCGCCCCGGACTGCGCCTGCATGGGACTGCTGCACTGGATCCGGGAGCATTACCCCCGCGTCGACGTCGTCATCGTGACCGCCTACGGTTCCATCGACTGCGTCGTGCGGACCATCAAGGCGGGCGTCCTCAATTACCTGATGAAACCGGTGGACGGCGACCGGCTCCTCCAACTGGTCCGGGAAGCCGTGCTCCGGCGGGAACACGATCTGAAGTCGCTCCGCCGGGTGAACGAGCCTTACTGCTATCTCGTCGACCGGGTGGTGGGCGTTTCCAGGAGCATGGAAAAGGTGCTCGAAACGGCCCTCCGGGTCACCGACGTGGAAGCCGGCATCCTCATCCACGGCGAGAGCGGCACGGGAAAGGAACTCATCGCCCGGATCATCCACAACCGCAGCGCCTCGCGGCGGAAGCGGGAGTTCGTCGCAGTCAACTGCGCCGCCATCCCCAACGACATCCTGGAAAGCGAGCTTTTCGGCTACGCCCGGGGGGCCTTCACGGGGGCGACCCGGAACAGGATGGGGCTCTTCGAGGTGGCCGACGGGGGAACCCTGTTCATGGACGAGATCGGCGACACCACTCCCCAGTTCCAGTCCAAGCTCCTCCGGGTCATCCAGGAAAAGGAGATCCGCCGGCTCGGCGACAACGAACGGCGGTCCGTCGACGTCCACATCGTGGCGGCCACGAACCGGGATCTCCGCCGGATGATCGGCGAGGGGACCTTCCGGGAGGACCTCTACTACCGGCTGAGCGTCATCGACATCGTGATCCCCCCCCTTCGGGAACGCAGGGAGGACATCGAGCCGCTGGTCGCCTACATCCTTCAGGACATCAACGGGCGCCTGGGCAGGGAAGGCAAAACCGTCTCCGATGAAGCCATGGTCGTTCTCGCGACCTACCCCTGGCCCGGAAACGTCCGGGAGCTCCGGAACAGCCTCGAGCGCGCCGCGGTGCTGTCCGCCCATCCCGTCCTCCTGCCGGAGGACTTTCCCCTGGCCTTCGAGCATTACCTCAGGCATTCCGGGGACGACGGGGAGGACATCGTTCCCCTGCGGGAAATGGAACGGCGCTATCTCCTCAAGGCGATGCACCGCTACAACTACAACCAGAAACTCGTGGCCCGGAAACTCGGCATCGGCTACACCACCCTGTGGCGGAAACTCAAGACGTACGAAAAGGACTACAACTCGTTCCCCTGAAACGTGTTCGATAGGCGCACGCACCTTTCATTCTGAAAACCTTCCCCGGCCTTTTTCCCTTCCCTTCCGGCCCGCCGCGGCCGGAGCGAAACGACGGCCGGCCCCCTTCCGGATTCTGTATCTTCTCCAGGATTACAATAAGTTATAATCACATCCCCTTGGGGCCGTCCCGGTTCGTGCGGCCGGGGGCGGCACGGCCGTTGCAACCTCTCCCTCCATCACACGGAACGGAGAGTGCCCCATCCCATGTCCTCATCCTTGTCCCTTTTCATTTTTCTTCTTCTGGCCGCTGGCTCGGCCGCGGCGATCCTCCTCGTCTCCCGCCGGGTCGGCCGCAGGCCGCTCACCGCAGGAAAGGACGTGCCCTACGAGTGCGGCATGCTTCCGCTGGAGAAGCCTGATCCGCGTTTTTTCGTCCGTTTCTACAAGGTGGCCCTTCTTTTCGTCGTCTTCGACGTGGAAATCGTCTTTCTCTACCTGTGGGCCGTCGTCGTCCGGGACCTGGGCTGGTTCGGGATCGTCGAGATGTTCGTCTTCATCGCCGTCCTTCTGGCGGCGCTCCTGTACGTCTGGCGGAAGGGAGACCTGGAATGGGAATAGAATGCGTCCCCGGAGGCGCGCTCTTCAGGGGGAACCTGGACCGGATCGTCGCCTGGGGGAGAAAGAACTCCCTGTGGCCCCTGACCTTCGGGCTTGCCTGCTGCGCCATCGAGATGATCGCGACGGCCGCCGCCCGCTACGACATCTCCCGGTTCGGCATGGAGGTCTTCCGGGCCTCGCCCCGCCAGGCCGACGTGATGATCGTCGCCGGGACGGTGACGAACAAGATGGCCCCCGCCGTGAAGCGGCTTTACGAACAGATGGCCGAGCCCAAATGGGTGGTCGCCATGGGGGCCTGCGCGTGCTCGGGGGGGCTTTTCCCCACCTACGCCGTCGTCCAGGGGGTCGATTCGATCCTGCCCGTGGACATCTACATCCCCGGGTGCCCCGTGAGGCCCGAGGCGCTCCTGGACGGGCTCATCCGCCTTCAGGAAAAGATCGCCCGGGAGGCGGGAGGGGGTGCGCCATGAACCTCGACGCCCTCCAGCGGCGCTTCGCCGGGTCGATCCGGGAGCCCGAGGTGTTCCGCGGCGAGACCACCCTCACGGCGGACCGGGAGGCCCTGCTTCCCCTGGGAAGGTTTCTCCGGGACGAACCCGGCCTCGCCTTCCGCTTCCTCTCCGATCTGTGCGGCCTCGATCTCCACCCCGCCGCCCCGAGGTTCCGGGTGGTCTACCACCTCTTCTCCCCCGCCACGGGAACCCGGCTGCGCCTCAAGGTCCCCCTCGGGGAGCAGGACCCCGTCGTGGATTCGGTCACGGGGATCTGGGAAACGGCGGACTGGCACGAGCGGGAATGCTACGACCTCTTCGGAATCCGGTTCCGCGGCCACCCGGACCTGCGGCGCATCCTTCTTCCCGATCATTTCGAGGGGCACCCCCTGCGGAAGGACTTCCCCCTCGAGGGGGTGAAGACGCCATGAGCGAAACGACCCTCACCCTCAACCTGGGCCCCCAGCACCCGAGCACCCACGGCGTTCTCAGGGTGGTCCTCGAGCTGGACGGCGAGACCGTCGTTGACGCCCGGCCCGACATCGGCTACCTGCACCGGGGCATGGAAAAGCTCGCCGAGCACCGTACCTGGCAGCAGTTCGTCGTCCTGTCGGACCGCCTCGACTACCTCGCCGCCCTGAGCAACAACCTGGCCTACGTGCTGGCGGTGGAAAAGCTCATGGAGATCGAAGTCCCCCGGCGGGCGCAGTACGTCCGGGCGGCCCTGGCGGAACTCCAGCGGATCGCGAGCCACCTGTTCTGGCTCGGCACCCACGCCCACGACCTGGGGGCCATGACGCCCCTGTTCTACGCCCTGCGGGAACGGGAGGCCCTCATGGACCTCTTCGAGTCCCTTGCGGGCTCCCGCCTCATGCCGAGCTTCCTCCGGATCGGCGGTCTCGCCTCCGACATCGATGCGGGCTTCGTGAAAGCCGTCCTCGATTTCACCGGGTCCTTCCCCCGCCGGGTGGACGAGTACGAAACGCTCCTCACGGAAAACCCCATCTGGAAGCTGCGGACGAAAGGGGTCGGCCTCCTCGACGGCGACGGGTGCCTCCGCCTGGGCATCACCGGACCCATGCTCCGCGGCGCCGGCGTGGGCTGGGACATCCGAAAAACCCACCCCTACAGCGGGTACGGCGAATTTCATTTTGAAACACCCCTGGGGACCGCGGGGGACGTCTACGACCGGTACCTGGTCCGGGTCCGGGAGATGCGGGAGAGCGCCCGCATCGCCCGGCAGGCCGTCGAAGGTCTGCCGGAAGGGGACTGGATCGCGCCGGGGTCGGCGGCGGCCTTCCCGCCCCGCGGGGAACCGGGGCGCAACACCGCCGCCATGATCCGGCACTTCGGGATCGTGACGGAGGGGATCCGCCCGCCCGCCGGAGAGGTGTATCACGCCGTCGAATCGCCCCGGGGCGAACTGGGCTTCTACCTCGTCAGCGACGGGGGCCCCGCGCCGCTGCGCCTCAAGGTCCGTCCGCCCTCCTTCGTGAACCTCCAGGGCCTCGTGAAAATGATCCGGGGGCGGCTTCTGGCGGACGTCATGGCCGTCATCGGGGCCCTGGACATCGTCCTCGCCGAGGTGGACCGGTAGGCGGGGAAAACGGAAAAAAGAACCGAAACGGGAGACGAAACCGCACATGAGACAGGAACTGGTGAATCAGTTTTCGGAGGAACGGATGGCCCGGGTGGACGCCGTCATCGAGGAATACGGGAAGGTCCCCGGCGCCCTTCTCATCGTCCTGGAGAAGATCCAGGACGTGACCCGCCACCTCCCCCTCGATCTTCAGCGCTACATCGCCGCGAAGATGGAGATCCCGCCGAGCAGGGTCTTCGGGGTGGCCACGTTCTATTCCTACTTCAGCATCGCCCCCCGGGGCCGGCAGGTCGTCAAGGTCTGCAGCGGGACGGCCTGCTACGTGAAGCGGTCCGCCGAGATCCTGGACCGTCTCCGGCGAAGGATCGGCGTGGAGGAGGGCGAGGTCTCCCCTGACGGCGCGTTCTCCATCGAGGAGGTCCGCTGCCTGGGGGCCTGCGGTCTCGCGCCGGTCGTCGTCATCGGCGACCGGACCTTCGGGCTCATCGACCCCGAAAACGCGGAGGAAATCATCGAAAAGGCGGAGGAACGGCCATGACGTTCGAGGAATTGAAAGGGATCCGTGACCGGTACATCGACAACCGGAAAAAGGAACTGGCGTCGGGTGTCGTCGTGGTGGACGTCCACATGGGGACCTGCGGCATCGCCGCGGGCGCCCGGGAGGTCTTCCAGGCGCTGGAGCAGGAGAAGGAGCGGCTGAACCTGAAAAACGTCCGGTTCCGCATCACCGGCTGCGCCGGTCTGTGCAGCATGGAACCCATGATCACCGTCCACCGGCCCGGCGAGGCGCCCGTGAAATACGGCGATCTCGACCCGGTGAAGGCCCGGCAGATCGTTTTCAGCCACATCCTGGCCGGACACCCCAAGACGGAATACGCCATCGGACAGGGGCTTGAAAAATCGCAGGAACGGGTGGGGGTGGAATGATCCCGTCGGTGAACCGGATCGCCTTCTGCACGAGCCGGACCTGCAAGTTCCGCAGGGACGTCGACGTGCGGGCCCTTCTTGCGGGAGCCCTCGAGACGCTGGGCGTCCGCGACCGGATCGATCTCGTGGAGACGGAATGCCTCATTTCCTGCTACCAGGGGCCCTCGATCATGTTCCTCCCCGGCGGGCAGGTCCACCAGGTCCTCTCGGAGGAGGGATTGGCCGACACCCTGAAGTCGTTCCTCGCCTCCGGGGGGCACCCCCTGGCCCCGCCCCCGGCGGAATCCCGAAGGGACCGGGAGATCCCCGGGATCGAGAACGTGGATTTCTTCGCGAAGCAGAAGCTCGTCGTCCTCAGGAACCGGGGGCACATCGACGGGGAAAGCATCGAGGAGTACATCGTCCATGACGGGTACCTCGCCCTGTACAAGGCCCTCACGGCCATGACGCCGGAGGAGGTCATCGCCGAGATGAAGCGTTCGGGGCTTCGGGGCCGGGGCGGGGCGGGATTCCCCACGGGACGGAAGTGGGAGGAGACCCGGAAATACAACCGGTTCCCCAAGTACGTCATCTGCAACGGCGACGAGGGGGACCCCGGGGCCTTCATGGACCGGAGCATCATGGAATCGGACCCCCACGCAGTCCTCGAGGGGATGATCCTCTGCGGCTACGCCGTCGGGGCCTCCCGGGGCTGCATCTACGTCCGGGCCGAGTACCCGCTGGCCCTCCGCATGCTCGGCACCGCCATCGCCACGGCCCGGGAAAAGGGTTTCCTGGGACGGAACGTCCTGGGGACCGGCTTCGATTTCGACGTCGACATCTACCCCGGGGCGGGCGCCTTCGTCTGCGGCGAGTCCACCGCCCTCATGTTCTCCATCGAGGGGAAGCGCGGCATGCCCCGGATCAAGCCCCCCCGGTCCACCGAGTCGGGTCTCTGGGGACAGCCGACCTGCCTGAACAACGTGGAAACCTTCGCCAACGTCCCCCGGATCATTCTCGAGGGCGGGGAGTGGTTCCGGTCCATCGGCACGGAGGACAGCTCGGGGACGAAAGTCTTTTCGCTCACCGGCGCCGTGAAGAACGTGGGGCTCGTGGAGGTCCCCATGGGCACCGACCTGCGGACGATCATCTTCGACATCGGCGGGGGAATCCGGGGAAACGCCCGTTTCAAGGCGGTCCAGCTCGGCGGCCCTTCCGGCGGCTGCCTCACGGAGAAGCACCTCCACCTCCCGGTGACCTTCGACTCCCTCCAGGACGCGGGGGCCATGATGGGCTCCGGCGGCATCGTCGTCATGGACGACACGAACTGCATGGTGGACGTGGCCCGGTTCTTCACCCAGTTCTGCGTCGACGAGTCCTGCGGCAAGTGCGTCCCCTGCCGGACGGGCCTGAACGTCATGCTGGACCTCCTGGAAAAGATCATCGAAGGGCGGGGGGAGCCCTCCGACCTGGAGGACCTGGAAAAAATGGCGGAGCACGTCGCCGACACCTCCCACTGCGGGCTGGGCCAGGCGGCGCCCAACCCGGTCCTGAGCACCCTTAGGCACTTCCGCGACGAATACGAGGCCCACATCCGGGAAAAACGATGCCCGGCCCTGGTCTGCACGGACCTTCTCAGGTTCGAGGTCGACGGCGACGCCTGCCGGCGGTGCGGCCTTTGCGCCCGGGTGTGTCCCGCCGATGCCGTGGCCTGGATCAAGGGCGAAATCGCCGTCATCGACCGGGATCGCTGCATCCGCTGCAAATCCTGCATCCGGGCCTGCCGGTTCCGGGCGATCCGATGAAAGGAACGGGGACGTGGAAAAAGCTCTGATCACGCTGCGCATCAATGAACGGGAAGTCTCCGTGCCCGGGGGGAGCACCATCCTCGACGCCGCCGGAAAGGCGGGCGTCTTCATCCCCACCCTGTGCCACGACAAGAGGGTCGCCCCCTACGGGGCCTGCCGGCTTTGCGTCGTGGAGGACCGGAGGAAACCGGGAGCCCTGACGCCCTCCTGCTTCACCCCCGCCCGGGACGGCATGGACATCGTCACCGATTCCGAACGGGTCCTCGAAGCCGTCCGGACGCAGCTTCGGCTCATCCTGGCCGACCACCCCCCCGACTGCCCGGTCTGCGACAAGGCGGGAGAGTGTACCCTCCAGGACCTGGTGAACCGCTACGGCGTTTCCGGCGTCCCCCTGCCCGCCACGCGGACCCCCGGCGCCGCGGACCGCGCCGCGCCCCTCATCGAGAGGGACATGAGCCGGTGCGTCCTTTGCGGGCTGTGCGTCCGGATCTGCGGGGAACTCCAGGGGCGGGGCGAACTCGATTTCGTCCACCGGGGGCACCGGGTCCAGGTCGGGACCGACGGCGGCCGGCCCCTGGACTGCGATTTCTGCGGCCTGTGCGTCTCCGCCTGCCCCGTGGGGGCCCTCAACGACCGCCTCTACGGAAACCGGACCCGGGTCTGGAAACTGGAAAAACGCCAGGCTTTCTGCACCCACTGCGGCCTCATCTGCCCCGCCGAATTTCATCTCGAAAAAGGGCGGATCCGCAGGGTCGTCCCCGAAAAAGGCGACGACGGCGTGAAGGGACTCCTGTGCGTCCGGGGAAGCTTCGGCTGGCGGGCCTTCGAAAACGCCGCCCGCCCGGCGAGGCCCCGGGTCCGCCGCGGGAAAACCCAGGTCGAGGTCTCCTGGAACGAGGCGGTGAAATACGCCGCCGGGAAGCTCCGGAACTTTCTCGCCGCCCGCGGCGGCGGGTCGCTGGCCCTTCTCACGGCGGACCATCTCACCACGGAGGAGGCCCTGTCGTGCAGGTCCCTCTTCCTGGACCGGATCCACAGCGGCGTCGGTTCCCTCCGGGCCGGCGGATACCGGCGGATCCTTTCCGTCCTCGACGGGGAAAACGGCGGATCGTTCCCGGGGGGTGAAGACCGGAGGGACCCCTGGGAGGCTGACATCCTTCTCGTCCTCGGCGGCGGGGCCGTCGAACACCACCCCGTCCTGAAACCCCTGGTCAACCGCTTTCTGAAATCCCCCTGGAAGGAACTCGCCGTGGTTTCGTCCTGGCCCGACGATCTCAGCGGCCGGGCGGACCTTTCCCTCGTGGTGCCGCCGGAACGGTTCGACGAATTTCTCGCCGGTCTCCGGAAGGCCCTGTCGGGGGAGCGCAACGGCCCCCCGCCGGATACGGGACCCCTCTTCGTCGACACGGAACGGCTCGCCCGGCTCATCGGGCTTCTCGAGTCGGGCCGGAACATGACCGTCCTCGTCGTGCCGGACCTCTTCGGGGACGGCGGGGAAAGGGCCCGGATGGCCGCATTCCTCAAGGACCGGGCCCGGGCCGTCCTTCCCCTGGGAGGCGGGCTGAACAGCCGCGGGGCGGTCCTGGACGCCGGGCTCGTCCCGGCGGGTCCCGCCGCCGACGGCGCCGCCCTCCTGGAGGCCATGGAGGACGGGCGGATCCGGGGCCTGTGGCTTCTCGGGGAGGACCCCCTGGAGTCGCTCCCCGGCGGGGACCGGGTCCGGGCAGCCCTGGAAAAACTCGAACTCCTGGTCTGCCAGGGGCCTTACGAAACGGCGGCCGCCGCCCTTGCCCACGCCGTCCTGCCGTCGGCCCTGCCCCTGGAGAAGTCGGGAACCGTCCGGTCGCTCACCGGCGTCGAAAGAACCCTCCATCCCCTCCTGTCCCCCTTCGGAGAGGCCAGGCCGGACCTGGAGATCCTGGAGGATCTCCGGGCCGCACTGGGAGAGGCCGCGGGCGAAAACGCACCGGAATTCCCGGAATGGAATACCGATCCGGGCGCCGTCGTTCCCGGGCCGCCCGATCGTCCCTCGTCCGTCCCGGCGGAGGAATCCCCGAAGGACCTTCCCGGCGGCGAGGGCTTCCCCTGCACCCTCGTCCCCGTTCCGTCGATCTTCGGGGACGGTCCCCTTTCACTGCGGAGCCCCGATCTTCTGGAACTTCGCCGCGGGCTCCGGGTGCTGATGAACGTGGACGACCTCGAGGACAACCGTTTCGGAGAGCGGGAACCGGTGTCCGTCCGGACCCCCTTCGGGTCCGCCCCGGCCGAGGCCGGCCGCGCCCCGGGCGTCGAAAAGGGAACGGCGCTTCTCGCCCACGTGACCGGAGATCCCGCCGGGCTTTCCCTTATCCGTCCCGGAACCGCGGCCGTCCAGGCGGTCATCGAAAGGAGGCGCCCGTGATGTCCCGGGAAATCCTTGCCGGCATCGTCCGGATCGTTCTCATCTTTTCCGTCCTCATGGGGATCGTGGCCTACATGACCCTCATGGAACGGCGTTTCCTCGCCTTCTTCCAGATCCGGAAGGGGCCGAACCGCGTGGGTCCCTTCGGCCTCCTCCAGCCCCTGGCCGACGGGATCAAGCTCTTCTTCAAGGAGGACATGACCGTTTCCCACGCCAACCGGTTCTATTTCCTCCTGGCGCCGGCGGTCTCCCTCGTGTCGGTCCTCGCCTGCTTCGCCGTCGTGCCGACGTCGCCGGGCATCGTCGTGGCCGATCTCCCCGTCGGCGTCCTCTACCTCCTGGCCTTTTCTTCCATGGGGGTGTACGGCATCCTCCTGGCGGGGTGGTCGTCGAACAACAAGTACTCCCTCCTGGGGGGGCTCCGCGCCGCCGCCCAGATGATCAGCTACGAGATCCCGCTGGCCCTTTCCGTGGCGGCGGTTCTCGTCCTCTCCGGGTCCATGAGCCTCGTCGACATCGTGAAGGCCCAGGAGGGACTCTGGTTCGCCGTGAAACAGCCCCTGGGGCTTCTCCTCTTCTTCGTGTGCGTTTCGGCGGAAACGAACCGCACCCCCTTCGATCTCCTGGAGTGCGAGAACGAACTCGTCGCCGGCTACCAGACCGAATACTCGTCCATGAAGTTCGGCCTCTTCTACATGGCCGAGTACGCCCACATCCTCCTCGCCTCGTGCCTGGTCAGCCTCTTCTTCCTCGGGGGATGGAACGGCCCCTTCTTGCCGGCGCCGATCCTGTTCCTCGTCAAGGTGTTCCTGGTCTTCGCCGCCTTCATCTGGGTCCGGGCGACCTTCCCCCGGGTCCGTTACGACCAGCTCATGTCCTTCTCCTGGAAGGTCCTCATGCCGCTCGGCTTCCTGAACCTGATGGGAACGGCCCTGCTGGCGGTCCTGGCCGGATAGGGGGCCGCCATGAAAGCGCTCGCAAAGGGCCTGGCCCTCACGTTCAGAACCTTTTTCCGCCGTCCCGTCACCGAGGAGTATCCCGACGTGAAGCGGCCGCTGCCGCCGCGGTTCCGGGGGCGGCCGGTCCTTCTCGCCCGGGAGGACGGCCGGCCGCGCTGCGTCGCCTGCGGCCTGTGCGAAAAGGTCTGCCCGTCGTCGTGCATCGCCGTCGAGCCGGGGACGGGTCCCGGCGGGACGAGAACCCTGGCGCGCTACGAGCTGGACCTCGGGCGGTGCTCCTTCTGCGGCCTTTGCGTGGAGGCCTGCCCCGTGGAGGCGATCGCCATGGGCGACCGGTACGAACTGGCCGTCGAGGACCGCCGGGAGCTTCTCTACGGGACGGACCGGCTCCTTTCCCCGCCGGAAGGCGACAACGGCTCCCATGGAAAGGAGGACCGGAACCGATGATGAACACCCTTCTCTTCTGGGCCCTGGCCGGAACGGCCGCCGCGTCGGCCCTGGCCGTGGTGGTCTTCAGAAATCCCGTGAACGGCGTCATGGCGCTCCTCGTGAACCTGCTCGCCACGGCGGGGTTGTACCTTCTCATGGGGGCCCCGGGAATCGCCCTCTTCCAGGTGATTCTCTACGTCGGGGCCGTTCTCGTCCTGTTTCTCTTCGCCGTCATGGTTCTCGACTGGAAGACCGGGGGGCCGCCGTTTGTCGTACCCTTGAAACCCCTGACCGCCGGCGCAGCGGCGGTCGTCCTCGCCGGGGGGGGCGCCGCGTTTCTCGCGGGAAACCGGCTCTTTCCCCGGACAGGTCTTCCCGAAGGCCCCCCGGGCCCCGGCCCCGGGATCCGGGAAATCGCCCTGGACCTGTTCACCCGGCACCTCCTCGTCTTCGAGCTGGCGTCGGTGCTGCTCCTGGCCGCCGCCGTGGGGGCCGTCCTCATCGTCAGAAAGGAAAGGAAGCGCTCATGAGCCTCATGGCCGTCGTTTTCACGGGGATCCTCCTTTTCGCCGTCGGGGCCGCGGGATTCGTCCTCCGCGGCAACGCCCTCGTCCTGCTTCTTTGCATCGAAATCATGCTGAACGCCGTCAACCTCGTTCTCGCCGGGTTCTCCCGCTATCTGTACGGCACGGAGGGGCAGGTGTTCATTTTCGTGATCATGGCGGCGGGCGCCGCCGCGGCCGCCGTGGGGCTCGCCGTCGTTGCGGCCCTCCGCAGGCGCCTCGGAACCGCCGACATGAACCGCATCAACGCTCTGAAAGGATAGAACCGCATGTTATCCCGGTCCCTGTGGATCCTTCCCGCCCTGCCCGCCCTGGGCGTCCTCGTGAACGGGCTTCTCGGAACCTCCTGGCGGGAGAGAAGAATCGCCGTCGTGGCCTCCGGCTCCGTGGGCCTCGCCCTGGCCGCCGCCGTGGGGTTCCTGGCGGAGCTTCTCTCCCGCCCCCCCGGGGAGCGCCGGATCGCCGTCAGGCTCTACCGGTGGCTTTCCGAAGGCCCCCTCGCCGTCGACGTGGGGTTCCTCCTGGATCCCCTGTCCATGGCCATGGTCCTGGTCGTCCTGTTCGTGGGGTTCCTCATCCACATCTACTCGGCGGACTACATGCGGGGCGATCCCGGCTTCCGGAGATACTTCGTCTGTCTCAACCTGTTCGTCTTCTTCATGCTCGTCCTCGTCCTCGCGGACAACCTGGTCGTCACCTTCGCCGGCTGGGAGGGAGTGGGTCTGTGCTCCTACCTCCTCATCGGTTTTCATCATGAGCGGAAGCGGGCCTGCGACGCCGGCAGGAAGGCCTTCGTGGTGAACCGCATCGGCGACTTCGGGTTCCTTCTCGGCATCCTGCTCGCCGCCGGGGCCTTCGGCACGGTGCGCTACGGGGGAATCGCCGCCGTCCTCGAGGCCGATCCCTCTTTTCCCACAGCCGTCGCGGCGGCCGTCGCCCTCCTCCTGTTCGTCGGGGCCGTGGGAAAGTCCGCCCAGTTCCCCCTCCACGTGTGGCTTCCCGACGCCATGGAGGGCCCCACGCCCGTCTCGGCCCTGATCCACGCCGCCACCATGGTCAACGCCGGGGTCTACCTCCTGTGCCGGATCTCCCCTCTCCTGGAGAAGGCCCCCGCCGTCCTTCCCGTCATCGCCGCCGTGGGGCTCGCCACGGCCCTCTACGCCGCCCTCGCCGCCCTTGGGCAGCGGGACATCAAGCGGGTCCTCGCCTACTCCACGGTGAGCCAGATCGGGTACATGTTCGTCGCAGTGGGCTGCGGCCTCTATTCCGCCGGCATGTTCCACCTCGTCGCCCACGGCATCTTCAAGGGGCTTCTCTTCCTCGCCGCCGGCGCGGTGATCCACGCCCTCGGCGGGGAGCAGGACCTGGGCCGCATGGGGGGGCTCGGGAAGGAAATGCCCGCCGTCTCCCTTCCCTTTCTCGCGGGGATCCTCGCCCTGGCCGGCGTCTTTCCCTTCGCCGGCTTCTTCAGCAAGGACGCCATCCTCTGGGGAAGCCTCGGGCGGTACGGCGCGGCCTTCTGGCTCGCCGGTTTCGCCGGCGCCGTCCTGACGGCCCTCTACTCGGCAAAGCTCCTCTCCGCCTTCACAGGCCGGAAGGGGCATCCGGGTCCCCTCCACCGCCCGGGACCGGTCCTCACCATGCCCCTGGCGGTGCTGGGCGCCTGCGCCCTTCTCGCCGGCGCCGGGGGGCTCCCCCTCTTCACGGAGGACACCCTCTTCGCCCGGTTCCTCGACATGCCCGCCGGGGCTCACGGGGCCGGGGGCCCCGCCCTGGAGGCGGCCCTCGCGGCGGGCCAGCTCATCGTCATCGTCGCCGTTCTCTTCGCGGCGACCCGCCGTTTCGCGCGGTCCCGGAAAGCCCCCTCCCCCGCCTTCCTGGCGGACGGCTTCGGAATCGACCGGCTCTACGGCCTGCTCTTCGTCCGCCCCCTGGCGGCCCTTGCCCGTTTTTCCTTTGCCGCCGTCGAACGCCGGGTCGTCGACGGCGCGGTGAACGGCCTCGGGGCCCTGTCCATGGCCCTGGGAAGGGCCTCGGCGCGATTCCAGTCGGGCATGGTCCGCCGTTATGCGGCGTCGCTCGCCGCGGGCGCCTTCGCCCTCATCGGGCTCGGCCTGTATTTCTCGGGAGGTTTCTGACATGACGGCCCACGGTTTTCCCCTTCTTTCCCTGACCATCCTTCTTCCCCTGGCGGGATGCGCCGCCGTCCTTCTGGGGAGCCCGCGGCGGGCCCCCCACGCGGCCCTCGCCGCCACGGCGGCCACGTTCCTTCTGACCCTCGTTCCCCTCCATGCCTCCGGGTCCGGGGACGGGGGCTTCCGGTTCGTGGAGCACCACCCCTGGGTCGAATCCCTGGGGATCTCGTACCACCTGGGCGTGGACGGGCTCTCCCTGTTCCTCCTGCCCCTGACGGGCTTCCTTTCCGTCATGGCGGTCCTCGTTTCGTGGAACACGGTCAGGGAACGGGTGAAGGGCTACTTCGTCTCCTTTCTCGTCCTGGAAGCGGCCATGATCGGCGTCTTCACCGCCCTGGACGCCGTCCTCTTCTACGTCTTCTGGGAAGCGATGCTCATCCCCATGTTCCTCATCATCGGCGTCTGGGGAAGCGAAAACCGGCGCTACGCCGCCGTCAAGTTCATCCTCTACACCGTGGCGGGGAGCCTCCTTCTCCTGGTGGGCTTCATCCTCATGGCCTTTCTCTCGGCGTCCCACGGCCCGGGGTTCACCTTCGACCTCACCCGGTGGCTCCTCTTCTCCGTTCCGGAAAGCCGCCAGAACTGGCTTTTCCTGCTCTTCTTCGCCGCCTTCGCCGTCAAGGTGCCCCTCGTCCCCTTCCACACCTGGCTGCCCGACGCCCACGTGGAGGCGCCCGCGGCGGGAAGCGTCCTTCTCGCCGGGGTCCTTCTCAAAATGGGGGTTTACGGGATTCTCCGCTTCTGCTTTCCTCTCTTCCCGTCGGCGGTGTCCGCCTTCACCCCCGCCGTCATGGTCCTCGGCGTCGTCGGGATCGTCTACGGGGCGCTCCTGGCCTTTACCCAGGAGGACCTGAAAAAACTCGTGGCCTACTCGAGCGTGAGCCACATGGGACTCATCGTGGTGGGGATCTTCTGCATGAGCCCGGCGGGCCTGAAGGGCGGAATCGTCCAGATGCTGAACCACGGGCTCAGCACCGGCGCCCTCTTCATCCTCGTGGGCGCCATCTACGAGCGGAAGAAAACCCGGAAGCTGGCCGAACTGGGGGGGATCGCCGGGAGCGCGCCGGTGTTCGCCGTGTTCTTCGTCATCGCCATGCTCTCTTCGGCGGGGATTCCCGGACTGAACGGTTTCGTCGGGGAATTCCTGATCCTCCTGGCGGGCTTCCAGTTCCGATGGTGGCTGGGGGCCCTCGCCGCCACGACCCTCGTCCTCGGGGCGGTCTACCTCCTCCGGATGACCCAGCGGGTCCTTTTCGAGAAGGACCGCTCCCCGGAAAGGGGCCCCGTGTACGATTTCCGTTTCCGGGAACGGTTCGTCATGACCGCCATGGTCCTTCCCATGGCGGTCATCGGGCTGTTCCCCTCCATCCTGACGGACCGCCTGGAACCGGCGGTCCGGGACCTCGCCGTCCCCGCGGTTTCCCGCTGGGCCGTCGAGGCGCCGCCCGCGGCGGCGGAACACATCCAGATCGGGGGAACCGCCCGTGAACATCGCCTTGCCGGAAGTTGACCTCGCAACCCTTCTTCCCGAAGGGATCCTTCTCACCACCGCGGCGGCGATCCTTTTCCTCCGGGGAGCCCGGGCGAACGGAACCGCCCTCGCGGCCGCAATGGCCGCCGCGGCGGTCTCCCTGCTCCTGTCCCTGTTCCCGTATCCGGGAGCGGCCGGCGGGACATTCGACGGACTCGTCGGGAAGGACGCCGCCGCCCTCCTTTTCCTTGTCCTCACGGACCTGGCGGCGCTCGCCGCCATGGCCCTCTCCCGGCAGGAAACCGGCGGGGACGAAAACGGGGAGACCTACTACGGGCTCGTCCTTTTCGCCCTTCTCGGGATGCACGTCATGGTCTTCGCCCGGGATCTGCTCGTCATTTTTCTCGGGATGGAGATCCTGGCCCTGCCCCTCTACGTCCTTGCGGGTTTCGACAGGGGCAGGAAGGAGGGGATGGAAGGTTCCGTGAAATATTTCCTTCTCGGCGGCTTTTCGTCGGCCCTCTTTCTCCTCGGAACGGCGCTGTATTACGGGGCCGCTGGGACGACGGGCATGGGCGGCCTTTCGGCGTCCCCCGCCGCGCCGGTGCTCCTCGCCGCCGGCCTCGCCCTCGTCGTGGCGGCGCTGGGATTCAAGATCACCGCCGTGCCCTTTCACATGTGGGCCCCCGATGTGTACGAGGGGGCGCCCCTGGGCGTGGCCGCCCTTCTTTCGGCGGCGCCGAAGGCCGCCGCCTTCGCCGTGCTCCTCCGCATCGGCCTTGCCGTGCCGGGGGCCGGGACCGATTTCCTCCCCTGGGCCTGCGCCGTCATGGCGGGGGCAAGCATGGCCGTGGGGAACCTGGCCGCCCTCAGGCAGGAAAACCTGGTCAGAATGCTCGCCTATTCGGGGGTCGCCCAGGGGGGATATATGCTCATGGGGCTTCCGGCGCTGGCGGGAGACGGTTCGCCGGCCCTCGCCTTCTACCTCCTTGTCTACATTCTCATGAACCTGGGCGCCTTCGCCGTCGCCGTCACCGTCGCCGGCGGCAAAGGGGGGTCCCTGAAAATCGGCGATCTTTCGGGACTCGCCTCCAGGCGGCCCCTTGTCGCCTTCGCCATGGCGGTCTTCATGGTCTCCCTCGCCGGTCTTCCGCCGACGGGGGGATTTTTCGCCAAGTTTTACATGTTCAAGGCGGCCCTGGGGGAGGGATGGCTTTTCCTGGTCCTTCTGGCCGTGGGGATGACCGTCGTTTCCCTGTTCTATTACCTCAGGGTCGTCGCGGTCATGTACATGACGGAAGACAAAGGCGGCCGGGCCGTTCCGGCGGGAGCGCCCCTCGCCGGGGGACTCGCGGCCCTCCTGGCCCTGGCGACGCTGGCGACGGGCATCCTGCCCTCATGGATCTTCCAGGGCATCGGACGGGTGTTTCCCTGAGAGAAGGGCACCGCGGCGTGAGACCCGCCCCGCAAGAAGCCGGGACACTTAAGGAAAAACCAGGGACACTTCCTGGGGGAAAAACCGGGACACTTCCCGTATTTTTCCAAAGAAAAATACGGGAAGTGTCCCTGGTTTTTCCGTCGCGGAAACCGTCAGAAGAACCGGGTGTACCCGATCGTTCCGAAGTGACAGTTGATGCCGTTGTTGGGCAGGTTGGTGTCGGCGTTGGAGAGGTGGCGGAACCGGTACTCGGCCACGAGGGCCGATTTTTCCGTCAGGAACCAGGTCAGCCCGGCGCCCACGACGTCGGAAATGATGAACCCGTTCGTCTGTTTTGCCGTCACCACCGAGATGTAATGGGGTCCCACGGAGGCGAAGAGGTGCCCCCAGAGCCTTCCGGACAGGGGGTGCATGTATTTGACCCCCGCGTCGACGCCGAATTCGATTTCCGTTTCCGCGCTGTTCACCGGATTCACCTGGGGTTCCACATACAGGGACAGCACCCCTTTCCATTCCCTAAGGAGGGCAACCCGGTTTTCCAGGTCGTATCCCAGCCGGACGATCACGAGGAGCGGATCGTAGCATCCCTCGGGAAGGCTTCCCTGGCCGTAACCGACGATGACGCCCGCCTCGTTCATGGAACGGGAAGGACACGGCGCCTCCTCCGCCAGGAGCGGAGGGACTCCCGTCATGAGAAAAAGCACCGTAAATACAAGCGCGATCCATGCCGCTCCCCCGAGGCGGCATTTGCCCGGGGGTGTTCTCCGGACCGTTCCCTTTCGTGTCCCCGCGTATGCCGGCCCGCCGCCCGCGGCGTGCTTCGGCCCGTGCGAAGAAGCCATGTTTTCAGTTCCCTCCCCCCCCGAGCGCCGCGTACAGCAGCACCCGGTTCGCAAGCTGTTTCAGACGGACGGCGAGGAGCCCCTGCTGCGCCGCATACAGGGAGCGCTGGGCATCCAGCACCCCGAGAAAGCTGTCGATCCCCTTTTCATACCGCATGTTGGACAGGCGGTACGTTTCCGCGGTCGCCTCGACCAGGGAACGCTGCGCCGAAACCTCTTCCCCCACCGTCCCCTGAACTGCGAGGCCGTCGGCCACTTCACGGAAGGCGTTCTGGATCGCCTTCTCGTATTTGACGAGGGCGATCTTCCTTTCCGCCTGGCTGACGTCGTAGGCCGACCAGGTCCGGGCGTCGAAAATGGGCATCGAAATGACCGGCACGAAACTCCACACGGCCTGGTGGGCGCCGAAGAGACCGGACAGCTCGCTGCTGGCCGTCCCCGCCGTCGCGGTCAGGGAGATGCGGGGGAAGAACGCTGCCCGGGCGGCGCCGATGTTGGCGTTGGCCGCCTTGAGGAGATGTTCCGCGGCAAGGATGTCCGGCCGTCCCAGGAGCACCTCGGAAGAAAGTCCCGGCGATATCTCCGACGGGGGCATCACGGCCGCCAGATCGACGGGCAGAAGTTCCTCCGGAATGGCGGAACCGGCCAGAAGGTTCAGGGCGTTTTCATCCTGCGCCGTCAGCTGCGTATAGCGGGCGACATCGGCCCGCGCCGCCTCCACCGTCGTCCGGGCCCTCTGGAGATCCAGCTCCGTGGCGAGCCCGAGCTCGAAGCGACGGCGGATCAGGCCGTAGGCCGCCTTCCTGCTCTCGAGGGTGGACCTGGAAAGGGCAAGGTTCTCCCGGTCCACCGCCAGGGTCATATAAGCCGTGGCGACTTCCGACACGAGCAGGATCTGCGCGCCGCGCCGGGCCTGTTCCGTGGAGAGGTATTGCTCCAGGGCGCTGTCCTTCATGCTGCGGATCCGGCCGAACAGGTCGATCTCCCAGGAGAGGACCCCGAAATTGACGCTGTATTCCTCCACCGTCTGCGATTTGCCCGAGCTCGAGAGATCGGCGGGGACCCGTTTCTTGGTCCCGCTGCCGACCGCGCTGACCGACGGGAACAGTTCGGCCCGCTGAACCCCGTAGAGGGCCCGCACCTTTTCCACGTTCAGAACGGCGAGCCTGAGGTCCCGGTTGTTTCCGAGCGCCGTTTCGATGACCTTCTGAAGCTTTCCGTCGATCAAGAATTCCTGCCACTTCCATTCGGCGGCCGCCGGTGCGGTTGCCGTCGCCGTTCCGGCGCAGGCCGCGCTTTTTGGCCATTCCGCGGGGACGGGGGCTTCCGGTTTCGTGTACCGCGGGGCCAGCGTGCAGCCCGTCGCGAACAGAAAAATGCCAGTCAGGAGAAGGAATGTTTTTTTCATGTTACCGGCTCCCCGAAGGATCGGCGTCCGCCTTTGCGGCCGCTTCGCTCCTTCTGAGTTTTTTTCCGAAGATCCGCTCGACGATCACGTAGAAGAGCGGCGCGAAGACGATCACCAGGAGGGTGGCCGTCACCACGCCTCCCACGACACCGGTGCCGATGGCGTTCTGGGCCCCCGCGCCGGCGCCGGTCGTCACGACCAGGGGAAGGACGCCGAACCCGAAGGCCAGCGAGGTCATGACGAT
>DJVQ01000022.1:0-16588 GCA_002441265.1 Syntrophaceae bacterium UBA6252
CGTTCGATGCCTTCCCTTGCGGAAACTTCGGATGTCCGCTGGTCAAGTTCATAAAGGCTTTCAGCAAGGGCCTTGACGGGTCCGATCCCCCATGTCAGGCACTCGCTGAGTCCGTCCGCCCCGGGATCCAGTTTTCCAAGATCGAGGGGATTCCATCTTTCAGCCATGGTTCAAGCCCTCCCTTCCGTCATTTTTGGATGGATGACGCCTGTTTCCGGCCTGAAATTTTCTTTTTTCTCCCAGGATAGGGGTTATGTATCCCCTTGAGGGAGAAGAGAGGAATTTGTTCCCATTTCACTTGCACACGACCCCTTTCAAGGGATTCCCTTCCGGGAGACGGATCCGGGGCCTGGCCCTCGGGGGTGATCCCCGGGGTTATCCCCGGAATGTGGTTTTTTACTGTGGAAGAGGAATTTCTTTCACCGGGGGTAGGGTCAGATATGCCTCCGGGATTTTGTTTTCCTCCAGCTATTGTGGTGTGTGTTTCCAGAGCAGAAGAGGGGGTGTTTCGTTGAAGGGATGGACTTCTCCCTTCCGGATTTTCCCCGTGATGATCCGACATGCCGTTTTCGGCTCTCAAATTTTTTATTTGTCCCCCGGGAAGGGTAGGAGTAGGGGCAAGAGGAGATCGTTGAAAATTTCCGTTCGATCTACTCATAAACTGCCCTTTTCGGGGGTGTATGGATCGCATCCATTCCCCACTTCTTCCCCGTCTCCCTGTCAGATATGGATTCTTCCCCATCCGGTAAGGGTGACAAAAACAATTCTTCGTCTCGCAATCCCGGACAAAATCCGTGTAATCTCCCATGCACTGAAGGCAAAATTTCCGGATCGTCTTCACGGATGGCCTTCCCTTACCCAAACGGAAGGGGTGAAAGGGGCAGACGTGATATTTCGGATCGGTGGCATCACAGGCTTTCACGTCCTGAGAGCTCCCCCCGACGCAATGAAGACAGTAAGCACGGATCGTTTCCCCGGGGGTCAGCCTTTTGCCCGTCGTTTCCTGTTTTTCTTTAACCGCCATTCTCCAAACCTCCGTGAACAATGGAAGCGGGAAACGCGACGGAATTCCCGCATGGCCGTTTAAACATCCCCCCCGGGGGGAAAGGAGCCCGGGGATTGAACGGGTCCCCGGTTTATCGGCCCAGGGGGGATGATCTTCACCGCGGGATGATCCGTCCGACCAGGTTCCTGCTTGAAAGGTGCATCGGTCCAAAATGGACGAAGGCGCCCACTTCACGGGTAACGTCCATGAGGGCCTTCTCGAAGGCGATAACCTCGTCCCCGATCTCGTCAAGGCGTGTGCTGAAGGACTCCTGCTTTTCATTCCTGAAGGGGATGAGCACCATGTGAATCGCCTCTTTCAATTCCGCTTCGGCGGCCCTGGCCTCTTCATTCAGGGAGGGGATGATCTCGGTCTCGATTTCCTGGATCCACCGATCGAGGCTTTCCAGGGAAACGGAAAGATCCTTTTCCTCCCTGTGAAGGGCTTCGGGATCCTTCCCCTCAAGGATGGCCGCCTTCCTCCTGGCCCGGATCCTGTCCATCTGTTCCCTTTTCTCGCGCCGCTTCTCCGTGATATCCGCCCGTCTTGACAAGGCGTTCGACCTCTTTTCCCCGGCCTTTTTCAAATTCTTCAAAAGACCCTGGATCCCTTTGTCCTCGCTGATCTTCTGTCTCAATTCCTCAAGGTACATGGACTTCTCTCCTTTCAGTTCATCTTCCGGGACTCCGCCCGGGCCTGTTCGTGCATCTCCTGAAACTTTTCAAACGCCAGGGGAAGCTGGCTTTTCCCGCCGCTCGACGTCCGGTAAAGAAATTCCTTGTAGAGCGAAGGATAAAGCCGCCTCGCTTCCATAAGGGCCTTCTGCTTCGTCATGCCCTTTCCGTAAAAGCATCCCACGGCGACCTCGTAATACTCGTACTCGCCGCCCTGCTTCTTCCAGTTCTCGTAAAACTCCCGGATGGCCTGTTTCAAAAACTCGTTGTCCGTGTCGCTCATCGGTCCTACCTCATGGAAAATTTTTTTGTCCCCGGGGCCTTCTCCGAGGGAATGAAAGCCCCGGGGAACCGGGGAAATAGGCACCGATAACCCCCGGTGCAGGGGAAACTCTCATTTCAGCCTTTTCGACAATACCCGGACCATCTCCGCGATATGAGGGTCTTGCTGGACTCCTCCGATCCGGATAAGCTCCTTCATGGGTATTCCCTTCGCCTTGCTGATCTTGGCGAAGACGGCCCATGTGATGAGACCGGCAAACACCTTGATCTCTTCCAGGGGGGTCATGCCCCTGCTTGGATTGTCGATGAGATCTCGCCATTCCTCGACTTCAACAGGATCAAACTGCCAATTGCCGTCGATTTTTTCCCCGGGACATCCTCGCCGCACCCACGAATCAATCGTCTGCGGTGCAACGTCGAAATGCCTTGCCAATTCGGATCTATTCAGGGTTTCAAAATCAGGCATTGTTGTTATCACCCCCTATTTTTGTTCTCTGTCTGGATGCAAATTGAGGTTCGAATCACCCGTGTCCCCCCCTTTCTGAGAAGGACCCGCATAAAAATTTTTTCCGCGCATTCTCTCCGCTACGCCGTTCCCCTTGGCCTCCGCCGCTCTCATGATGAGCCCGGCGAATTGAAGAAGCCGTCCGTTGGGGTGGTCGAATCTCAACAGGTGTCCGCCCGTTTTCGTTTGTTCAATTGAAGAAGGGGTCACACGGCCTGGCCTATTTCCCTGGCCGCTTCCCTGTCTGTTTTCCTGGAGGGTCATGTCTTCAATCTCCGGAAGGCCCTCACGGGCATTTCATTTCTCACTTCGAGAAGAATCCAGCCGCGGTCATAGGCGGCCTGGAGGAGCGTGTCCCATTGGCCGGGATCCATCGTGATGATGTTCACGGGTGACGTTCCCTGAAAGAGCCCGTTCCTGGCCTCATCGAGTGACATTTCATTCAAAACGGGTCGTTTCATGATTTCATCTTCCCCTTGACTCTTGATTTTTCCGGTTTGCGTTCCGCTTTTGTTCCGGATCGTTCCGGTTTGTTCCTGATCAAACCCGGACATGACAGCAAATGTCCGCATATGCCCGCCGATGTCTGCCGATGTCCGGAAAGGTATTCCGGTTTCATTCCAGTTTTCCGGTCTAGGGTGGTTAGGGCGTTTAGGCCGGTTAAAACGGACTTAAACGACCTATTTAAGGCGCGTGTGCCGCTCTCAGGGTGGCTATCGATCAAGTAGCCGTCACGTAAGAAATCAGTTTGCAATGGTAGGTGACGATTCAATATTCCAGTGGCTACCGGTCTTTTTCGATGGTACCGGTCAAGTAGCCAACCCTTCTGAGAACGAATCAATTCATGAGGGGACCGGGAAGAGGACATGCCGGGGAAAGTGCGGGATTTGTCCGGGAGCGATCCGGTACAAGCCCCGGGCTTGTCCAGGGCTCGGGGGAGGCCCCGCGGAGCGATTGCCCATTTTGATTTCAGGGAATGTCTGTCAGTGCTTGCCCGGCCCGTTTCTGGAGGGATGAAAGGGCTCCGGGATCCTGAAGGGTTTCTCCCAGGTCTTTCCCCACAGAAAAGCCCCTCTTTGACAGAAAACTTGAATTCTTTAATGATTTCAGAAGAAAAGAAAGAATTTGATCTATTGGAGGGAAATTCCGTCCGGACCCAGGTTCGGACCCACGTCACTTTCAGGACACTTTTTTTATCAAAAAGCATTTTCTCCCTCCCTATGGTAATACTTAAAAACTCTTCACTTTAGTGAAGTGGTAGGAATTTAAAACAGTGCAAAAGGCTTTTTCGCCGTATCTCGTTTCGTTTCAATTTGTTAGAGCCATTTTTTGCCTTTTCCATCACTTCACAAAAGTGGTACCCGGATTTTTCGTTTTCGGCCCAATCACTTCACTTTTGTGAAGAAGTCCACTTCACTTTTGTGAAGAAGTATTTGTTTCGATCACTTCACTTTTGTGAAGTGATGGGCCTTGCTTTTTCTGAGTGTTTTTTCCCGAAGCCTTCATGTTCGATCGGATGTCGAATCCTTTCTTTGAGACTTTCTCCTTTGTGATCGCCTCAAACTCCGGGGTCCCGTATTTTCTCCAGCGATCGGAGAGGGTAAACCGGGAAAAGTCCCGTAAGTAAACTCCGCCTTGATGCTCAAGGTCGATGAATCCCACTTCCATAAGCTTTCGGATGTTGGTACTGAATTGAGTGTCTCCGATCCCAAGCACTTCATGGGCTTCCGAATAGGTGAAGGGAACGCCGTTGTTTATGAAGATCCGCCTCTTCTTTTTCCCCGTTCCTTCCGTGATCCATTCCCGTTTCTGAAGAAACCTGATCAGAGTCCGTATCTGTGAGGCCGACAATTTCGAGAAGGCTTTGGACTCAAACATTTCCCAGGGTAGGAAGATGTCTCGGCGTAGGCGGAATTTTGTCTTGATGTCGCTCATGAAAAGAAGATCCCCCGGATATTCCGCCGCATCGATCGAAGAAGCCACCCGCCGGGCTTCGCCTGATCATCCGTTGAACGGCTGACGGCTTAGACTCAGGCGGCGCGGCCCTTGCGTGAAGCCCTTGGCCGGAACGAATCAACGATTTCGTCAATGTCGGACCGGGGCAAAGCGCCGGATCTTGGGGGCCTGGCCTTCTTCGCCGGGAACGGCTGGCATCCTTCAAGCTCTCCGGTCTCGTTCCCGTAGGTCTCATTGACCCATCTGAAAACGTCGGCCGGACTAAAACGAAGGTACTTTCCGAGCCGGATCCGGGGAATCGTCCCCGGCCCCTTCAGCATGGTCTTCCTGTAAAGCCAACTGCGCTTCACCTTGAGCCTTGCGGCCATTTCATCAATGTCGATCAGATGAGTTACGCCATCCCCGATCGTTCCGTTTGAATAGGGTTCCTGCGCCATGATGCCTTTCTCCTTTCCCGCCTCTTCCTTGCCTCTTGCCTTCCTGCCATTGCCTCATTCTCAGAATGGGATCCGGGGGAATTCCCCAGGGGAAGCCTCGGGGCCTCCATGGATACCCCGGAGCGCACCGGAAGATCAGGAATCCTTCTTCCCCGGTCCGGATCCGGATCCCCCGGCCCTGATTTCTTCCTTCAAGTCCTCCACCGTTTCCTCCAGGTGCCGGACATGCTGTTTCAGGGCGATGTTTTCCCTGAGAAGCGCGTCGTATTCCTTCCTGCAGGAATCAACGGTCCTGAATACGGTTTCAAGATTCATGTGAAATTCCTCCCTTTCGTTTCGCCTCGATGAGAAGGTTTTTCCTCTCGCAGTCCGCCGCGGCCATGACCACCTTGATCATGTCCAGCTTCCGGAAGCCGGGGAGAGTGTCCCGGGTGAGGATGTCCCCGATGTCCCGATGAGCTTTGAAGAGAATGTCGTGATCCCTGTGAAGATGACTCATGAGGGTGTTCCTTCCGCCTGTGCCTTTTCATGGTCTTCATGCCGGGGACGGATGATCCGGTATTCGTGGACTTCCCCATGGATTTTCCGCGCTACAAGATCGAAGCCCTGGATCCGGAGTTTCTTCCGGACATCCGAAATCCGGCCGGTGTACTTCAGGATCCCGAGCTCCCGGACGATTTCATGGTTGAGAATGGGTAAGAGTCGGAGCCTTTCCAGGAGTGAGTGATTCTGTGTCCCTCGCCTGAATGGATTTGAAATTGATTCTGCCATGGTCAGGTTCTCCTTTCCCCGGTTCCTTTTCCCCGGGGTCGCCGGCTAAAACAGGATCCTCCAGGCAATCGCGGCCAGGATCGCGCCGGCGGCCAGGACAAGCGCCAGGACTCTATGAAATTTACGGTCCCGGTCCTTCTCTTCGCGCCGCATTGCCAGGTACCCGGTGCTTCTTCGGATCGATTCAACGGTTCCCATGTTCTTGATGTCTCCTTCCCCGTTTTCTTCATCCTGAATCCTTATCTTCCAGCCGGTGACCATTCCGGACTCCCGGGAAGTCTCCAGCATCTTTTCAATGGCATCGTTCCGCCCGGAAAAGGGTCCCAGGTGAAGGCTTTCGCCGTCCCGGAATGTGACTTCGTAGGTGATCATCGTTTGCCTATTTCATCCCTAGCGCCTTGACGATGACGGCACAGGCCCCGCACTCGTCGGGGCGTTCTCCGGCCATGTGCGCGGGAATGCCCTCGTGGTCTTCCATCCATTCCCGGTCATGAGAGGCGATCAGTTCGGACAACAGTTCCGGAGCAGCGGACATCAGGAGGACGTTTGCCTCATATTCTTCGGGATCCCGTTTTTCACGGCACACGACGACAGGCTTCCCGTCCCCGCCCAGGATGATGACGGGACCGTGGGAATACTCCCGCTTGGTCTCCCAGGGTCCCGGCGAGTGCTTCAATTCCATCTTTCCGCTGTCCTCCATTTCCCTAGTAGGGGGGTGCCGGGTGGGACCGATTAAGTCCCTTCCACAAGGCGGTTCCCCGGCGAACCTGAGCGGCATGAGTCTGCCCGATATTGATAGACCCGCCTCGGAGCCGGGCGGGTTCGGGGCTTTGGTAAGGCCGGATGATGGAGGGGGGGAAGAGGGAAGAGCGGAAAGGGTTCATTGTGCTTGTCTCTCCTTCCGCTTGGTCCTCTCGCGGTTCCAGAGATCGGCGATGAAGGAAATGGTCTTCTCGAATCCATCGATTTCCGATCTTGTGACGATCTCCACCCCGGCTATTTCGAAGAGCTTTTCAACGGCGGAAATGTTTATCGCCCCCTGTCCGGAGCGCCAGCGTGACATGGCGGCGTGATCGACCTGGATCATGTCCGCCAGGGTCCCCTGGCCGTGTTTGTTGACAAGCTCCGTGACAAGCTCGTGGATGTTCATCAAGAGACCTCAACGTCAGTTGATTTGTCTTGATTTTTGGTTTTGCTACCGTTGACCGGGACGAATGGGAAAAGGATCAGGTGAGGGACATGGAAGAGCTCGGAGATTTCCAGGATGCGCTTTTCAGGCTTGTGGGGGTGGTCCGGGTCACAGATCCGGCAGACAACGGACCGGGTGAGGGGAGGCTTCAGGACTTTTCCAAGGGAAGCGAAGCTGTGTCCGTTGTATTTGATGAGTGACAACAATAGATTTTTATTGACGGTTCTCTTGTACTTTGGCATTGTTGTTTCACCTTGTAACGTGGATTCAGGTTGGATGATAGAGAGTATTCGCTATTCTGTCAAGAGATTTTTCTCTATTTTTTTGTAACAATGGTTTTTTTATGACAACGGCAGGCAAGAGATTAAAGACACTAAGAAAGAAACTTAAACTAACTCAAGGCCAATTCGGCGATAGAGTCGGCCTTGAATGGTATCAGATAAAAGACATGGAGTCTGATAAGGTGCAAATTTCTCCAGTGATAGCGAAAGTGCTCTATCACGAATTTGGAGTTAATTCGGAATGGCTCCTTACCGGACAAGGAGATTTGTCTTTTTCAGATTTGGTAAAAATTCCGTCCGATATTTGCCCCTGCATTGAAGACTTCAGCTTTATTTCTAAATTCTTCGCACAACCAGCAGGAGGCCCCGGCGCTTATGTTCTCTCCCAGGATATTGAACAACAATATGCCTTCAAGACTTCATGGCTGAAAAAGCGATGTCAGCCTAACCAGTGTGGCTTATTCACTGTCAGGGGGAATTCGATGCTTCCCAGCATCGGGGACGGGGACCTAGTTCTTGTGGACATGTCGAAAAAGGAACTGAGGGACATTATCGACGGCCAAATTTACGCCTTCACGGAAGGGGACTTGATGAAGGTGAAGCGACTGGTCAAAAAAGGCTCAAAGATAATCGCCTTGTCCGATAACAAGGCTGAAATCCCGGACCCGATGGAAGTGGACATGGAACAATTCCAACTGATCGGAAGAGTCATTTGGGTAGGGCATGAGTACAAGATTGAATGAGGGGAAGAAATAACGCAGTACTACAAAACACTTGTCTTTTACCCCTTGAGGTACATGAATTTAGACTCCTGAAGATAAGGTGTATTTGCAATATGGATCCATTGAAAAAAGTACAGCTTTTCTGAACCGGAACACGGATTATTATATCAGATGGTTATGAAATTATTTGGAGGTTCTTAATCATAAAAAATAACAAAGACTTTATTATGGAGCTACTGCCATGCGGAAGAGACTCTTTCAAAAAATAAGCCTTATTACAATTGCATTTTTACTTTCTCTATTTTTGTGCGCATGTAGCCAAAAGGAAAATCCTTTTAAAATCGGTGTTTCTTATAAAGAAATAATTAAAAATCTTGATCATTACATAAAAATGTCTAAATCATCTGATGTCAATGGCGAAAGAAGATACTTAGGACAGACATCAGATAAACTTGTCATACTTGAAATAATAGGCAATAAAACTGATGTTTCAACGGCAACACTGATAACAGGCATACCGAGTGATGCTCCTGATATAGCGTTGCGTAATACTGGAATACTATTAATTTTTATTAAAAATATTTTTCCTGAATGGGAAGATGCGTCTAGTTGGGCTTCGACAGCTCTTCAAAATGTTATTTCAGCCGATGAAATAGAAGAGACCGTGCACGGTGATAGATTGATAAAAATGTATTTAATGGAATCGACTGGGCTCATATGTGTATCAGTAAAACATAAGGATAAATATCATGACATACAAAAGAAAGTAGTTGAGGAATCAAAATCAACCCCAACCATTAGCATGCTTATAGAACCTATCGATTATCTTAGAAATAAACTTATAGGAAAAACAAAAGGTGAAGTACGACAATTAGTTGGTAATCCAGACAGAATTGAATTCTATGCTGGTAAGAAATGTTGGATATATGGTCATAGTTATACTAACAAAGACAGAGGAATAGTTTTTGAAGGTGATAAAGTATTAATGGTAACATTTTATTAAGAAGACTTTAAAAGGAAACAGTGGATAACGCAACTAATCTTCTCTGCTACGGGGATAACCTGGACATCCTCCGCCGTCATGTGAAGGATGACACAGTTGATCTTGTTTATTTGGCCCCACCTTTCAACTCAAATGCAAACATTCTAATCGGAGCAGAATGTCTTGTTTGAGAACAGTGATATAGATAAATATCCATACGAAGAAATCCCGCTTAATGAAGATTGCCTTCTCATGAGTGAGATTTACATGGGGGAGTTTGACGAAGCACTGACGAAAATGCTCAGAAGAGAAGAATGCAATCCCTATGAAGTGGGTTATGTGAGCCCCGTCGCGATAAGGAAAATTAACGACAACTCGCTAGATCTATCTTGGTATCCAAATACATGCACACGGTTCCACGAAGTTTCGATTAGTCTTCCACGAGAAAAAATAAAGATATGTGTGGGCTGTTTACAATACGATATTAAACCCTATATTTTTGTTGATCGTGATTGGTTAGAGGAGCTTCATTTGCGCGAGTATTCTATTTTTGCACTGATTGATGCTATTGGGGTAAAGAATGCGATTAGAAATAACACACTGACAAAAGAAAAATTGCTAGGACTGCGGGAAAGAATTGATTGTTTGGCAGAACAGCATAAAGATATATCCTTTATTTCTCTCGCTGATAGCTTGATTTTGAAAAGCAACTGGGCGGTGGGATATTTTCATAAAGGTATTGAGTGTTCTTATAAACCAGAAGTCTTCTTGACTATTATCAAGGGACTTCAAGAAATCTATCAAGAAGTTCTTGGTCTCGATATCTATGCGATCCTAACTCAGGGAAGTAATGAGTATTATGAAGAGCCCTTACTGCATATTTCTGGCAGTAAAAATCATATTTGCTTAAACAGCTTGGGAGTCCCTTTTGCTGAATTGTTAGCCATTGAAAAAGCAGTTAAAACAGCGATAAAAACAGGTATACATCCTCCTATGCAGATATATTTGGATGAACAGTATTATCATTCATTACAGCTCAAATATGCATACGAAAAGAACAAAAAGCCCAAAAACTCATATGCCGCGATAATGAAGTCACAGCAGCCGAATTATTTCTATGCGTCTTGCGACGTGCTTCTTGAAAATATAGAGGGTGAAGAAGAGTGATTATTAACGGCATATTATTGTGGCCAAGCCGCTGAATGCGGCATTGACTGAGTAGAATATGACCATACTCTTGTTAGTGATTTTGTTCTCCAGTATCGAACCATGTCCTATGTGCCTGACAAGAATCATCACTTCAGGGATAATGGAAGCCTATTACCTGGCCCCGGATCAGGACAGTGGGATGGTCGGTCTCCGGGATAAGTTACCTCCAGTATCATAAATTTCTTGACCTGCATTGTCGCATGATCTCATACTTCCAGAAAATGAATATGACTCACCGTAAGTCAAATTAGACTTAGCGGACAAGTCCGGGACGATAATGAAGCCATTGTCAAGGCAAGTGGGTTTAGATTTCGGGGATGATATTATTGATAATCGTACCCCAAGAGTCGCTGATGCAATCGAGATCTTATCCATCCAGACAGGTGAAGAATCTCGTGGAGCAATCTTTACCCGCAGAGAGGTTGTTGATTTCATTCTTGATCTAGTTGGATACACGCAAGATAAGCCACTCCATGAAATGCGCATTTTGGAACCATCATTCGGGGGTGGTGATTTCTTGCTTCCCATTATTGGCAGACTCCTAAATGCATGGCGGCGAAGAAAAGGAGCTGGCACGGTGTTGGACGATTTGAGTGGTGCCCTCTATGCTGTGGAATTGCATCGAGACACATTTGATAAAACACGAGCTGAAATCCTATCCCTATTGAAACGAGAGGGAGTAGAGGAATCAGTAGGAAAGACTCTGATGAGTCATTGGCTCTGTCAGGGAGACTTCCTTCTCACTCCCCTGGATAGCCAATTTGATTTCATTGTAGGAAATCCGCCTTATGTGCGTCAGGAATTAATACCGGAACGGTTGATCACTGAATATCGGAAACGTTTTAAGACGATGTATGATCGTGCTGACATTTACATCCCATTCATTGAGAAGTCATTGTCATTACTAGGAACTGCGGGGGTTTTAGGCTTTATCTGTTCAGATCGTTGGATGAAGAATCGCTATGGTGGTCCATTGCGAAAACTCATCTCTGAAAAGTTCCATCTGAAAATATACGTTGATATGGTGGATACTCCCTCCTTTCATTCTGAAGTCAGCGCTTATCCTGCAATTACCATTATTACTCGAGAACCTGTCGGCGTTACGCGCGTAGCTCATCGACCAGCTATCGACCGAAGTATTCTCTCGAAACTTGCCGACCAACTGCAAGCGCCGGTTTTGGCAATGAAGGAAGAAATGGTACGCGAACTTGATCGAGTCCCCAATGGTTCGGAGCCATGGCTACTCGAGTCATTGGATCAAATGGCCCTGATCCGCCGTCTTGAAGAGCAGTTTCCATGTCTTGAGGATGCTGGGTGCAAGGTGGGAATCGGGGTGGCGACGGGGGCAGACAAGGCATTTATCGGTGATTATGAATCTCTTGATGTGGAACCGGATCGTAAAATTCCTTTGGTAACAACAAAAGATATTGCCTCAGGGGAAGTTAAATGGCGCGAGCAGGGAGTTATTAATCCTTTTTCGGATAAAGGTCTTGTGGATCTCAGGAGATATCCGCGGCTGCGCCGATACTTAGAGGCGCATCGGGATTTGATCGATAAACGTCACTGTGCACGGAAGGTTCCTGCTAATTGGTATCGGACAATCGATCGCATTACGCCAGCGCTGACATTCAAACCCAAGCTATTGATTCCTGATATCAAAGGGGAATCCCATATCGTTTATGAGGATGGGAAGTTGTATCCACATCACAATCTCTACTACGTCATTTCCGACGAGTGGGATTTACGAGCCTTACAGGCAGTGCTTCTTTCTGCCGTTACGCGTCTTTTTATAGCGACTTACTCAACCAAAATACGTGGGGGCTTTCTTCGATTTCAAGCGCAGTACCTTCGGCGCATACGTATTCCCAGGTGGAAGGATGTAAATGAAGAGCTAAGAATAAAACTAGCAGATGCCTCGATAAGAAGAGATTTACAGGCATGTAATAGAGCCGTTTTTGAACTGTATGGCCTAAGTGAAGAAGAGAGATCAGCCATTGGGGGTAATGGAGAATAAATGGGACTAGATCTTGTTGATTTCGAAAAGAAAGCGCGTGAAGCTGTTAAAGCTTTTTGGGGAAACAGAGAGGCCGCGAGGCAGAAACAAATTGAGTCAGGTAATGCTGATCAAGGTGAGCGTTCCGGTGTTACCGCAGGGAAAAACATGGATGGTTTTTTGGCATTGATAATTGACATCGTAAATTCGAATGGACTTGCAGCTGCCGATATTCATAGGAATCGGGCTATGGTTACATTACCCGGCTTCTTCCGCCCGACTAAATTGTGGGATCTACTAGTCACATATAAAGGTGAACTAATTGCCGCAATTGAGCTTAAAAGCCAAGTCGGACCTTCTTTTGGTAACAACTTCAACAATCGTACTGAAGAAGCTATTGGTACAGCTCATGACTTTTGGACAGCCTATCGGGAGGGAGCCTTCGGCAAGCAGCCGCGTCCGTTCGTTGGCTGGTTAATAATGGTGGAGGATGATTCAAGATCACGTACACCTGTGCGAGACAAGTCACCACACTTTCCCATCTTTGAGGAATTTCGAGAAGCATCTTATCTTGTGCGCTATGATCTGTTGTGTCAGAAACTCGTACAAGAACAACTTTACACAAATGCTTCATTAATTACCGCTCCACGAAGCGCGATAGGTACTGGAGCGTATTCCGAAATGTCGAGCATGACGGGGCTCAAGACGTTTATTACAGCCTTGGCAGGACATGTTGCAGCTGAATCCGCGCGCCTTGGCTAAGATAATACGTTAGAGATAGTGAAAGCGGATAAACAATTTTTCTACATGACAATGATGTAATTAAGCTTGATCTCATATTATATTTTGATGGCCTTCCTAACATGAATAATATATTCATGATGCTATTTCATCATTTTAAAAGTCGTAGAGATGTAGGAACGTGCGCAGAAGATGATATCACCCATTTTCATAAAGACCATGATCCTATAAGTAACGCAAAAACCACTCCGCCCAAAGAAGAGCATATTAGAATACCTGCCATATGGGCCTTTGAAGCTTACACGCCTAGTTATATTTCTAACTTTTATGATGGCATAAAAGAACTTGGATGGAATGAAGATGCATGGGATGATAATGTTGAATTGAAAGATATGTTAAATGGATTACGTCATACGACGACGGGATCAGATTGGATAAATCTGGGATACATTGTAGATGAAGAAAACAAAACTTCACAGCCTGGTACAAGAAAGGCTAAATTGCCTGATGGCGTCGAATCAATAAAAGCCTCCATTTTTCAATTTTTACCAAGCACAACTATCCTTGCATGCAAGTTCAAAATGAAGGACGACTTGGCAAGATTGATAGAAGATCCTATTAGAGAAACTTATTCAACAAATAAAGAAAGGACGAAGGATGGATATAGGATAATTGATGTCTACCAACAAAAGAAAGATGCCATTGTGCTTACTAGAGAGTATTTGAAAAACTTGTGTACCTCCTGGTTGACAAATAATTTACCAGGCCTTTTTTCTGCAGGGTATTTAAATGGGGAATATCCAGCATGCGAACTTATAATTTTCGAAAAGCATGTCCCATATCAGAAGATAGATGGAAAAGAAAATAAAAGTTATCCGGCTATCCTTGAGATAGAGAATAGTTATTACGCATGGGAGTGCGATGATTTAAAGGGAGTTTATCTGCAATCACGGGATTATTTACACGAAAATAAAAATAGCATTGTATTGTTGGGTAATATCAATGAGATGCTAGCTAGTATAGATTTGAGAGGCTACGGAAATACTACCGAAGATAGAATTCTTAATTACCTTAACTATATCGATAATTCTCTTGGCACTTGGGTTTTACTAATATTAGTTCAATTATTTGAGAAGCAGGTAAATATGCTTAGGGACAAATATGGTGAACATGATATAAATATGGATGTTTCAAGTTTAATTGACCTTGATAGACAATTGATAGAACTCCAGAAAAATACTGTCCCATTTATACATGAATTGAAAGATTTCTGTATGGACGAAACATGCTTCATGCATGATATATTTGAATTTAAGGCCATTCACAAAATGCGAAACAAGGAAGTTGGCCTTTTTGCTTCCATTAGAGAAAGACTATTGTTTTATGCAGATAAGCTTAAGAATAATGAGGCATTACTAAGAGACGCCGCAAATTCAATTAGACAAATTACGGCAACTGAGGTTTCAAAATATTTGGCTAAAACAAACATTCAACTGCAAAAGCGCATGTCTTTGATGACTTTGGTTATATTGTTATTAACCATATTGACGGCAGTATCAGCAGCTCTTGAAATAAAAAAATCTTTTGATTTAACAATCATTTTGGATTGGATATCTAGACTTATTAAATATATTATGTAGTATATGGTAGAAGAATGATCGAAGCACTTAGGGCGTACGATTTTAATGGCACCCCAATGCATACCAATAATTCAAAATATAATAGTAAAACATCGTCAAATTCAGTGACCAAATTTTGACCAGTTGCTCCGAAAATAGGCTAAAAATGGGTAAGGCATCGGAAAATGAAAATCGCTTAAGTGCTTGATCTTCCTTTCCAATGCCTTACCATGGTCTATCCTGTTGAAACCCTTAAACTCCTTCGTAATCAGTAGGTCAGGAGTTCGAATCTCCTCATCGGCTCCAGAAAAATCAAGGGGTCGGCTATTCCGAAGCTGACCCTTTTTTATTTTGTGAGCATACTTTGACCACTTTCTCAAAAAATGACTTAAAAAAATAGGTAAGGCATCGGAAATCGAGGATCGCTCGAGCATTTGATCTTTCTTTATAATGACTATAATTTATTCATCCTGTTGAAACTCTCCGCCAAACATGCTAAATTCGCATACTCAAAACATATCGTTATCAACATTGCCAGGCTTCCCTTCAGTCGCTTCATCAGAATTGTTCGGGGGTGGTTCTATGAAAGAGTTCTTTAAATTAATTTTAGGATTCATTCCCTGGCTGCTCTTCATGTTCATCGCCGGACATTCTCTGTTTCGGCTGGAGGTTGCCATTCTGATTTGTCTCGCGGCATCAATTATTTTCGGTTTGCGCGATCTCCGGGAGCGATTCATACTTCAATGGGGATCACTTATTTTTTTCGCGTCCTGTGCCCTTCTGGTCAACGGCCTGAAAATAATCTGGCTGGCTGACAACATGGATATTCTGGCGAACAGCGTTTTAGCGGGAATCGTCTGGTTTTCAATCGCGGTGAAAAAACCCTTTACATTGCAATATGCAAGACGGGAACTCCCGAAAAATCTCTGGAATGATGTGTATGTCGTTCGCACTTGTATCGATATCGCTATCGTATGGGCATGTCTGATGACCGTTTCCGCTGTCATGTCGTTCATCAAGCACAGCCACTTTATCCAGTTGCCTCACTGGGTATATTTCTATATCAGTATCATCAGCATGGTTTTTGGAGCGGGATTTACGGTATGGTACAAAAAGCGGGCGCGCCGTCAAGGTGCGGCCCGTCTGCAGTCGATGTCCTCCTGAAGCAGGCGGATGGTTCATCGCTTCAGACTCACCCCCCCAAATACATGGATCGGCCGGTACGCTTTCGTACCTTTCTCAAAAACATGATATTGTTGTCTCAAGAGTCTTTTTGAGGCATTCTCATGCCTGGGCCGCACAAACGGATTCTTCCGTAAGAAAGATCATAAGATGCTCAAGAAACTGCTGACCTACCCCCGGGCACGGGGTCTTGATATCGACGATCCCCGGACCACGGAAATCCGTCGGCGCATTATCCTGGAAAAGCCTTTCCTCAGGCGTCTTTATGACGAATGGTTCAAGGGAGTCCGTGACGAGTTGCCTGCCGGGAAAGGTCCCGTCGTCGAGGTGGGATCGGGGGCCGGTTATCTGGAGAAGTTTGCTCCCCATGTTGTAAAGTCGGACACCATTCCTTGCCCTGACATCGATATTGTCCTGGACGGCGGATCCCTTCCTTTCGCCGATGCTTCCCTTGCCGCCCTTGTAATGGTTGATGTGTTCCATCACCTGCCGCGCCCGCGCTCCTTTCTACGGGAAGCACAGCGATGCCTTTCCCCCGGGGGCATGATCATCATGATCGAACCATGGGTTACCCCGTGGTCCCGGTTCGCTTATGGCCGGTTTCACTCTGAACCTTTCGTTCCGGAGGCAAAAACCTGGGAATTCCCTTCCACGGGTCCTCTGTCAGGAGCCAACATTGCCCTCCCCTGGATCGTGTTTTCCCGGGACAGGGACATGTTTCAGGCTGAGTTTCCCCTGCTGCGAATTCAGGCCATAGAACCCATGATGCCCTTCCTGTATCTCCTTTCGGGGGGGCTTTCCTTCAGAAGCTTTCAGCCGGGATGGACTTTTCCGTTATGGCGGTCCTTAGAGCGCCTTCTCGTTTCGGTCAGGCCGGACATTGCCATGTTTGCCAGGATCGCCGTCCATAGAATCGAGACCGGTGAATATGGAAACTGATCAATTTCAGTGATCAAACCCTGACGGCTTCGTAAAAAGCCCATATGCTGCGTTCCCCTTC
>DJVQ01000022.1:16608-128203 GCA_002441265.1 Syntrophaceae bacterium UBA6252
GAGCTTTTTACTTTGCCGTTCGAAAAAGCGTTGATTCGGCTTTCTTACGAGTTCGTCAACCCTGGCCCCCAAAGGCGGAAAGTTTTGGACCAAACGTATCCCCCTGCGTGAGAAATCGTAGGAATCGAAACCCGAATCGGCCCTTTTTCCATTTGCAGATCCCGAACCCCGGAAGTCCAGCCTGTAACTTGGTGATGGCAAGCCCTTGCAGACCGCTTTTCGAGACAACCTCTTACGGCGTCCCGAAGGATAGAACTATTGGCTTGACCTTTTTTTTATTTATTGGTTATGTTCTATAAAGCCTTTGGGGGTAGGCTCTTTAATCATTATCACGAAAGTCGGAACACTTCTCATAAGTTGAGTCGCATCGACTCATCCGAAAAAAGATCTTTAGCCGTTGGGGGGCGTCATGAAAAGATCCGTTTTGCCAATGTATGGGATCCTGGTTCTGGTGATTCTTCTTGCAATACCATTCAGGGTGGATTTTTTTCCGAACAAGGGCCTGTTATCGTGGAGTTGCGCGGGGGCGGAAACCTATGATTACTACCTTCCATACACCCTGTCCAACAAGGACTACTGGACGGGGGTAGCGCTCAAGAACGGAAGCACCACGAAAAGTGCCTCCGTTACCATAGCCGGTTTCAAACAGGACGGTTCGGCTCTTGATTCGCAAGGCAAGGCGATTCCTCCCCTGGGTCAGGCGGCTTTCATGATGAAAACCGGGGAAGGCTGGGTGAAAGTAACCTCGGATCAGCCCCTCACTGGGCTGGCATTCGTTGCCGAAAGTACCGGGGATGCCCTCATGTTCGACATCACTTTCATCCCCGACCTGGCGGAGACTCTATATATCCCCCACGTTGCCCAGGATGCGACCTGGGACACCGTCGTCTACATCTGCAACCCCAACGGCTCGGCGACCACTGTTTCTCTCACCTTCGTGGGGGCCGACGGAAAGGTGGTCACGAACAAGAATTACACTCTCGGGGTCAACGCGAGCGGGAAATATTCTCTTTCCGAGGTTGTGGGGGCCGGGTTGTACTCCAGCGGAAGCTTGCAGATCACAGCCAGCCACGGGGTGGCGGCCTTCGCCCTGTATAATAACCTGAAGAGCGGGGGGCAAAGCTATGCGGGGATCAGCGCAGTGGAACCGGAGAACCCGCCGGAAACATCGTCGCCATCGGTGGAGGAAGCCATTTTGGGAAACTTCCAATTCGTATATACCATCATCTCCACTTGGACCGACAGAATCACGATCAACAAGAAAAGCGACAGCACGACTTCGGAAGGCACCTATTTTTACGAAGGATACGAATCCATTTACCCCACCACCACCATGGCCCTAGGCGCCTGGTATCCTTCCCTGTCGCAATACCTGATCATGAGCGGTTCCACGTCGGCATCGTCCCCTTACCGCAGTTTATATACATTCTCAATCAATGCAGACAACTCCTTGACTGGAAATTACAGGATATCCGACGACAGCGGGAGCACCTGGAGCACAGGCTATTCATTTATCGAATCTCAATCTCATAAGACACCGCTCGCGTCATGGCCGACGTCAAGGGATTCAAAAAATGACACTTCAGGCAGGGATGAAGCTTTTGAAAGGAAATTTTCCGAGGATCAGGAAACCCGGGCACAACGGTCTGAATCGTCATCCTCCATGGACAATCATACGGCTTCAATAATCAACGAACTTAAAATGATATTTGAAAATCGAAGATAGACGAAAGGATAAAATCGAGTCCCGCCTTGAATCGCCTCTTTTCAACCTTCAAATCCCGGACGAGGGGCGAGCCGTCCCGGGGCACGCGATTTCCTGCGGCATGCATGCATCGCCGGATCAGCTCTTCAACTTCGCCAGGTAATACGCCCCGTTCGACCAGAGCAATTCCAGTTTCGGATACATCCTTTTCAGCTCGTCGAAACGATCCCGATATTCCGTGAGGCAGTAAACGATCCCCTCTTCGCCAACCCGTGCCTTGAATTGATCCACCGAAAGAAAGTAATGGTTCCGCTCTTCCGGAGGGAGGAACTTCATGCCGTAGCCCAATTCGCCGAAGTCATCCACAACGGGGGTTCTGATTTCATTGTAGGTGGCGATCCCATAGAGCAAAATCTTGTATTGATACAGTTCACGGTCCGCGGGAACCAGCATGTTAATGGCTTGAGAGGCAGGGTATGAAGATTTGTAGGGTGTCAGGAACGCCGAAGCGGAAGGAAGTATCGAAATGAGGAAAAGTCCGGAGAGAACGTAGATCGTAACGAACCATCCGCGACGACGTCTCTTCCCGACCCTATCGGGGACAAAGGACAGCATTACCTGAGTGCATACGGGAAGGATGATCAGCCACAACCATTGCCGTGAGTGCACGATGGACAGGTCCCCGCCCAGCCGGGATCCGTTATGGAAGAACATCGGCAGCAAAAGCAGTGCAATGAACAAGATGGATTGGAGCCGAACCGGAAGCTGCAGGAGCGAAGACCCGGCGCCTTTTCGGGGAAACGGCGAAAGAAACTCGTAATTTTTCAACATGCTTCCGATCAGGACCGACATGGGGATGAATATCGGGGCGATATAAGGAATCAGCTTCGAGGAGGACAGCGAAAAGAACACGAATATGAAAACGATCCATGTCCACAGGAAACCCTTTCCCTGGAGAGCCGGAACGGAATTCCTGTTTTTGCGCACTTCCCAGGCCGCCCTGACCAGGAAAGCCGTCCAGGGAAGACACCCGATGATGACCACCGGCAGATAGAGCAATATCGAATTGTCACGCCCGTGCATTGTCGTCGTGTATCGCAGAAAATGTTCCTGAACGAAAAAAAACCTCAGGAAATCTTCATGTTCCCTCTGCACGAGCACGATCCAGGGAGAGGTGACGGCCACAAACAGGACGATTCCCACCGGTGAGAAGAGCGCCGCGCATCTTTTCCATTGACCGCCGAGAACCAGCCATATCCCGAGAATGGCGAACGGGAAAACCACGCCGATCAATCCCTTGGTCAGGAAGGCCAGCGCACTGGACAGATAGAGGAGATAAAGCCACGCTCTTTTGTCCGCGGCGCCGGTGAGGTGGCGGTAACCCGCCCAGATGGCCAGACACGTGTACAACGTCAACGGGACATCGAGGATATTGAAGTTGCCGAAGATGAAAAAGAAGAGGGACGTACCGAGCATCCCCGAGGCATAGAGACCCGTGGTCCCGTCGCGAAGAAAGGAACCCATGAAATAGACCAGCAGAAGACAGGCCCAGGCGCATAGGCCTACATAAAGCCTCGTCGTAAAATCCGTTTCGCCGAAGAGCCTGAAAATGAGCGCGGAGGCCCAATAGGAAAGGGGCGGCTTTTCAAGGTAAATGACACCATGGAGACGGGGCATGACATAATCGCCTGAATCCACCATGTTGTCGGATATTTCGAAATAGCGGCTCTCATCGGGTTCGATCAGCGGCATGAAATGAGACAACGCGATATAAAGGGCAAGGGGCATCACAAAGAGAACGAGAACCCTGCTGTCCGCCAATTTCAACAAAAGCTTCCTGATCTGAATCCGGGGAACGGATTCGACATATATGGCTTCCATTTTATGGGAATCTCCTGATACGAGCGTTTCCGCCGGTCACCGGTAAAAAAGCCGGCATTTCGTTCGGCCGGCTTCCTATAATCCCCCTGCCCTCCGGCTCATCTTTTCAGTGCGAGAATCAAGACACCCGCTCCGATCATGAGAATCCCGGTCCATTCCCTGATCGACGGGCGCTCGCCGAGAAAGACGAAAGCGAATACCGCGACGAGCAACAGGCTGAACTTGTCCACGGGGGCGACCTTTGATGCGTCACCGATCTTCAGGGCCCGAAAGTAGCAGACCCACGATGCGCCCGTCGCCAACCCGGAAAGGACCAGGAAAATCAATGTTCCTGAGGAAAGTTCGAAGGGATTGCTCCACTTTCCGGTGAAATACACGAACGCGGCCAGCACGGCCAGAATGACAACGGTACGAATCAGCGTCGCCAGATCGGAATCAACCCCTTCAAGCCCGATCTTCGCGAAAATGGCCGTGAGTGCCGCGAACACGGCGGACAGTAACGCCCAGAGAAACCAGTTTGATGTCATGGACATGGTTGCGTAACTCCTGACGTCTTATTTGACGGTCCTCAGCCTTCATCCGACGGAGAAGAACCGGAAACCCCGGCAAAGAGGAACGGGCGGGCACGAAGTAGTCGAGAAAAACAAGTTCCGGGGGATCGCAAAATGAAAGATCAAGGCAATTGAAGCAGAGAACCCGATCAGCAAAGCAAATCCGGTCAGACACCGACGACCGCCCGCTGATGAGGAACCAGCCTTCCCGCGATGCTCAATGTGGGAGGAATGTCATGATTCAACTGCATTTCACACGATATGACTCCTATCATGGTTCCCGTTTGAAATCCACCGTGCACCGAAAGATAGCCGTCCTGAAAAAAAGGAAGACGCAGAGATTGTTGTATGTCTGCCGAAGGGAGTCGACCGCCGTTTCCGTTTCTGGCGGAAGGCGGAAAACCATCTGTTCCGCCAGGGGTTTCATCATCCGCCGGCGGACCGGGTTTGCACAATGAAAAAGGCCTCCCGGGGGAGGCCTTTTCGGTTCCATGGCGTCTTCCGCCCCGTCCGGCGGCGGGGGACCGCGGGCGCGCCTGCTGCGCGCCCGGACCTATTTCTTCTTGAGAAACATCCCCGTCGGATCGAGATCCCTGACGATCCTGATTTCCTCGGCCGTCGGATGTTCCGTTTCCTTCACGTCGCCGGCGACCTTCAGATCCCACCCGGTGTTTTCCTTGATTTTCTCCACGGTCACACCGGGATGATACGACTCGAGATACATTTCCTTGGTGACCTTGTGAAAACGGAAGATTCCGAGGGTCGATACCAGGACGGCGGGTCCCTTTCCGGGGAAACGAAGCTTTTCCCGCGAATCCATTCCCGAAAGGTATCCGGGAGTCGTCAGGAAATCGACCTTCTCCACAAACTTTTCCTTCAGATGGGGCATGATGATCACGGTCCGTTTGCATCCGCTGGCGATGTCATTGGCGCCGCCGCTGCCCGCAAACCGGACGGAGGGATGATCGAAGTCCCCGATGCAATGGGAATTGAGATTCCCGTACTTGTCCACCTGAGCCCCTCCGAGGAATCCCACGTCCACATCGCCGGCGTGCACCATGCCTAGCCCCTCGATCAATCCGCCCTGCATGGCCGCGCCCGGGATCAGCCGGGAATCCGCAACGGAAAGCGGCATGATCAGAGGTCTGGCCTCGATGGTTCCCGACTCGTAAATCATGACCATATCGGGCGCGTGGGTCTTCTGGGCCAGCATCGCTCCCAGCAGCGGCAGCCCCGTCCCGACGATCACCTTCTCGCCGTCCTTGATTTCCCTCGACGACGCAACCACCATCAGTTCCTGAAGCGTAAAATCCATATCGTTCATCGACATCTCCTCCTCAATAGCCGTAGTTGACGGATTCCGACCGCATGTTCCGCGCTTTCAATTTCGCGAAGCGCCTGTAGCCGAATTTCCGGATGTACTTCTCGATGTATTCCACCCGGTCGGAAACCCCGTAGACCCACTCGTCCATGAACGCCTTCCATGTGTCCGGATTTTTCGAGGCCCTGACGTATTCGTAGATAAAATCCCTGTCCACGTCGTAGTACCCCTGTGTATTCTTGGGATGGGCGCCGAAGGGTTCCTCGACGACCGCAACGACCTTGTAGGCCGGAAGAATCGTTCTGTTCGGGTCCTTTCCGATATCCTCCCGGCTGACGACTTCCTCGACGGAGACGATCACCTTCTCGCAGGCCCTGAGGCTCCAGGGGGCGTCCCCCAGGATGCCCCACATCTGCACGTTGCCCTCACGATCGGCCCGCTGGGCGTGGAAATAACCGACCTCCGGCTTCAGGGCGGGAACGAGCGCGTGACTGGCCCCCGATCCGAACGGATCTTCCATCAGCTTGACCTTGTTTTCGCCCATCCACCGGGAATGGGTCATCATGTCCGTTCCCTTCAGGGAGTTGACGGGTATGTATGGAATGCCCAGAGCACCGGCCAGGAAACGGGCGGTCATGGAGAAGTTGGAGTAATCCTCCACCTCGATCGGATGGGGAATGCCCTTTTCCATGGCCCTCCGCCAGCAGGACAGATATCCGAAGATCTCCATCCCGACGTAAGACGAGATTACCCGATCCACGCAGCCGGAACCGATCAACTGGTCGGCATGCTCGTTGAAACTGGACTGGCAGATGGTCAGATGCTTCTTTCCCTGCCTGATGATTTCGTGAGTGATTCCATAGGAAATCGCATGAAAAAATCCGCCCACGAACACCGTCATGCCGTCTTGTATGAATTTCGATACCGCTTCCTTCGATGTCATTACCTTGGACGACTGCATTCCGACTACCTCCGTGAAAAAAATGAGTTGAACGGCCCCTCACTCGACCCAGATGACGGAGCCCGCACCCTGGGTCAATCCCCCGCAAATGGCGCAGGCCGCATAACCGCCGCCATGTTCCTTCAGATTGTACGCCGCGGTCATCATCAGGCGCGCCCCGGTCGCCGTGTTGGGGTGGCCGGTGGCGATGGCGCTGCCGTTGACGTTCAATCTTTGTTTCAAGTCCCGATAGGTTTTCTCGTCGCAGTCCAGAATGGGCTTTTCCGACGCCTCCCGCACCATCTCCCCATAGCCCGCGGACATGAATCTCTCGTTGGACAGGAGCTTCGTCGAAACAAGGGGCACACAGGCGAAGGCTTCGTTGATCTCGATGAATTTCATGTCTCCGACGTTCATTTTCAGTTCGTTCAGGCATTTTTTGAGCGCGAAACCGGGCGAAACGGGCATGATCCTCGGCTGAAGCGCTATCGACGCCATGCGCACGATCGTATAGATCGGCTCGAGGTTCATTTTCTCCGCTTTTTCCCGTTTCATGAAGATCTGCGCGGTGGCGCCGTCGTTCATCCCCGGGGCATTGCCGGCGGTGCAGGTGGGATTTCCGAAAACGGGTTTCAGACCGGCAAGGGCTTCCAGCGTGATGTCGGCCCGATACTGCTCGTCGATATCCAGGATCTTTGTGGAAATCCCGTTTCCCTTCTTTCCTTTCTGCACGATTTCGAAAGGTTCCATTTCATGTTTGAAGAAACCGCGCCGCCACGCCGCTCCGTAATGAACGTGACTGGCCAGGGCGAAGGCGTCCTGTTCCTCCCTGGAGACGCCGTATTCGACGGCGACGTTTCCCGCGTCGACGGCAACCGGCGCGTAGTCCTTGTACCCCAGGGGAATGATCGGGTCCTCCACGAGGAAGGAGCTGTGACGACGGCCTTCCCATCTCAGGTTGCGCAGCAGGAACGGGATGGTGCTGAAGCTCGTCGAGCCGCCGGTCAGCACGATTTCGGCTTCCCCGAGTCGAATGCTCCTGGTGCCGTACAGGGCGGCGCCCATCGCGGAAATGCATGCCTGATCGAACGCCACCGACGGTTTCTCGGGGGGAATCCCGGCCTTGAGCATGGTCTGCCGGGCCACCACGGGGGTGTACGGATCCTTCGTGTTGCTCGTGTCGCCGCTGCCCCACCAGACCTCGTCGATGCACCCGGGGGCCAGCCTGATCCGCTCCATGCAGTTCCTCATGGCAACGGCCCCCAGATCGTAGATGTCGATATCCCTCAGCGAGCCGCCGAAACGGCCGAACGGCGTCCTCACCGCGCTGACACAAACCAGATCGTCCTTGCTTTTCCTGAAACCCATCCCTTCGACTCCTTTCGTCTTGTCTCCGGCGCCGTTCCGATTTCCACAACGGGAAATCGCCGGTGTTCGGGAAGCGGAACGACACGAAACCTTCCCAAAGGCCTGCTTCGGCAAGGGCTAATAGGTATAAAACCCCCGGCCGGTCTTTTGCCCGAGCAGGCCGGCCAACACCCGCCTTTTCAACAGGGGGTGCGGTTTATAGGCGTCGCCGAAATCGCGGGCCATCGTTTCCATTCCGTGCATGGCGATATCGGCGCCGGCGAGGTCCAGAAGCCGGCACGGCCCCATGGGATGCCCCAGGCACAGCGTGCAGATCTTGTCGATTTCCTCCGGTTTGTTTCCTTCCTGGATCAATTTCATGACCTCGTTGAACAGAACGTCGACGAGCCTGCTGGCGATGAAGCCCGCGTAGTCGACGGCCATGATGGGTTCCTTCCCCAATCTCCTTACGAATGCCACGGCGGTTTCCGCTGTGGCATCCGCCGTCAGTTCCCCGCGGATCACCTCGACGCCTTTCATGAGCGGCACGGGATTCATGAAATGGATGCCGATGATTTTATCCCCGCGTCCGGTGACGCTGGCGATTTCCGTGATGGAAATCGTGGAGGTGTTCGTGCCCAGGACGGCCTCCTTCCTGCACAGCCTGTCCAGCTTTCCGAATATGTCGTGCTTGAGGTCGAGGTTCTCGAACACGGCCTCGACCACGAGGTCCGCATCGGTGCAGGCGCTTTCCAGGGCGGTGGTAAACCGGATACGGCCCAGGGCGGCCTCCATTTCCGCTTCCGTCAGCTTCCCCTTGCCGGCCAGCCTGCCCAGACTCTTCCTGATGGATGCCCCGGCCCTCTCAAGGGCGTCGCCGCTGACATCCTGCAATGTCACGTTATAACCCGCCGCAGCACTGACCTGAGCGATGCCGCTGCCCATGGCGCCGGCCCCGATGACCCCTATGCTGTTCAATTCCATAAGCGTGACTCCCTTTCTTTCTCTTCTATCTGTCCTTGAATGCGGGTTTTCTCTTCTCGGCAAAAGCCAGCATCCCCTCGCGGTGGTCCTCCGTCCCGAAGCAGGCGGCGAAACAGCCGATCTCAAGCCGCAACGCCCTGTCCAGATCGAGATTGAAGCCGTTGTTGAACGCCTCCTTGGCCAGGGCCAGGATGGGAAGGGACTTGCCGGCGATCACCGATGCCAGTTTCATCGCCTCTCCGATCAGTTCGGCCTGCGGCACAACCCTGTTCACCAGACCCCATTCATACGCGCGGGCGGCATCGATGATTTTTCCCGAGTAGACCAGCTCCTTGGCCCTGCCCAATCCGATCAGCCTGGCCAGCCTCTGCGTGCCGCCGGCTCCCGGGATGAGCCCCAGATTGATTTCCGGTTGACCGAACTTTGCGTTGTCGGAGGCGATCCGTATATCGCATGCCATCGCCAGTTCACAGCCGCCTCCAAGAGCGAAACCGTTGATCGCCGCAATCACCGGTTTCTCGAATGTCTCGATTTTCTCCTGCGTGCGATTGGCCGCTCCGGCGAATTCCCTGGCTTCCAGAACCGAATACCGCCGCATCTCCGTGATGTCGGAACCGGCCGCAAACGCCCTGTCCCCCTCTCCGGTAAGCACGACCGCCCGGACGCGATCGTCCCTGCCCATCTCTTCGAACACGCCGCCCAGTTCCATGAAGACTTTTCCGTTCAAGGCATTGAGCGCCTCCGGCCTGTTGATCGCCACGAGCGCAACGCCTCCGTCGAAGCTGCACTTCAGGGTGTCGCAGGAATACTCCATCCTCTTGTTCTCCTCTTCCGGCACCGCGACAGACGTCCCGCCGTCCGCCGCAGCGATGCCGCTCCGATCCGCGCTTCCGTGCTTCCATTCATACGGCCGGAAGGCCGTGCGCATCGCCCGGAAGGCGCCGGACGACCTCCGACGATTACGGAGATGGCGGCGGTTTCTTGCGGCGGGCCCTCGTTTCTCCCGGGCCGCGGCATCGTTCCTTTCCGGTTCCGGCACGCCGGGACCGCCCATCTTCGGAGCTAACCGGCGGATATCGCATCTATTCCCGCAGTGCAGTCACGGAGCGAACCCCGACACCGAAAAAAACACGTCCGCCCGCCGGCGGGAAAACCGCGCCGCCCATCGGGCCGGTGCTTTCCGCCGTTCCCCCGGGGCATCCCGGAAGATCCTGCGATCCGGGACGCCCCGAGAGGTCCGTTGTCCGATGATTGAAAGATACGGTCCGTTATCCCCGGGTCATTTCCCCATATTGCAACCCGTTTCCTCGCAGGGGACTTCCACGGACTCCGCAGTGGCCATACCGACATGCTTTATAAAAGCATGCTTGAAAAACTTGTTCTCCTTGACGACTTCCGAATACCAGTAAGGCACCTGGCCCTGATGATCGCAGGCCCGCATGGTCCACAAACCGGCGGGTCCGTCATAGGTGAGGCCTTCCCAAGCCTTGATCACGGCGTCCACGTCCGTCGTGCCCGCCTTTTTGACCGCCTCGGCCCAGAACATGGTGGCCATGTAGGACTTGCCCCGCAGCCAGGTCGGATAATATCCCTTGTCCTTATGGAATTTTGCGATGAACTCCTCGTTCTTCTTCGTCGGGATGGCGAGATTGTAGATTTCCGTTCCCATGTTGCCGATCATGAGGCTGTCGTCGCCCAGCGCCTCGATCGACACCTCGTCGTTGATGAAGTAGGCGAGTATCTTCTGGTTCATCCCCATGGGACGGCCCTGTTTGAGCAGCAGCGTCAGGTCGTTGCCCCAGTTCGGCGTAAAGATCACTTCCGGGGCCGCCGCGATGATCTTGCTGACATAGGGGGCGTAATCCTTGTTGCCCGCCGGATGATAGAGTTCAATCACGATCTGCGTGTCGGGGCTGAGCTGGGCGAGTTTCTTCTTGTAACCCGCCACGGCTTCCCGGCCCATGGAATAATCCTGGGCGATGATGGCGACCTTCTTGTAACCCATTTTCACGGTCAGCTGCGCCACCGCAAAGGAACGGCAGTCGGTGCTTCCGCCGGGCCGGAAGAAGTTCCTGCTGCAATCCTTGCCGGTCATGCTCGCGGAATCCGCGTCACAGGTATAGAAAATCAGGTTGTGTCTTTTCGCGAGTTCCTTCATGGCCATGCCCACGGTGCTTCCCGTACCGCCGTAAAAGAACTTCACGCCGTCCCTCAGAATCAGTTTGGTCGCCTTGCGCGTCGCCACGTCCGGGTTGAATTCCGAATCGACGGGGATCACTTCCACTTTCTTGCCGAGCAGTCCGCCGTTTTCATTGATCACCTGTGCGGCGTACACGGCACCCTCCAGGTAGCGCTCGCCGATATCCTTGAAGGTTCCCGACAGCGCCTGCACCGCCCCGAGCTTGATGGTGTCTTCGGCCTGCGCACAAACGGGCAGCACGAGTGTCAAGACCATCAGGAAAACACCGATACTACGAACGCATTTTGCCCTCATAAAAAAACCTCCTTTATTCATTTGTGATGCTTTTTTATTGAATTCCCCGCAACACGGCATAGGGAATATGGCCTGCCCTCATACTTCAAGATACTTCCGCCTCACATCGTCCGCCGCCAGAAGGGCCTCCCGGTCGCCCGAAAATACGATCTGCCCCTTGCTCATGATGTAGAAACGGTCCGCCAGGTTGACGACCACCTTGAATTTCTGCTCCACGATCAGGACGCAGATGCCGGATTTTCTGATCGTCGCGAGCATGTCCAGGACATCCTTGACGATCAGGGGCGCCAGACCCTCGGTCGGTTCGTCGACGAGAATGATGCGGGGGTCCCCCATGAGCGTTCTCGAGACCGTCAGCATCTGCTGTTCGCCGCCGGAGAGATGGCCGCCCTTGTTGTTTCTCCTCTTGCCGAGACTCGGGAAGAGATCGTAGACCCGCTCGACGCTCCGGGCGTTTTCCACGGCGCTTTTCCCGTTTCCGCCCTTGATGCCCATCAGAAGGTTTTCGTGAACCGTAAGACTTCGGAAAATGCGCCGCTCCTCGGGGACGTAACCGATGCCGAGCCGGGCGATCTGATAAGGCGCTTTTCCGACCACTTCCCCGCCGTCGAAACGAATGCTTCCCTGCTTCGGCTGAACGACCCCCATGATGCTCTTCAATGTCGTCGATTTGCCGACGCCGTTCCTTCCGAGGAGACAGACAAGCTCGTTTTCCTTCAGGTCCAGGGACACTCCGTGCAGGATGTGACTTCCACCGTAATAGCTGTGAATATCTCTGACTTCTAACATGCCGCTTCTTCCCCCAGATAGGCGTCCTTGACACGCTGATTGCAACTGACTTTTTCGGGAGTATCGGACATCAGGATCGTGCCGTAATGGAGAACGGAAATGGTGTCGGCAAGCGAGAACACGACGTCCATGTCATGCTCGATGATGATCAGGGTGCGACCGGCCGTCACCCGGGCGATCAGCTTGACCGCGCGCGCCGTTTCATCCCGGGTCATGCCCGCGGTGGGTTCGTCGAGGAGGATCAATTCAGGTTCCGTGGAAAGGGTGACCCCGATTTCCAGCGCCCTCTGTTGTCCGTAGGAAAGGGAGCTGGCGGGTTGATGCTTCACGTCGGCAAGTCCCACTTCCTCGACGATGGCTTCGACTTTGTCCATGATGTCCCGATGACGTTCGGGCCTCTTGAAAAAATGATATCGGAGTTCATGCCGGGAGCGCACCCCGGAGAGAATGTTGTCAAAGACGCTCAGTTCCTGGAAGATGTTCGTAATCTGGAAGGAACGGGAAAGGCCGCGCCGGTTCAACACATAAGGCTGCGTCCCCGATATGTCCTTTCCCTTGAAAACGACGGCCCCGCAGGACGGCTTCAGCTTTCCGCTCATGATATTGAACAGGGTCGTCTTTCCCGCCCCGTTGGGACCGATGACGGCGTGACGTTCCTTCTCACGGACATGAAAGCTTGCGCCCGTGAGAACCTTCAATCCCGAAAAATCCTTGTGAACGTCCCGGATATGAAAATAATCGCTCATGACCTCCCCTCCTCCGGAACGGCGTATTCGCCGCCGTTTCGAACTTGCTTTCCGAACAGCCGTCGCTGCACTTTCAACAGGAATTCAGACAGGCCGCCTGGAACGAACAGGACCATCAGGATAAAGATGATCCCCATGAAAAGCGCCCAGTGATCCGTGATCTCGCTCAGATAGTTCTGGAATATGATGTAGATGAAGACCCCCAGGATCGGTCCCCAGAATTTCTTCGTTCCCCCCACAAAGGTCATGAGCAGCACCACCGTCGTCATGTCGAGACTGACGGCCTTATGGGACACGAATTCGAAATGGAGCACGTAAAAGCTTCCGGCCAGTCCCGCCAAGGCGCCCGTAAATATGAAAAGGACGAGGCGGGCCGCATTCGTGTTGTACCCGAGGAACTGCATCCGTTCCTCGTTCTCGCGCATCAGCACGATCGTTTTTCCCATGGCCGTATGGGTGAAATACCAGCAGAACACGATCGCCGCGCCGACGACGATCAGAACCAGGTAATAGAAATGCGCTAGGCTGGCCATGGAAACGGTAAAGATTCCCAGGTTGAGGTCGGGGCGCGTGAAGTTGAGTCCGTTGTCTCCCCCGGTGACGGCATACCACTTGATCGCTATGGCATAGAAAAGGGCGCTGAATGCCAGCGTCAGCAGTGCGAAGTAGGATCCTTTGTGCCGCAGGAGCAGGCCGCCGATCACGACGCCGGCGACGATGCTCGGCACAAGGCCGATCAAAACCGTGTTCAAAATGGTAAGTCCGGGGATATGAATGATCGCCAGGGCCGTCGCAAAGCCCGACAGGCCGAAGAACAGGGCATGACCGAAGGACAGAAGCCCCGCGTAGCCGAGGAGGAGATTGTAACTCACCGCGAAAAGGGAGAAAATGACGATTTCCGTCATCATGTACAGATGATATTGTTTGAGGACGAGGGGCATGAGGGCCCCCGCCAGAAGCAGCACACCGATGACCGCGTAGCTGATGTTTTTCTGTCTCATAACGGCTCCTCACCAAACAGACCGGACGGTTTGACGATCAGAATGGAAACCATGAGCAGGTAGACGAGGACCATCGACAACTGCGGAATCAGCAGAACGCCGAAGGACTGGAGCTGACCGATGATCAACGAGGCCAGCACGGCCCCGCCCAGGCTTCCGAACCCGCCGACGACGATCACCACAAAGGCGTCGATGAGAATCTCGTTCGCCATGCCCGGGAACACGGAGAGAAGCGGACCGGCGATGACGCCGGCAAATCCCGAAAGCGCCGTGCCGACGGCGAACACGCCGGTGAACACGAGAGGGACATTGATCCCCAGGCTGCTGACCATCTCGCTGTCGTTGACGGTGGCCCGGATGATGATTCCCAGACGGGTCTTGTAGAGGATCAGGGCCATGGCGACTCCGACGAACACGGCACAGAAGAAAATGAATATCCGGTAAACGGGATAGGTGATTCCGATGATCTTGACGGTGCTGTTCAGAAATCCGCTGACATTCACGGCCAGGGGATAATTCCCCCAGTACCACTGAACCAGTTCCGTGACGATATAGGCCAGTCCGAAGGTCATGAGGAGTTCGTGGACATGGCCCAGCTTGTGGACGGGCCTCAGCAGAAAGCGCTCGATCAGCGCCCCGATGACCAGTAGAATCAGGGGACATATGAGTATGGACAGCCATAGCTGCCCGGAGAAATGCAGCATGACGGAATAGGAAAAGTAAGCGCCCAGCATGTACATGGCCGCGTGGGCAAAATTGAGAACGTTCATCATTCCGAATATGAGCGTGAGTCCCGCCGAAACCAGAAAAAGGAGTCCCGCGTAGACAAGCCCGTGAAGAAAAAAGATTGCGACTTCGTGCATGTGCTTACCCCTCTATTTCGTTCTTTTTTCTTATACCGAATGGCAATCAGCCAGTTACGGACGTGCTTTTCTTCCTGAGGCTGTGCGCTTCGGATTTCAGTTTCCTCCATTTTTCCTCGTCAACCCTCAGCCCGTGCATAATGAACTCGATGAGGGTCTGGGCGAAATCCTCGAAGCAGTAACGGTCACGAAAGTTCCAGCCGCGCAGGCCCTCGATGACCAGGAGGAACTGGACGATGTTCGCCGCCATGACGGGATCTTCGACCCTGAAACTGCCGCTCTGAATGCCGCGCCTTATCAAGGTCTCGAATATTTTCACGAACTCGCTTTCCCTCTCCAGAACCGATTGAAGCGAGTCCTTGGCAAGGTGGCGGCTTTCCGTGTACATCGTCTTCACTTCACGCTGTAATTCATGGATGGCTTCGACGATCGTGAATACGGCCTTCTGCATGACCACGAGGGCGTCCTCGTCTTCCGAAGACTGGATCATTTCATAGATGTGCTCGTACTTGCTGGAAACATACTCGTAGAAGAGATACAAGATGTCGTCCTTGGTCGTGATATATTGATACAGGTAAGAAAGATCGATATTGGATTCCCGGGCGATGTCCCGCATGGAAGCCTTATGAAATCCTTTTTTGAGAAACAGTTCGCTCGCCGCTTCGATAATCTGCTTGTGCTTCGCTTCAACGAGTTCCTTGTTTGCGATCTTGGCTATAATTTTCTTTCTTGCCATCTTTGCTTCCCATACCTCCTCAGGCAGTGTGTATTTTCCCCGCTGCCGCCGAAACTGCCGTGATCGAGCGCGTTTCAGCCGCCGGCATCCTTCATTGACATCGGAAAACGCTCCCGGTCGTCCTGGAACGCCGAAGCACCTTTCGCAGTGCTTTCCGGACAATCCTTCCGGGAAGAAACCGCCGGACGCACGACGACGCCGCGGTCCAACAAGTCATGAATTCCATGTCCGAAAGGAACGTCCGTTCAAAAAAACCGGTATCTGTCATTCGAGGGATACATAACAAACACTTGTTGTGTATTTTGTCAAGATCTTTTTTTTCGTGGCAACGTTGCTCCCGCCCGGAAGCGCGTCCGGTCGCCTTCGGACATTGAATCCTGTTTTCACGGAAAGCGATGTCTGATATACAAACCGATGTATAAACCCGCCGGTGCCGCCCGGCGCTTTCAAGGAGGGCCGTCGCCGGGGGATGAGGCCCGAAAGGCGCACCCAGCAAGACCGTTACACCGGTTTTTTATAAAATGACGTACAATTTTCAGTCTACTGAAAGTGGTTCCATGTCATCGCCGCCCGCTTGCCGCCGTCAAAACCGAAAGCGCGCCGACCGCCACCGGAGCGGCGGAATGACACCTGCCGGGGAACCCCCGATAACCGTCGTCGTATGTACCTACAACAGATCCGATCTATTGAAATCGTGCCTTGACGCGCTCGTCGACCAAAAGACGGATGCGCATTCGTTCGAAGTCGTCATCGTCGACAACCGTTCCGTCGATGACACGCAGGAGGTGATCAGGAAATACACGTCGGGGAATCCCGTTTTCAGGGCGGTCATCGAGATGAACCAGGGGATCAGCCATGCCCGGAACCGGGGATTCCGGGAGGCCCGTGGCGAATATGTCGCCTATCTCGACGACGACGCGATCGCGGACGGGCGATGGATTGCCGTCATGCTCGATTTCATCCGGCGGCATCCGGAGGCGGCCGCCTTCGGAGGTCCCTGCTACGACTACGTCGACGGAGGATTTCCCGAATGGGTTCCCCCGGAATTTCGGAAGTTCGAACTGGACGCTTCCGGGGGGCCGGACCGTCCCATCCAACCGCCCGGGGAAATGTTCGGGGGATGCAACATGGTGGTGAGGAAGGAACTCCTCCAGGAATTAGGCGGTTTCGATACCTTTGTGGGTCATCACGGCAACAAAGCGAGCTACGGCGAAGACACCGAGATGCTGATGAGGATTCATCTGAAAGGGCACGAGATCTTCTACGCCCGCGACATGAAGGTGAAACACTTCATTCCGCGGCACAAACTGCACATGAGACAGCTTCTTCGGTCCGATTATCTGAAGGGAAGAAGCATCGATCACGCATTGCACAGAAAAGTGGGAAGACTCCGGCATGCCTTCAGGCTGATCGGAAGTTTTTTCCTGGGTGTCGCACTGTTCTTCAAGCCGGCGTCCATGCCCTTCAAGAGGAGGGTTTACTACGGATGCAGATACTGGGTGTATCAGACGGGAGCCTTCGTCTCGGCATGGGAAAAGTGAATCCGCCGGCCGCCGGCCCTTTTCGGATTTCTTCTTCGGCTTATGACCTTTTCAGTAGTCATCCCGTTGTTTAATCAAGCGGGCACGGTCGTCCGGGCCATACGATCCGTGCTCGGCCAGACGTTCGGGGATTACGAGATCATCGTCGTCAACGACGGTTCGGAAGACGACGGGCCCGCCCGGGTGAAGGCGCTCGACGATCCGAGGATTCGTCTGATTCACCAGGAGAACCGGGGCGTATCGGCCGCAAGAAACAGGGGGATCGGTGAAGCCGGATCCGACCTGATCGCGTTTCTCGATGCGGACGACCTGTGGCTTCCCACCTATCTCGAAACGGTTCACGGGCTTGCGACGCGATTTCCCGGATGCGGACTTTATGCGACCCGTTACTTCTACAGGAGCCCGGAAGGCCGGGAATACGCCGCCGTCCTGCGCGGCATTCCGGAGGATTTCGAAGGCATACTGGATCATTACTTCGAGACCGCGGCCCGCTCCCATCCGCCGGTCTGGACCGGGGCCGCCTGTGCAAGAAAAAAGGCATTGAACCGGATAGGAGGTTTTCCCGCGGGCGTGGCATCGGGAGAGGACCTGCTCACATGGGCGAGACTTTCGTTCCATTTCCAGGTGGCCTATTCCATGAAACCCCTTGCGGTGTACCACCTCGACAATGCCGCAAGCTACCGGGACAAACCGGGCCGGGTCCCCGACGCGCCCGATTACGTGGGCGGGGAACTGAGACGATTGTTCCACGAAAGCACGCCGCCCCTCCGGAATTCGCTTGGCCTGTACTGCGCCCAGTGGCACAAGATGCGCTGCTCATGCTACCTGCGGCTCGGGATGCAGCGCGACGCCCGCCGCGAGATCAGGGCGGCGGGGCGCTACGATTTCGATTTTCCGCTTCTCGCTTACCTGCTGGTGAGCCTTCTCCCCGAAGGGGCGATCAGAAAGATATTCAGACTTGTCATGTCGTTCAGGTAAGGACGAGGAGGGGTGTCGTGCCCTCCCGAAAGGAGGGCTTTTCGCAGGCAGGCCCTGCAACGTGAGGGACGGCCGTCGTTCTGTCTACCGCCCCGCGCCGGCCCCGATCTGCCGGGCCAGTTCACGGCTTTTCCTGAAATCGAAGTTCCGGAAGGCCTCCAGGCTGGCTTCCATGGTTTCCCTGTCCTTCCCGGCGCCGGCGGGAGGGCGGTTCCAGAGTCCCAGAAGAGCCCGCGTCGCCGTCAGGGCGTCCGCGCTTTTCTCGAGGGTCGTCACCAGGACGCCCTGGTCCTCCCCGCTCAGCCAGAGCGGGATGACGGCAAGACGGTTCTCCCGGTCCTCGAAAATGTCCCTTCCCTCCCGGTCGGACCGGAACGTGGCGTGGGAAAAACCCGGAGACCGGGGGTCGGCGTCCATGATCACCGCCGTGCCCGTGCCTTCCAGGGCTTCCGGATCCACCCTGACGACGAGAAGCCCCGAATCGGGCTGAATCCGGTCGTATCCGATCCGCCGGCGGTTTTCCACGAGATAGTACTTCCCGCCGGGCAGGGGGATTTTCACGACCAGGGTCTCCCCTCCCCTGTCCAGGGGCGCCAGGAAGACACCCCGGGTCTCGCCGGGGTTCACCAGGACCGCCTGGTCCGGCGAGATCCATCCCAGCCGGATCCTCGTAAAGGAGGAAAGGCCCGGCGGCGGTGAATTGATGTCGATGTAATGGGAGGACATGACATCCCAGGCACCCATGTACGTCGTGCACTCCTCCCACCGGTGGTTTCTCGAAGCGTCAGCCTGACGCTCGAAATTGTACAGTCAGGGGACGAGACGCCCGTCGGCGTGCACGCCTCCGAGGGCATGGAGAAAGTCATGGGCGAACATTCCCAGGGGGGCGTTTTCCGTTCCCACGAAGACCCCGCCTGAAAACTCCCGTCCCCCCTTCGAGCGCAGGGTGACGAACCGGGGATTTCCCCTCACTCCCGTGAGCATCCCCGGGTTGGCGCAGTAGCACATCATGCCGTAGCCCTTTCCCGGAACGGTGGCGGCCCCCGGGACAATGAGCATGTTCTGGTACCGCGTGAAATCCACCCTGTCCTCCATGGCGGTCATCGCGTCTTCTATGAGCTTCCTGACCCGGGTCCTGTCCACCTTGAAGTTGTCCGGGCTGATCCGGTACGCGGCCAGGGGTTCGGGAAGGGAGACCCACCCCACGAAGTCGGACGTCACCCGGGCAAGGCCGTACGACTGGGCCTTGACATAGTCGCTCAATTCCTCCGTCACCCTCCGGCGGATCCTGTCCAGGGAAACCCTGGGCGCGACGTCGGGGAAACGGACCGCCGCCACGAGAAGACGCTGCTCCCCCGTTCCCCGGGTCGACTGGGGCCCCAGCAAATCCGGCGGGGCAGGGGTTTCCGTATTTCGTTTGAAGACGTTCTCTCCCTGAAAGACGTCCCCGCCCCGGGAACCTGCCGGCTGCGGGCCCTGGCAGGCCCAGACCAGGCAAAGAACGACCCCAAGGGAAAGACCCCGCCATGACCATGCAATCTTTCGCAACATGACGGCCCTCCTTTTCTGAAAGGTTTTCATGCCGCCGGACCGGAAGGGTCTCCGGTCCGCCCATGCTTCAGCATACTACGAAGAGAGGGAAACGATCCATGGCTTTTTCCAATAGAACCACCTATAATCACTGAATATGAGAAATCCCGGCGGAGGGTTTCATTTGTGAAAGGCGGGATCGTGGGAGTTTCGATACACGACATTCCCGTAATTCCCTCAACGATCAGGAGACAACTAAGTGCGGCCATGGAAAAAAGAGGGGGAGCTTATGAAGCGGGGGAACAAGGCAGCCGTCCTCTTTCCGGTGATCCTTTTGCCGGTGTTCCTGGGTTTGTGGATGCCGGAGCCGCTGCACGGCGGCGGAAAGGCGGAAACGGAACACTTTGTCGTGAACGACCTCGACGGCCGGTTGACCGGAGAAGCGCTCGAGCGGTTCGCCGCCGACGCCGAGGCGGAATTTTCGAAAGTGGTCGATTTCTGGTCGCTGCCCTGCAACACGGAGGAAAACGGAAAAATCCTCCTGGAACTGAAACGGGCCCAGGGAGGGAAATCCTTCACCGTCTTCCAGATCGAGACGGGGGGGGAGGAAACGCGCAGGGTCCTCCGGGTCCAGGGAATCGAGAGCCCGCAGGAACTCGCCCACAAGATGACCCACGCCCTTTTTCCCACGGGCGACAAGCTCATCCGGAACATGATGGGCATCCCCACGGAAACGCGCTTCGGAAACCCCGGGTCCTTCCCCATGTGCGGCTGCGACCTCGACGCCTGGGTCCCGGTCCTGATAAAAACGGGCGATTACATTCCCCTTTCGGAACTCCGGCCGGAGCACGAGGAATGGGGAATGACCTTCAAGGACAAAACCCCGTCCGTTTCGGACAGGAAAAAGCAGCACGCCTCCTACATCGAAGCGGGGTCGTTCGGTTCCTTCCTGATCCGGCGGTTCGGGATCGAAAAGGTCAAAGCCTTTTATCAGGCATCCCTCCGGCATCCCAGGCCCTGGAAGAAAATTTTCGGCCTCGACCTCGCCGGGCTGGAAGCGGAGTGGCTCAAAACCGTAAGTGATTTCGCCAGGGAGAACGCCGCCCAGGCGGCATTTCTCGAAACGTTGTGGAAGAAGAACCCGGCCAGGGCCTGCTATGAGGCGCAGGACCTGACGCGGAAGGGAGACAAGCCCTGGCGGTAGGGATCCTCCGGTCATCCGGGTCTATCCACCGTTCCGTCACGGACAAACCTCCGCCCCGTTCCGGACGGGATATTTTCCCCGCACCGCCTTCAGCGCCTTCAAGTCCCGCATTCTCCGGGCATCCTCCATCGCCGGCCCTCTCGTTCCGGTTCCCTCTTTTTCCTTGATCTATTCATCAGCATGGTTATAATATGTCATTTGTATTCTATATTTGAAGGTTCTTTCTTTCCCGGGAGGGAGAACCCGGACGTTCAACCCAGTGGACGCAAAGGAGGCAGGCAATGGAGTCATCGGATCTGAAGAAATTCCTTGCAGGATTGTGCATCGCCAGCCTGCTGGCAGGGACGAGCCTCGGCCTGGCCGGCTGCCAGAAGAAAGCCCAGACGAGTTGAACCGGCAAAACGGGTACTGGAAGTACCCAGGGAACCGGCGCTCCCGGAGCCCCCGACACGGGGAAGAGCAGTTGAACGGGAGAAAAGAAAGGTACCGGCGGTACCAATTAAGTTTTTTCGGCAGAAGCCGGGCGGCGGAAGACGCCCCCCCGGGAACGGATGCGGTTCCGTTTCCCGATGGAAGTCTTTCCCGGCCGGACACTCGAAGGATTCAATGAAAGGGATGACGCATCGTTTTGTCTCAGAATGGATGAAATTTTGAGCGCCTGGGAAGAAACGGCGATGTCATCCCTTTTCACAGAGGGTCATTCGGGAAGTCTTCTCGAACCCGGACATGCGGTGAGAGGTTCGGAATGCCGCCTTCCCCGCTGGAGGATCTGGAAAAAATCTGTCCCGTCTGCCGCTCCTGCCTGGCCGGAGCGGGACGGCACGATATCGTGGCGGGATATCCGGGCGGAGGGTCGAATCGATCCTTTGACGAGTACCTGAAAGACAATGAAAGCGAACTCGGGGAACTCGCCTTTCTCCCCGAACTCGCGCTGCTGGAACGGATCACGGCGGAGCTGAAGAACGGGGACGTTCGGATCCCCTCGCCGGCCCGGCGCTTCGAAACCAATCCATCCATCCGTCTGGAAACGTTTTCCTGGCAAGGGCTTGCCGCGCTCCTCGAGGATGGCCGTCCCTCCCGGCCGCGCCCCGTGAAAAAACGGGAGACCGTTCTCGTCTGGCTCCATCCCGTATCCCGGTCGGTCATGGTTCAGGCCGGATCGGACGCCGACTGGCTGGCCTTGAAGATCGCCGCCGAAGGCATCGACAAGGAACGCCTGGCCGAGAGGGAGGGCGTCCCCCTGGCGGTCATCGAGGAAGCGATGTCCCGGGCCGTGGAAAAGGGGCTGGTCATCGCGCCCCGCTCCCTGATCCGGAGGAATCCCGAAAGGACCCCTCCGGGGGTCCGGGTGGACGAGGAATTTCTAGAATCCCCCTTCTTCACCCTCCAGCTGCACATCACCCAGGACTGCGATCTCCGGTGCAAGCACTGCTACGACCGCAGCCGGAGGTCTTCCCTCGGGCTGATGAAAGGCACCGCGCTGCTGGACGAGCTCAGGGAATTCTGCAGGGACCGTCACGTCCGGGGCCAGGTTACCTTTTCCGGTGGAAACCCCCTCCTTCACCCCGGCTTCTTCGATCTGTACCGGGCGGCGGTCGAACGGGGTTTCGTCACCGCCGTCCTCGGGAATCCCGCTTCGAGGGAAAACCTGGAGCGAATCCTCCGGATCCGGAAACCGGCCTTTTACCAGGTCAGCCTCGAGGGGCTGAGGGAACACAACGATGCGATCCGGGGGAAAGGCAGCTTCGACAAGGTCCTCCGGTTCCTTCCCCTCCTGAGGGAATACGGGATCCCGTCCCTGGTGATGCTCACCCTGACAGGAGACAACATGGACCAGGTCATCCCGCTGGGAGACCGACTCGCGGGCCTGACGGACGGGTTCACATTCAACCGCCTCGCCCAGGTGGGAGAGGGGGCGAACCTCCGCCTACCCGCCCGGGACGATTTTCAATCGTTCCTTGCATCCTACCTGAAAGCGTCGGAACGGAACCCCGTTCTGACCCTGAAGGACAATCTCTTCAACATCCTCCTGCGGCGGGAGGGGAAAAAGCCCTTCGGGGGCTGCGCCGGATACGGATGCAGCGCCGCCTTCAATTTCCTCGCCGTCCTTCCCGACGGGGAGGTCCACGCCTGCCGGAAATTTCCTTCCCTCGTCGGAAACATCCACGATCAGCGTCTCGCGGATATCTATGATTCCGAACCCGCCGAAAGGTATCGCCGGGGAACGGCGGCGTGCCGCGCCTGCCCGATCCGGCCCGTCTGCGGAAGCTGCCTTGCCGTGATGTACGGACGGGGGATGGATATTTTCAACTCCCGGGACCCCCACTGCTTCATGGAGGAGGGCTTTCCGGGGTAATCCCTTCCCTGTCCGGCCCGCGGTCCGTCCGGGCAAAACGGCGGAGGGCCGCCCATGGGCGGCCCTCCCGGTCTGTATCGCCGCCGCGACTCACGGCGAAAATCTTCCGGAGCGTCACCTTACATACAGAATCGATTCCCGGGTAAGATCCTTGAGGACCTCCTTCCCCATGTCTTCAACCTTCCTTCGGACAAGTTCCTTCTCGCCGAACGTGATGGCATCGGTGAGACAGGTCTCCGCGCAGACGGGCAGGTCCCCCACGTGGATCCTCTCGAAGCAGAGGTCGCACTTGTGGGAGTATCCCCGGCCCCCGTCATACTGGATCACCCCGTAGGGGCAGGACTGGATGCAGGCACAGCCGCAGCTCTGGCAGCGGGCCGCCTCCCCCATGACCGCTTCCGCGGAGAGGCCGGCGGCGACCTCGTCGAAGGTCCCCGACCGTTCCTTCGGGTTTCTCAGGGGCATCACCGCCCGCTTGGCCGGATCGTATTTTTCCTTCTGGACCTTTGCCGTATCCGTCCAGTCCCTTTCCCGGTTTTCACGGAGATCGAGCCCCTTCAGGTATCGGTCGATGGAAACGGCCGCCCTCTTTCCCGCGGCGATGGCCTCGACGACCGACCGCGGTCCCGTGACGGCGTCCCCCCCCGCGAAGATGTCGGGATCCTCGCTCTGGAGGGTGACCGGATCGACCCGCAGGGTGCCCGTGCCGGTGATCGTGCAGGCGCATTCCGGAGTCAGGCAGGACCAGTCCGTTTCCTGGCCGATGGAAACGATGACGTCGTCCACGGGGCGGGCGAACTCCGTTCCCGGGACAGGCACCGGTTTCTTCCTCCCGCTTTCGTCCGGTTCGGCAAGGCGCATCCTGATGAATTCGACTGCCTTGACGCGGCCCTGCTCGCCGATGAAGCGGGCAGGATAGAGAAGGGTCTCGATCCGGATTCCTTCATCCTCGGCTTCCCGGATTTCCTCTTCTCCCGCGGGCATCTCCTCGAGACTCCGGCGGTAGGCGATGAAGACCTCCTCCGCGCCGAGACGGCGGGCCGAGCGGGCGGCGTCGATGGCGGCATTCCCGCCGCCGATGACGGCCACCCGTTTTCCCATGACGGGCGGTTTCCCGCTGTTCACGGCGATGAGGAATTCATAGGCGGGATGAATGCCTTTCAGCCCTTCACCTTCGCTTCCCAGCTCCTTGCAGACCTGGGTGCCCACCGCGAAGAAAAAGGCCCTGTAACGTTTCTTCCTCAGTTTCGCGACGGTGATCTTCTTTCCGAAGTCCACCCCCGTTTTCATTTCGACGCCGAGGTCCCGGATCGCCCCGATCTCCCCCTCGATGACGTCCCGGGGCAGCCGGTATGCCGGAATCCCCCGGGTCAGCATGCCGCCGATGACGGGGGCCTTCTCGTACACAGTGACCCCGTACCCTTCCCGGGCGAGATAATAGGCGCAGGTGAGTCCCGCCGGCCCCGATCCGATGACGGCGACTTTTTCCGCCTTTCGGTCCCGGACGGGGGGAACGTAACGGGTCTCCGCCTTCCCGTCCAGGTCGGCGAGGAAACGGTGGACGGCCCGGATGGAAACCGCCTCGTCGATCTCGCCCCGGTTGCAATGGGTCTCGCAGGGGTGGTAGCAGACCCTCCCGCAGACGGCCGGGAAAGGGTTCTCCTCCTTGATGAGGGCGAGAGCCTCCGGGAATTTCCCCTTGGCGGCCAGTCCGAGGTAGCCTTGGACGTTGATGTGGGTCGGGCAGTGGGCCATGCACGGGGCGGCTTTCGTCTTCTCCGCGGCCAGGGTCTCCGGGATCGTTTTGCATCCGTTGCAGACCTCCCGGTCGATCCGGACGATCCCCGTCTGGGCGTCCTTGCCGATGGCCCCTTCCGGGCAGGAGGGCAGGCATTTCGGTTCCGGGCAGTGCTGGCAAGGCATGACCCAGGAATCCACGGCGACGTTCGGGTACGTGCCTCTTTCCCGGTTTTCCACGCGAAGGTAGTAGGGGATCCCGTTGGGCATGGCCCGGGTGTGGTCAATGATCTCGTGGTAGTTCCTGCAGGCCACGATACAGGTGCTGCACCCGATACAACGGCTCAAATCTATCATCAGGCTTAACTGTTTCATGGTCTCCTCCTTCACTTCGCGATGCGGACGCGCGTGGACACATGGGACTCACCGCCCACCACATCCTGCCATTCCAGGGTGGAACCGGCGTCGGGAATCAGGATATTGTTCGACACGCCCTCCCCCATGACGGCCACCCGGCCGACGGTGGATCCGAACCCATGCCCCAGGCCGAGGCAGTCGGGCCGGATGGTTTCCGTCAGTTTCAGCCGGACCCGGATGCTGCCGCTCGGGGACTCGAGCGTCACGAGGTCCCCGTCGGAGAGACCCATTTTCGCCGCCGTGCCGGAATGGATCAGAAGGGGATTTTCGAAAAATCCCGACACCCGGTCGCGGAGCTGCGGGTTGTTGTGGGTCCACTGGCCCGAGCCGGAGTGATAGATGGTCCGGTACGAAACAAGGATGAACGGAAACTCCTTCGCGTTGACCTCGTATTCCGGGGCCAGTTCCGGCCTCGGGAACGCCTGGTTCCAGGGCGCTTCCTCGAGGTCCTCCCACCAGAGGTGCAGTTTCCCGCTCGGGGTGCCGAAACCGCCCGCCTTCTCGTACTTCCGGAACCCCATCGTTCCCGGGGACCAGAGCCCGCCGATTTCCTGGAGCTTCCTCACCGACAGCCCCAGTCCCTTCAGCTGGATGTCGTAGTAGGCGATGTCGTTCTCGAACCGGAAATATTCCGGGACGATCCGCTTCCCGAGCTCGATGAAGACCTCGTTGGAGTGACGGCATTCCCCCGGCGGTTCGACGACGGGCTGCCGGAGGGCGATGCCGTGGCCGAAATTGTACCACCAGGGCATGTACAGGAGTTCCCAGCGCTCGAAGTAGGACTTGTCGGGCAGTACCAGGTCGGCGTATTTCGCCGTCTCCGACATCATGATCTCGAAACAGACCAGAAGTTCGAGAAGGGGCTCCCCCTTGCCGTCGGTCATGCACACCGCCCGCTGCCATTCCTGCTGGCCCATTTCCGTCAGGGCCGGGTTGGACTCGGCGGTGATCAGGATTTTCAGGCCCCCGTCCTTGATGGCCTGGGCCTCGTACCAGGTGGGCTCCATGATGAAGGAGTACTTGGCGAACCTGTCCCGGTCGGGGCCCGTACGGTGCCACCCGAGTTCATGGAGATTCGGGCCCGCCGGAACGGGTTCCACGGGGGACATGGGAGTCAGGTCGGGCAGGGGCTGCCCCCCCGGATTGTCGACGTTGCCCGTAACGACCAGGAATATGTTCCAGGCATGGGCGAAATCCATTGCATTTCCGAGCATGATGCCCTTGAAACTGTCCACGCCCACGGAGGGGGCCCGCGCACATTCCTCCGCCAGATCGACGATCGTCCCGGCGGGCACGTCGCAGATCGCGGCCATCCGCTCGGGGGTCTTGTCGGCGATGTACACTTTCAGTTTCTCGAAATCCCCCTCACGAACCCATCTTTCCACGAACGCCCTGTCATAGAGGCCGTTCATGACAAGGTGGTGAATCATCCCCAGGAAGAAAGCGGTGTCCCCGCTCGGCTTGATGGGAATCCACCAGTCCGCCTTGGCCGCTTCCGGGGTGAACATGGGATCGAGAACCACGAGTTTCGCCCCCCTGTCCCTGGCGTCCAGAATGTCCCTCGGGACCGAGGCGTCCTCGAGCCCGCCGAAGGCGCGCCGGCCGGACAGAATCATGATTCCTCCCTTGGGAACGGCGAACCACGCCGGAGGAATATGGTGATTGGGAACCCCGCCCATGGTCCTGATGAAACCGACGATCTTGGCCGAGTCGCAGTGCGGGAGGGCGGTGTTGATGAAACCGCCGTAAGCGTTCAGGAACCTCCACTTCGGGTCCGTGATGCTGTGGGGGAAAAAATTCGCCGTGAGCTTGTGGGCCTCCCCCCTCGCCCTGAGCCCTCCGATTTTCTTCTCCAGGATATCCATGGCCTCATTCCAGGATATCCGCTCGAACTTCCCTTCCCCCCGTTTGCCGACGCGCTTCAGCGGGTGGGTCAGGCGGTCCGGGGAATACTCCAGGGAAACGCCTGCCATCCCTTTCACACAGGCTTTTCCCCGGGCTTTGGGATTGCCCCGGACCTCCTTCAGGACGCCATTTTCGACCCTGGCGATAATGGCGCATTCGGCCTTGCATTGGTAACAAGCGGTGGGGATCCACTTTGATTTTTCCATGGCGATCTCCTTTCCCCGTACTCAGCCCGGCCTGCCTTCGCACGCCGGTTCCGGCGATTGGTCAACCGGTCTCCAGGCCCCGCGGAGTCTCCTTCCCCTCCCATTTTTCAAGGTCCCTCGGAGAAACGTTCACGGCCGGCACCGTGAGAGTCCGGCAGGGCCCCGTCATTTCTTGTCTTCCCCGGATTTCCCGGGATATTCCGGGTATTTCCCGCGGTATACTCTGACAATGAGCCATGTAAGAAAACAAAAGGCGGCAAAGATGATCCATATCGACAGGTCGAAGGGGGTGTACGAGACGTCCATCGGGATGTCCTCTCACAGTTTCTGCATGAAGTTTTTCTTGTCCCGGTAAAGGGCCATGACGCGTTTCGGATTGGATACGAGCTGAAAGACGATGCCGACGAAGAAAATGCCCCCGATGAAATTCCCGAGAACGGTGTACAACTGGTTGTGGGCCCAGCCGTATTGTCCGAAGCCCCAGTGGAGAATGACCGGGGCCGCCGACGCCGCCGCCCCGCCTGCCGCCAGAAAGAGGTCCTGCTGGAAGAGAGGGAGGGCAAGAAACCCGATATTGGCGATGCAGTGCTCCGTCATGCCGGCAACGAAGGCCAGGGGTCCGTAAGCCGCCATGGCGATCTTTGCGATGTCCTCGTTGGCCTTGACGTACAGGAGGGCCGCCGTCTGGAGCGTCCAGGTGCAGATGATTCCGAGGGCGAAGATCTGTCCCGGGGTCATCCCCGTTTTTTTCACGGCAATGGCGTGGGACTGTACAAGCCAGGGCAGGGCCATGTAGCTGCCTCCCTTGCTCACCACCCACATGAAAAACATGCTCCCGGCGAAATTGCCGGCATACCCGGCAACGATACCGACAAGGAACCAGAACCAGTTGATTCTTCTGTGAAAGACGCCGATGATTCCCACGGCCATGTCGGCCGTGACCAGGGTCATTCCGCTGAACAGGATGATGACGAGGGAGAAAGCGAAAACCAGCCCCATCACGAGATTGGCAATACCCGGGGCGAGGTTCGTTCCGACACCGGCGCTCACCGAAAGGGCGAGCATGGCGCCGAAGACGACGAATGCGCCCCCCGCAAATGCCGAGAGGCAAAAAGCGAAGGGTCGGTTGCGGAGCATGTCCCACTTGTAGGTACAGATGTCCGCTACCCTGACGACCAGTTCATCGACGTCCACCGGCATGGAGCGCCCTTTCGTCGTGTCAGAAGAAACGGAAGGAACGATTGAATGGAAACGAGCCCCTGTATCCTGATCGTCCGGGGAGCAGTGGTGAGGCGGGGGGGATGAAACGTATTGCCGAAGCTCCAATGGAAAAAGCCGCGGAATTGGAGAAAAAAACGATCAACCCGGAATTCGATTATTGCCGAGATCGGATCGTTTGTCAAGACAGCCGGCGTGATCGGCAAGTCGTCGCCTACAGCTTGCCCGAGCGGAGGACGGCAATCAGGAGCCAGACCCCGAGGACCGCCGCGAGAAGGAAGCCGAAGAGGCCGAGGGCGGACACCCCGAATATCCGGGGACCCACGCCCGCCTGGATGATGAGGGACGATCCGATGATGATGGCGGAAGCCACGAGGGCGAAGGAGATCCGGTTGGACGACCGGTCCATTTCGAAGAGGAGATCCTCCAGTCCCCGGTGCTCGAACCCGATCCGGGTCCTGCCCTGCCGCAGCTGTTTCAGGATTTCCCGGATATCGGCGGGGATTTCCCGGAGAAGAAGGACGAGGTCCCCCATGGACTCGCCGATTTCCCCGGCGATCCGACCGGGACGGAGCCGGTCCATCTTGAGCCGCCTGATGTAGGGCGCCACCCTGGCGGTCATGTCGAAGTCCGGATCGAGGATCCGGCCCAGTCCCTCCGTGGTCGCCAGCGCCTTGACCATGAGGTACCGCTCCCAGGGAAGGCGCAGCCGGTGCCGGGAAATGAGCCGGAGAAGCTGTTCCAGGAGCGCCCCCATCCGGATCTCCCTAAGCGGCCGGTCCACGTAAAGATCCATGAGTTCGGAAAGATCCCTTTCGAGGGCCCTGCGGTCCGGTTCCTCCTCCCACTCCACAAGCTGGAGAAGCACGGCGGCGGCCTTCGCCTCGTCCCGCTTCACGATGGCGTACGCCATGTCCGCCATGTCTTCCCGGGAACGGCGGTCCACCGACCCCATCATGCCGAAATCGAGGTAACAGATCACGTTTCCCGGCAGGACGGTGAGATTCCCGGGATGCGGGTCCCCGTGAAAGAAGCCGAAATGGAAGATCTGCTCCAGGAGGAGGTCCGCCCCCCGGCGGGCGATGATTTTCCGGTCGTACCCGCCGGCATCCAGGAGATCCACCCGGGAGGCCTTGATTCCCTGGACGTATTCCATGGTGAGGACCCGTTTCGACGACTCCCCGCGGTACATCCGGGGAACGTGAAGGGTCTCGTTCCCCCGGAAGATCCGGGCGAACCGTTCCCCCTGGCCGGCCTCGGTCCGGTAGTCCATTTCCCGCTCCATGGTCCGGGCGAATTCCTCGACGATCCGGGCGGGGCGGTAGAACGCGCCCTCCTCGGTATGCCGTTCCAGGAGGACCGCCAGGTGATGGAGGATTTCCAGGTCCGCGGTGACCATTTCCTCGATGCCCGGCCTCTGGATCTTCACGATGACCTCCTCGCCGCCCCGGAGCGCGGCCCGGTGGACCTGGCCGATGGAGGCGGCGGCCAGGGGGGCCTCGTCGAACCGGAGATAGACTTCCTCCAGGGGCCGGCCCAGTTCCTTCTCCACGATGTTCCGAACCTGGGAAAAGGGAAATGGGGGAACGTTGTCCTGGAGGCCGGCGAGTTCCTCGACGAGATCGACGGGAACGAGATCGGGCCGGGTCGAGAGAATCTGTCCGAGCTTGATGAAGGTCGGACCGAGTTCCTCCATGGCGAGACGGATCCGTTCCGCCCGCGTCAACCGCTCCAGCCCCTCGATGGGTTTCCCGGAAACGGCCCGGACCCTCGCCTCCAGGGACTTTCCCAGGGGGACCCGGTCCAGGATGTCGCCGAACCCGTAGCGGATGATGACGGAAAGGATCTGCCGGTACCGCCGGACATGGCGGTAGGTTCGTCTCAGAATGTTGGCCTTGCCGAAGGTCATGGCTTACTCGCCGGGGACGTTTTCACCCTTCTCCGGTTTCTTCTTTTCCGAAGCCCCTTTTCCTTCCAGGGCATCGACCTTCGCCTTCAGCGATTCCCATTCGTCCCGCGAGGGGATCCGGAGGCGTTTCAGGACGTCCTGAACCAGTTCATCCACCCTTTCCACGAGGTCCTTTTTCACCTCTTCCGACTTTTCCAGGAGGGCGTGGACGGTCTCCTTTCCCTCCTTCTCCGACATTTCCCCCTTGGCGATCATGTCGTCCACCACGGACTCGACCTTTTCCCGGGTCGCCATGGCGAGACCAACGCCGAACAACATGCTTTTTCTAACGAAATCCTTCATGATGCGTTCCTCCTTGAATTCAACCTGTCTTTGCGGAACATCCCGCGATCGGCCCGCCGTCCCGGCGGATCCTCAATTTCCTCCCTTGCCTGCGACGAACGTGAAAATGGAATCGGGATACACGATCCCCATGGATCGCTCGAGGCGGGCGATGGCGATGCTGTAGTCACTCAACGCATTGGAATAATCGGACTTGGTCTGGGTAAGGAGCGTTTCCGCGTCGATCACGTCGGTGGACGTGGCGACCTGCTCCTTGTAGCGTTCCCGGTTGATTCGGAAGTTTTCCTCCGCCTGTTCGATCGCCTTTTCGGTGACGAAGATTTGTTTTTCCGCTTCTCGGACATACAGGTAGGCGTACTTCACGTCCAGGGAGATCATGTCCGTCAGATTGACCATGCCGTCCTGTGCCTGGACGAGCCTGCTTTTTCTCACATCCACGTTGTATCTGGTCCGGCCCCATTCCCAGAAATTCCAGCTCGCGACGGCCGCGACGTACCAGCTGTCCTTCTCCTCGTAAGGGCTCCCGGAAACGCTCGGCGTGTCCCCGGCCCGCGAATAGTTTCCCACGAGGCTCACCGAGGGGTAATAATCCCCTTTGGCCAGGGCCACCCCTTTTTCCGCCTGCCTGATTCCGAGGCTGGTGGATCGGATTTCCGGCCGCCTCTCGAGGGCCGTCTGCAGGCATTCCTCGAGGCTTCCGCCCATGGGGCGATAGGTGAGTATGTCTTCCACCTCCACCGACGCGGTCACCGGCCTCCTCAGGACGGTGTTGAACCGGGCCTTCGCCACGGCGACGCCGTTTTCCGCCTTGACGAGGTTCCGCTGCCCGCTCGCCAGCTGGACCTCGGCATACAGGAGATCGTTTTTCGGGATGATGCCCACGTCGTAGAAACTCTGGGCGGTGTCCCGGTGGTTCTTCAACTGTTCCACGGACTGGAGGGCGACGGCGAGCATCCGCTCCGCCTTGAGAATGTCGAAATAGGCCTCCTTGACCTCCTGGTCGATATTCTGGACGGTCGTGTCCTCGTCCGTCCGCGCGATCTGCGCGGCCAGGTCGCTGATTTCGTAATTCCGGAGGATCTTACCGCCGGCGAAGACCGGCTGGGTCACGCTCATGCTCCAGGTGTAGTTGTCCCGGGTCCCCGTAACGTATTTGTGCCCCAGAATTTCCATCTCCGGTTCCTTGTTCAGTCTCGTGTAATCGTAGGAGGTGTTGAACACCGGGAGAAAATCGGCCCGGGCGACCTTCCGGCCCGACTCGGCGGCGGCGACGCCCTCCGTGGCCGAATGGATCACCACGCTCTGCCGCCGGGCGAGTTCGATGCTCTCCTTGAGGGTGAGCTTCAGAACCGGTTCCTCCGCGGAAACGGGCGTGACAAGGACAAGGAAAAGGAAGAAACAGAGCATCCGGACGATCCGTCGTTGAACGATCCCCATGACCTGACGAGCCTCCATCCCCCTCGACGGCTCCGAAAAAGTCCCCGCGGCGCAACCCCGGCACGGGTCCCCGGAACTCGGACACCCGGTTTCGGCGGCTTTTTCCTGCCGTTCGAAATAGTGTGGTTTTAACCGTTTACGAGTTCGTCACCCCTCGAAATGGATGAACTTCTCCTTTTTCGCGCCGCAGACGGGGCAGATGTCCGGGGCCTCTCCCTCGGCGATGTAACCGCACACGGTGCAGACATAATAGTCGGGGTCCCGCTCCGCCATCATGTCCTGGAGGGCGTTCCGGTAGAGGCGGGCGTGGACCTCCTCCACGTCCCGGCTTGCCGTGAAGTGCCACTGGGCCCCCTTGTCCTGCAGTTCGTAGGCGAGTTTCAGAAACTCCCCGTATGCGAGACCCGCCACGTTCTGCTCCTTTTCGAAGCTTTCCTTCAGGTTCTCCTCCGTGGTTCCGATTTCCCTGGCGATCCGGAGGGCCCGCTCCCCGTGAATTTCCTCGGAATAGGCGATCACCCGGAAAAGCTTGGCGATCTCGTGGTACCCTTCCTCATCCGCCTTTTTCGCAAACACCTTGAGCCGCAGGGCCGCCTTGGCTTCTCCGATGAAGGCTTCCCGCATCGCTTTCTTGATCCGTTCATCCATTGCCGCTTCTCCTGTCGTTGGTTCCGGAATCGTCTGAAAACCACACGGCCCGTTCCTCGCCGGGCCCCATCCCGAGACGGGTCAGGGCGAAATCGTACCGTACGGGGTCCCCCGGTTCGAGGGACCGGAAGAAACGGGTGATCTCGACGGCCGTCGCCATGGAGGCGTCCTTTCTCCCGGTGATCCGAAGGCGCCGGCAGAGCCGGTGCATGTGGACGTCCACGGGGACGATCAGCTTTTCCGGGGAGACGCCCTCCCACCCGCCGGGGTCGATCTCGTCCCTGCGGACCATCCAGCGGAGAAAAAGATTCAGCCGCTTGCAGGCGCTCTTCCGTCCCGGAAGGGGCAGGAGAAAACCGGTCCCGCCGCCTCCGCCCGCCGTCAGCTTTTCCACGAAGGGGTCGAGGGAGCCCGCCACCGTCTCCCCCCGCTCCCGGTACCCGTCGAGAAAGCACGCGTTCAACGATCCGTATTCCCGAAGAACGCCCCTCACGGCATCGAGAAAGCGGACCAGGGTTTCACCGGAAACGAAACGGTACCGGAAATCGCCGAAGGACGCCTTCAGGTCCGCCGGATCGGCCCGTTCGAGGAAATCCCTCGGCCGGAGTCCCATTTTCCCCAGAACCTCGCGCACCGCGGCAAGGATCTGCCCAACCCGGCCGAAGGCGAGGGATGCCGCCACCAGGGCGGCGATTTCCCGGTCCTTCCCGTCGGGATAGTCGTAAAGCACCTCCAGGGGATCGGGGTGGACCCGCTCCCTCCTGTGGTATCTCCCGTAAAGTGAATCGAACCAGGCCCTGCTCGCGGGCGGGTGCTTCTCCCACCCGCCGGTGGAAGGACCGGTCATTCCGGTGAAAACTGGTCCTTGGAGGCGCCGCAGATGGGGCAGGTCCAGTCGTCGGGCAACTCTTCGAAGGGGGTCCCGGGGGGGATGTTCCCGTCGGGGTCCCCTTTTTCAGGATCGTAGATGTAACCGCAGACACCGCAGACGTACTTCTTCATGAACGCTCCTTTCCTCGAATGATCCGCCGTCCCGCCGGGCCGCCCGGCGGGAGGAGCCTTGCCGTTCTATTTCTCAATCAGTTTGTCGGCCACCTTTTGCCCCATCTCATAGCAGGCCTGGAGAACCTCAACGCCGGGAACGTGTTTCACCGCCATCCCTTCCGAAACGAGTTCCACCTTCATCTCCTTCAGGATCTCCTCCACCTGGCGGACCGACTCGCCGCTCCAGCCGAAGGAGCCGAAGGCGGCGCCGACGAGATTTCTCGGCCTCAGGCCTTTCAGGTACGTGAGGACGTCGGCCATGGAGGGGAACAGGTTGTTGTTCAGCGTCGGGGACCCCGCGACGAGGGCACCCGCCTCCAGAATTTCACGGGCCACGTCGCTCCGGTGGTTCTCCGCCATGGAAAGCAGCCGGACGTCCACGCCCCGGGAGGCCAGGCCCTCGGCGACCGCCAGGGCCATGCGTTCCGTGCTGTGCCACATGGTGGCGTAAACGACGACGGCTTTGCGGGTCTTCTTCTGTTCTCCCCACCGCCGGTACTGTTCGAGAATCCTCCCGATCCCCTTTCTCCATATGGGGCCGTGGTCGGGGGCGACGTATTTCACGTCCCACCCCATGGCGCCCACCTTGTCGAGGGTTTTCCCGATCAGGGCGGCGTAAGGGAGGAGGATGTTGGCGAAATAGGTGGCGCTCTCCTCGTCGAGAACGGCGGGATCGATTTCATCGTCGAAACGGCCGCTCGAGGCGAGGTGCATTCCGAAAGCGTCCTGGGAAAAGAGGAGGTTTTCCTCCCCGAGCCAGGAAATCATGCTGTCCGGCCAGTGAAGCATCCGGGTTTCGTAAAAGGCGAGTTCGCAGTTCCCGAGGGAGAGTTTCTCGCCGTCCTTGACGGCAATGACATTCTCCAGGGTATGATAGATCTCGTTGAGTGTCTTCGCCCCCATGGCGGAGACATAGACGGCCTTCGGCCCGATTTCCCGCGCCGTTTCGAAGAGACAGCCCGAATGATCCATTTCCGAGTGCTGGGAAACGATGTACTCGATCCGTTTCGGATCGACCACCGATGCGATCCGGGACATCATTTCCCCCCGGAAGGGGGCCCGGACGGTGTCGATGAGGGTGATTTTATCCGCCAGGATGAGATAGGCGTTGTAGGTCGATCCACGCTTCGTGGTATACCCGTGGAAATCCCGGATGTTCCAGTCGATGGCGCCGACCCACCAGACCCGGTCCGTGATCTGTACCGCTTTGAATACGTCGTTCATGGTCTTTTCTCCTTCATCGTCCTTTTTAACAGGATTCGCCCCGCCGTGACAACGATATTCTGACGGTTTCGCAAAAAGTCCATGGACTGCGCGCCCTTCATCCATCCTTCCCGCGGCGTGCGAAAGAAGCGCCCCCGTCGCCGGGACCCGGGCGCTCCGGAATCCGCTCCCCGTCACCCCGCGCGGGCGATGTTCGGACTTTTGTGGAGGTATTCGATGCGTTCGGAAATACCCCGGTTATGCCGTTTCGCCGGAAACCAGTACGGAAATGCACCGTGGGACGATGTCAATGGAAAGGGGCAGCCGTCCCGGCTGTTCCCCGTCCATGTCGATGAGAACCGTTTCCCCGGAGGTGGCCTCGATGCGTCTTCCCTTGAGATTCAGGATCTTCCGGTGCCCGTAGATCTTCCCGTTGTAAAGCCGGGGCATCTGAAAAAGGATCTCGGGAAGTTTGAAATCGCCGACGACGGTCACGTGGAGAAGGCCGTCGTCGATCCGGGCGTCCGGGGCGACCCACATGCCGCCCCCGTGGAACTGGCCGTTCGCCACGGCGACGTTCCAGCTCGTCACCTCCCCGTCGAAGCTGTCGTCCACCCGGAGGCGGATCCGCTTTCTCCTGTAAAGAAGGAGGGAGACTCCGGTGGCGAGGAGGAAGGACGGAAATCCGCCGAGGCGCTTCCGGGACCGGTTCACCCGGTTGTTCACTTCCCCCCCCAGGCCGAAGCTCGTGATGTTGTGGAAATAACGCGACATCGGTTTGCCCCGGCGATCCCGGCAGACCATCCGTCCCAGATCGATCGTTTTCGTACCCAGGGGCGAGACGCCTTTCAGCGCCTGCAGGATGTCCTTGGACTGGCGGAGCGTCCTGACGAAGTCGCATCCGGTGCCGCAGGGGAAATAGGCGAGCAGGGCGCCGGCGCGAAGGGGCTCCCCGCCGTCCATGAACCCGTTGACGACCTCGTTCAGGGTGCCGTCGCCGCCGACGCAGACGATTCCGTCGGATCCGTTCAGGAGGGCGTCCCGGGCCAGCAGGGTCGCATCCCCCGGCGAGGCGGTGTACGCCTCCCGGAGGGGACCGAAGAACCGCGCCGCTTCGCTCCTCATGAGCCTCCAGACCCTCCCGGCCCTGCCCCCGCCGGCCATGGGGTTGATGACGAACTGAAATTTCCTCGATCCCAATGAAAACATGATCCCCCCGGCCCCTCCGTTCGCAAAAAAAGAATCTTTTACGTTCTGAAAGGGAAGATGCCAGATTGTTTGACGATTTTCAAGGACTTTCCCTGCGATGCCTCCCCCGGGCAGGGCCGGACGTCGTTTCCCAGGGAAATCCTCTTGTTTTTCCATGAGATATTTTCTAAAATGGCTTCGCTTATCTTCCTCGGGAGTCTTATGGAATACCAAGCCATCATCGTCGGCGCCGGACCGGCGGGCATCTTCTCCGCGTTGACCCTCATGGAAAAGGGGATCGACGGCATCCTGCTCCTGGAGCAGGGAAAGGGGATCCGCGAGCGGACCTCCTCCCCTTCACGGGAGATCCTCTGCGGCTGGGGCGGGGCGGGGGCATACAGCGACGGCAAGCTGACGTTTTCCCCGGACGTGGGCGGGTACCTGGGGGAATACATGTCCCCTGCGTCGTTCCGGGACCTTCTCTCCCGGACCGACGGGATCTTTCTCCGCTACGGAGCCCCCCGGGAGCGCCTCTTCGGCGACTTTTCACCGGAAGTGGAAGCCCTGGTCGAGCGGGCCCGCAGGGCGGAGCTGGAATTCATTCCCAACAGGATCCGCCACATGGGCACGGAGAACTGCCGTACCGTCCTGTGCAACCTGTACGACGACCTGAAGGACCGCATCGAGATCCGGACGGACTGCCGGGCGGAAGCCGTTCTCGCCGGAGAGGGTCTTGCCCGGGGCGTCCGTCTGGAAGACGGGTCCGTCGAGCGGGGCCGGTTCGTGATCGCCGCTCCGGGGAGGTCGGGGTCCCGCTGGATGAAGGACCAGGCGGAAGCCCTGGGCCTCCAGACCAGTGTGAGCCCCGTGGACATCGGGGTCCGGGTGGAACTGCCGGCGGCCTTCCTGAACGAGATCACCGATCTCACCTATGAATCGAAGCTGGTCTATTACTCCAGGACGTTCGACGACCGCGTGCGGACCTTCTGCATGAATCCCGGCGGGGAAGTGGTCAACGAAAGGTCGGGGGACCTGATCACCGTGAACGGCCACAGCTTCGCGAACCGGAAAAGCGAAAACACAAATTTCGCGATACTCGTGAGCAGCATGTTCACCGAGCCGTTCCGCGATCCCATCGCTTACGGGAGATACATCGCGCAACTGGCCAACCTGCTGAGCGGCGGAACCATCGTCCAGAGGCTCGGCGACCTTCTGGCCGGAAGGCGCTCCACCCGGGCCAGGATCGACCGCTGCCTCACGACCCCGACGCTGAAACAGGCCGTGCCGGGCGATCTCAGCTACGTTTTTCCCTACCGCCACCTGAGGGACATCATCGAGATGATCGAGGCCATGGACCGCCTGGCCCCTGGGGTTTCCTCCCGGCACACCCTCCTGTACGGCGTAGAGGTCAAGTTCTACTCGAATCGGATCGAAGTGACGGAGGAACTGGAGACGGGGGTGAAAAACCTCTTCGCCGTGGGGGACGGGGCGGGACTGACCCGGGGACTCCTCCAGGCCGCCGCTTCCGGCATCGTCGCCGCCGAGGCCGTCGCAGGCCGGCTTCATCACGAACCTCACGACTCATAAAAGGATCTCCATGCTGTTTCTCGAACCCGACGAAAAGGAACGCGCCGCGATCAGGACACCGTCAAAACCCCCCTTCCTGCGCCGCCACAACATCCGCATCCCCATCATGATGAAGATGATGATCGCCTTCGTGGTGCTCACCCTCTCCTCCCTCGCCATCGTGGGGTCCATCACGCTGAACGACATCCGGGACATCGGCCAGTATGCCTACCGGAGCAGCGTAACCCTCGGGGAGAGCGCCATCAGCGACAGCACGAACGCCCTGGAAACCCTGGGAAGGAAAATCATCCGGCAACGGGCCCTGGACGTGGCCGCCCAGTGCGCCCTCTATCTCAAGTTTCAATCCCCCGGCTCCAAAGAGGATCTCATGGGAAACCGTGAATTCCACAAGATCGCCGTCCAGCCGGTGGGGAACCGGGGCTACACCCTTCTTTTCGAGAAAAAAACGGGGATCATCCTGTTCCACATCAACCCCGACCTCGTTCGTTTCGACACCCACAGGCTGGCCGATCCTCTCCCCACGGCATGGAAACTGTTCAGGGAAACCCTCGACGGTTCCCCCGCGGCGGGATTTTACGACTGGCGGGACCCCGACGGGGTGGTCCGTGAAAAGTACATGGCCATCGTGCCGGTGGACAACAGCCCCTACATGGTCGCCGCCACGACGTACATGGACGAGTTTCTCGGCCCCGTAAAGGAAACGATGGGGAAGATTTCCGACGCCACCCTGAACATCGGAAGCCATATCAACACCCGCATGCAGAACACGCGGAACACCTTCCTCGACATCTTCATTCTTCTCATTCTCCTCGTGTCGGGGATCTCCCTTTTTCTTTCCAGGATGATCACCCTGCCCCTGCTCAGCCTCATGGAAGGCGTGCAGGTCCTGGGCCGGGGGGACATGGACCACAAGGTGGACGTCCGCACGAGCGACGAGCTGGGGGAACTGGCCGAATCGTTCAACCAGATGACCCGGGATCTGAAGGACTACATGGAAAGGCTTCACTGCACGACGGCGGAACAGGAAAGGCTCGTGAAGGAGCTGGAAATCGCACGGAGAATCCAGCAGAACATCCTTCCCCGGGAAACACCGGCCATCGCGGGGGCCGACGTCTGGGGAACGAACATCCCCGCCCGCGAAGTGGGCGGCGATTTCTTCGACTACATCCCCATCGACAGGAACCACTGGGGAATCACCATCGCCGACGTCTCGGGCAAAGGAATGGCGGCGGCCATTTTCATGGGGCTGTCGAGAACGATCCTGAGGGCGAGCACGTCGGGAAACCTGAACATCAGCGCTGCGCTCCGCCACGCCAACGAACTCATCTGCCGGGATTCCACCTCGGGAATGTTCGTGACCCTTTTCTACAGCGTCTTCAACACCCGAACCAAGGAACTCTCCTACATCAACGCGGGCCATTACCCCGCTCTCGTGTTCCACGCGGGGACGGAGGAAACGTCTCACCTCGAGGCCCGGGGAATCCCCCTGGGCATCACCGAGAAGATCGAACTGGAGGAAAAGACCCTGTCCCTGCAGTCCGGTGACGTTCTCGTTCTCTACACGGACGGGGTCACGGAAGCAATGAATGAAACGGAGGCGGTCTTCGGCGAGGAGAGGCTGGCGCGGCTGATTCTCGACTGCCGCGCCCTGCCCGCCCGTGAAATCGTCCGGAAGGTCGAAGACGAGATCCTTCTCTTTGCCGGGGATCAGCCCCAGTTCGACGATCTCACCCTGGTGGTCGTGAAAGTCCTTTAGAGAAACACCGCCGCGACGGCCTCGGCCATGTACCGGTACCCCTCGGAGTTGGGGTGAACGCCGTCGAACTGGACAAGGCTGGAGAAGGAAACCCCCTCGGCGATCTTCCGCTTCCAGGTTTCGTGGACCCGGGCGAGGGCGTGCCCGTACGTCCCGGCGATCCGTTCCATTTCCCCGTAGTACCTTTCGATGAAAAGGTTTTCCCGTTCACCGTCCAGACAGACGGAGGTGACCAGCACGATTTCGCCGTCGCTTTCCTCCTCGATCGTCCGGACGATTTCCTCGACGGCCTTTCCGAAGCCCTCCGGCGTCTCCCCGCAGAAGGCGTCGTTCAGGGCGAACTGGACCAGAACGCAGTCCGGATCGAAGGAAAGAACGTCTCTGCGGAGCCGGTAGAGCCCTCCCCGGGCCGTGTCCCCGGGGATTCCCTGGTTCATGAGGGAAAAGGGGCTTTTCGGATAGGCCACCGCCAGCATCTCCTTGAGAAAAGCCAGGTAGCCCTTTCCCACCATCCATCCGTAGGTGAGGGAATCGCCCAGGGCGACGATGTCGGCCTTGCCGCCGTTCTTCATTTTTTCGATGGTCTTGTAAGGTTTCATCGTTTTCTTCCCTTCGCTTCGGGGCTACGTACGGGGATCGCGTCCATTTGTCAAGGCAAAACAGACGGCTTCGTAAAAAGCCCATATGCTGCGTCGCCCTTCTTCCCCCGACCCTTCGGCGTACCATCAGCACGCCTCATTCCTCGGGATTCGGGCGCCTTGCCTATGGAGCTTTTTCCTTTGCCGTTCGAAAAAGTGTTGATTTGGTCTTATTACGATTTCGGCAAAGCAGGGACGCTAAAGATTGTTGCATAATGTACCGATTCCGTCTAATGTAACAAAACTAAGTTATCGTGCGCACACGGGTGTAAACAATGGAATTTTTCAGCAGGAAACCGGCGCCGGCGAACACGACCATTGAAAGCCAGATCGAACAGCTCCGGGAGCAGATCCGGAGACAGCAGGCCATTCAGAACCTGGCGAACCGGATTCACGCAGCCCAGAACGTCAAGCAGATCATCGTCGACCTGAAGGAGGAAATCCTCCGGATGTACGATGCCTCCGTGGTCACGATCTACGCCGTGGACCCGAAGACGGAGGAGATTTATTCCCTCTTTCTCTCCGGGCCGGACCTGGCGGAGATCCGCGTTCCCATCGGCAACGGGAGCATCGCCGGTTTCGCGGCGAACAACCGCAGGGCGATCAACATCGCCGACGCCTACGACGAGTCCGAACTCCGGGCGATCCACCCGGATCTCAGCTTCGACAGGCGGTGGGACCAGAAGTCGGGACTCAGAACGACCCAGGTCCTCGCCGTCCCCATCCTCCACGAGGACCGCCTCATGGGCATCGTCCAGATCCTGAACAAGAAAGGGGGCGTCCCCTTCAGCGACGAGGACCAGAGCCGCCTGGAAGAGCTGGCCCAGGTTCTCGGAATCGCCTTTTACAACCAGGAGAGAATCCGCAAGAAAAAGAAGTCCCGTTTCGACTACCTTCTCCGCCACGGGCTCATCAAGGACGAGGAGCTGGAGGGTTCCTGGGGGGAGGCGCGGAAAAGCCGGGAAACCATCGAAGACTACCTCATGAAGAAATTCAAGATCGCCCGGGAGGCGATCGTCCAGTCCCTCGAGGAGTTCTTCGGCTGCCCCTACATTTCCTTCAGCGGCAAGTACCCCATTCCCGTAGATCTCCTGAGAAACCTCAAGGAGGAGTATCTCCGCAGGGAGCTGTGGGTCCCACTGGAAAGAAAGGACGGGAAGATCCGCGTCTGCATCGACGACCCCAACAACATCCTGAAGCGGGACATGATCGAAAGCCTCCTGAAGACGGGGAACGTGGAATACTGCGTTTCCATGTACGACGACATTCTCCGTTTCATCAACCAGTTCTACCGGTCGGAATCGGGCAGGGAGTCCATCGACGACCTCATCGGCAAGCTGGAAGTGGAGGAGTCGGAGGAGGAAGAGGACGCCTTCAGCGAGTCGGACAGCATCATCATGCAGCTCGTGAACAAGATCATCCGGGACGCCCACGCGAAAGGGGCCTCGGACATCCACATCGAGCCCAACACCATGACCCGGAACGTGGAAATCCGGTTCCGCGTGGACGGGGATCTCGCCCTCTACCAGACGGTCCCCTTCACGTACCGGTCGGCCATCATTTCGAGAATCAAGATCATGTCCAACCTGGACATCACGGAACGGCGGCTTCCCCAGGACGGCAAGATCAAGTTCAGGAGGAGCCGGGGGGAGGAAATCGAACTTCGCGTGGCCACCCTCCCCACCCAGGGAGGGGTCGAGGACGTGGTCTTGCGAATCCTCGCAAAGGGGGACACCCTGCCCCTGGAGGCGCTCGCCATGTCTGCCCGGAACTACCGGAACATACTGGACCTCCTGGAGAAGCCCTACGGGATCATCCTCGCAGTGGGCCCCACCGGGTCGGGAAAGACGACGACCCTTCACGCCGCCCTGCGGCACATCAACACGCCGGAAACGAAGATCTGGACCGCCGAGGACCCCGTGGAAATCACCCAGAACGGGCTTCGCCAGGTCCAGGTGAACCCCAAGGTGGGGCTCGACTTCGCCCACGCCATGCGTTCCTTCCTCCGGGCGGACCCCGACGTGATCATGGTGGGGGAAATGCGGGACTACGAAACGGCCAAGACCGCCGTGGAGGCCTCCCTGACGGGGCACCTCGTCCTGAGCACCCTTCACACGAACAGCGCCCCGGAGACCATCGTCCGTCTTCTGGACATGGGAATCGACCCCCTCAACTTCGCCGACTCCCTCCTTGGCATCCTCGCCCAGCGGCTGGTCCGGACCCTGTGCGGAAAGTGCAAGGAAAAATACCATCCCGAACGGGAGGAATACGACCTCATCGTCCGCCACTACGGGGGCGAAGAGGCCTTCACGGCCCTCAACATCCCCTACGACGAGAACTTCACCCTCCACCGCCCGAAGGGGTGTTCCGCCTGCGACAGCACAGGATACAAAGGAAGAATGGGGATCCACGAACTGCTCATCGCCACGAGGGAGATGAAGCACCTCATCCAGCAGCGGGCGACGGTGGAAACGATGCGGGATCTTGCCGCCGGCGAGGGGATGACCACCCTCCTCCAGGACGGGATCGACAAGGTCCTCCAGGGGTACACCGACCTGCACCAGGTCCTGCGGGTCTGCTTCCGCTGATCCCGGCCAGGTTCCCTTCAGGACGATAAAGAAAAAGTCCAGCCGCAACACCGTTTACGCGCCCTTCGACGGCTGTTTTCTGCGGTAAAAATCCCGGTGGATGACAGGAATCTTCAAATGGAATCCGGGGCTTCAGCCCCGGTCGGAACAGGGAAAGCTGTTTGACATGGCGGTTCCTGGGGAGCGCGGACGGTTTTCCGGCTCAGGAACCGCTTTTCGACGGTTCCATTTTCTTGATGCACTGGTAAAAGTCTAAGAAATACCCTGGACGGCAAAGGAAAAAGCTTGGCAGGGAGGAGGGGCGAAGGGGCAGCATAGGAACTTTTTCCAACGCCGTCATGCCCCCTTAAGGCGCTTCTGCCATTCGGCGAGACGATTCAGGGCGTCCAGCGGCGTCAGGCCCGTGACGTCCGCCCCCCGGAGTTCCCCCAGCACCCGGTCCTCCTCGCTCGCGAACAGGCTGAGCTGCCTGGGCCCCTTCGCCGGGGGCGCCTTCTTCCCCCGGGCGATCCGGGGCTGGCCCACGTCGTCCAGCTCTCCCTTTTCCAGGTTCCTCAGGATCTCCTTGGCCCGGCCGATCACCTCGCCGGGAACGCCGGCGAGCTGGGCCACCTGGATGCCGTAGCTCCGGTTCGTGCCCCCCTCCACGATCTTTCGCAGGAAGATGATCCGGTCCTCCCACTCCCGGACGGCCACGGAAAAGTTCTTCACCCCCTCCCGGGTCCGGGCGAGGTCGATGAGTTCGTGGTAATGGGTGGCGAAGAGGGTCCGGGCGCCGAGGCGGCCGGCGTCCTCGATGTATTCCGCCACCGCCCAGGCGATGCTGAGCCCGTCGAAGGTGCTCGTCCCGCGGCCCACCTCGTCGAGGAGGACGAGGCTTTTTCTCGTCGCCCTCCGGAGAATGCTGGCCACCTCGGTCATTTCCACCATGAAGGTGCTCTGGCCCAGGGACAGGCTGTCCGACGCGCCGAGCCGGGTGAAGATCCGGTCGACGATGCCGATCGTCGCCTCCCGGGCGGGAACGAAACTCCCCATCTGGGCGAGAAGAACGATGAGGGCCACCTGGCGGATGAAGGTCGACTTCCCCGCCATGTTCGGGCCCGTGATGATGAGAAGGCGGTTCTCCCGGCAGTCCAGGGCGGCGTCGTTGGGGACGAACCCCTCGGGAAGGTCCATCCGCTCCACCACGGGATGACGGCCGTCCCGGATTTCGATCCCGTCGCCCTCGTCGATCCGGGGGCAGCAGTACCGGTACCGGTCCGCCACCCCGGCGAGGCACGCCAGGACGTCCAGGTCGGCGAGCAGGGAGGCCGTCCTCTGGATCCTCCGGATCTCCCCGGCCACCCGTTCCCGGATGGCGGTGAAGATCCCGTATTCCAGTTCCCTCCTGCGCTCCTCGGCGTGGAGGACCTTGTATTCGTACTCCTTCAGCTCCTCGTTGATGTAGCGCTCGCTCCCCACCAGGGTCTGCTTCCGGACGTAATCCGGGGGCACCAGGGCCGTGTTGGCCCGGGTGACCTCGATGTAGTACCCGAAGACCTGGTTGAAGCCCACCTTGAGGGACCCGATCTTCGTCCGTTCCCTCTCCCGTGCCTCGAGCGCGGAGATCCACGTTTTCCCGTCCCGGCTCGCCGAGATCAGCCCGTCCAGGTCCGGGTCGTATCCCTCCCGGATCATGCCGCCTTCCCGGACGGTGAAGGGGGGATCGTCCACGACGGCCCGCTCCAGGAGATCGAGAAGGTCCTCCAGGGGATCGAGACCCTCGTGGATGGAAGCGAGGAGTTCTCCTTCGAATGCCGCCGCCAGGTCCCGGATTCCGTCGATCTTTCCGATGGAGGCCCTGAGGGCCGCCAGGTCCCGGGCGTTGGCGACGCCCATGACGGCCCGCGTCCCGAGCCGCTCCATGTCCTGGACGCCCTTGAGGCGTTCCGCCAGTTCCATCCTCTCGGAATGGCGGTTTTTCAGCTCCGACACCGCGGCAAGCCGTTCCCGGATCCGTTCCGGCGACAGGAGGGGGGCGCTCATCCAGCGCCGGAGCCTTCTTCCCCCCATGGCGGTGACGGTCTCGTCGAGGACGTGGAAGAGGGACCCTTCCTTCCGGTTCTCCTTCAGGGTGGTGAAGAGTTCCAGGTTCCGCCGGGCCGCCTGGTCCATGACGAGGTAACGGGCGCTTCCGTGCCACTCGATCCGGTTGATGTGGGACAGCCCTTCCTTCTGGGTTTCCCGAACGTATCGGAGAACCGCACCGGCGGCCCGCAGGACGGTTTCGTGCCCTTCGAGACCGGCCCTTTCGAGGGTCTCCGCGGGAAAATGGGCCCCCAGGAGTTCCTCCGCCCCACTGCGGTCGAAGCACGCCGGGGGAACGACCCGGACGATGGCGGGCAGGTCCGCCCGAAGGGGCGCCCCGTCACGGTCTTCCTGGACCAGCATCTCACGGAGGTTCAGGCCGTCCAGTTCGTCCTCCAGGGCCTCCGTCCCGTCGAACTCGGCCACCCGGAACTCCCCCGTGGAGATGTCCACGAAGGCGAGCCCCTCGGTCCCGCCGGCGCGGCAGACGGCCCCGAAATAGTTGTTCTCCTTCTCCGAAAGGTTGGCGGGGTCCAGGACCAGCCCGGGGGTGACGACGCGGATCACCTCCCGCCGCACGATGCCCTTGGCCTCCTTCGGATCCTCCACCTGCTCGCAGATGGCCACCTTGAACCCGCGGCCGATCAGTTTCGCGATGTACCCGGCGGCGGCATGCCAGGGGAAACCGCACAGGGGAACGGCATCCTCCTTTCCCTTGTCCCGGGAGGTGAGGGTGATGTCGAGGATCGGGGCGGCGGTCACCGCGTCCTCGAAGAACATTTCGTAAAAATCCCCCATCCGGAAGAAAAGGATGCAGTCGCCGTACTGCTCCTTGATCTCCCGGTACTGTCTCATGGCGGGAGTGAGGGAATTCACTCCCATCGGTCCTTCCCCTTTTGCCGAAGTTCGATCACGTCATCCCCGCCGCCCCCCCGGGGCGGGCGCCCTCCCCTTTCCGCCAGGAGGTTGAACAGAAGGCCCACCACGCTGATGACCACGGCGCCCAGGACGGCGGCCCCGAACCCCCGGACGACGAAGCCGGAGATGACGCCGGAGACCATCAGGAGGAGTATGGCATTGATGACGAACGTGAACAACCCGAGGGTCAGGACGTTGAGCGGAAGGGTGAGAAGGAGGAGCAGGGGCCGGAAAAGGACGTTCAGGACCCCGAGGACGGCCGCCGCGGAGAGGGCCGACGGGAAGTCGCGGACAAAAATTCCGGGAATCAGGTGCGATGCGGCCAGGATGGCCATCGTGAGAACGGCCCACCGGAAAACGAGAAACAGCATCCTTACTCCTCCTTACGCTTCTTCAGTTCCACTTGCGGAAAGCCCCCTTCTCGGCCCCGCACTCGGGACACACCCACCATTCGGGGAGCTTCGAGAAAGGCGTTCCCGGCGGGATTCCCTGGGTGGGGTCCCCTTTGGCCGGGTCATAGACATAACCGCAGATGGGGCAGTAGTATTTCTGCGCGTCCTCCGTCCCTTCCGCCCGCGACACCCGGGGCAGGAAGGGCAGGACGCCCGCCGCGACGGCGAGCACGGAGGCGACGGTCCGAAGAAACCCCCTCCGGCTGAGGGTCTTTTCCGATGATCTTTCCATGGCGGCACCTCCCTGTCATGGGTACTTCACCCGGAGGTCCATGACCTCCCGGCGGTATTTTTCATGGATCATCTTCCCGTCATACTCGCACATCCTCTGGAGCAGTTCCTGCTGCTCCGCCTTGGAAAAGGCGTCCAGGCTGGGCAGGAAAAGGACCTTGTCCTCCTTCCGGATGTGCTCCCGGTAAAGACCGGGAAGTTTTCCCAGGGCGTTTTCGATGTCCTTCCGGGCGGCCTGGTCCCCCTTCTCGTACCGGTCAAGCGCCCCGGCCAGTTCCCCGATGATTCCCCGCGCCTGCTGGTGCTCCCGGATCAGTTCCTCCATGAGCGACCGCTCCGCGGTGGGGATCTTCTTCTTCGCCAGTTCGTGGAAATAGATCTTTTCCTCCTTCCCGTGGTGGACCTCGTCGCCGTAGGTGTGGAAAAAATCCACGATCGCCGCAACCGCCGCCGTGTCCACTTTTCCCGTCCGTTCCATTTCGCCTTTCACCGCATCGATCACGGGAAGTATCTTTTCGATGAGCCTGTGCTCGATCATCATGGGGGCGACCGGCGTCATCGGCCCCCTTTCGGCAGGTACGGGTGACACCGCAAAAAGGATCAGGACGATCGCAATGAAAACCGGCAATAAAAAAACTTTCACTCGATCCATGGCCTTCCTCCTTTCTCCGTGCCCGGATTGTGCGAATCACGGGAACGTGATAAAAAAACAACGTTCAATGTAGCACAAGAAGGGGGTCCTGGCAATTTCGCCGGCCCGGCACGGAAGGGGTCCAATGAAAAACGAAGCCCTGAAAAAAGTCCTCACGGAGCAGCGGTTCGCCGTCCTGGCCACCCACGACGAGGGCCAGCCTCATGGAAGCCTCGTCGCCTTCACCGTCTCCGGCGATTTTCGGAACCTGTATTTCGCCACGATCCGGGAAACCCGCAAGTACAAGAACATGGCGAGGGACCCCCGGGTGGCCCTCGTGGCGGACGACAGGATGAACCGGGAGTCGGACCTGACGCGGGCGGTCGCCGTGACCGCCGCCGGCGAGGCCCGTGAAATCACCGGGAAGGAGCGGGCGGAAGCGGCCGCCGTCTTCCTGTCCAGGCACGGCGGGATGAAGGATTTCCTTGAAAACCCCCGGTGCGCCCTGATGAAGGTCTCCGTGGCGAAATACTTCGTCGTCTCTGAATTCGGGAACGTGGAGGAGGTGGTTCCCGTTCCCTAGGCGGGCCGGACAAGAAGCCAGCGGTACTCCCGGGCGTGATCGAGAAACTCGTAGAGGATCTCCCATTCATCGGAGGACACGGCCCGCATCCGAAATACGAACCGCATCTTCGGCGTGTTTTCCACGCCGAGGAAGTCGAGGAGGGACCCCGTCTCCACCGTCCGGCCCCAGGCCCGGGCCACCCGGACGAGATGGGAAAAACGGATGGTGAACTCCGAGTGCCCCGTGAGCCGAATCTCGCGGGGATAGCCGTCCGGCGTCAGACCCTCCCAAAGATATTCCATCCCCCGGGGAACGACGGGATCGCTCGCATGTTCCGTGAGCAGGGCGGAGACACCCCTCCTGCAGAGGGCCTCCACCAGGGACAGGGCTCCCAGGTTGAAATGAAAGGGCTCCTTTTCGGGAATTTCCAGGCCGTACTGCCGGACGAACCGGTCCACTTCCGGGGGAAGCCTCCCGGGGTCTACGTTCGTCCAGGTTTCCAGGTCTCCCATCATTTCATTCAGGATGAAGCAATGGATCCCGGAAAGGGCGGACACGAGTTCGACGGCGTCGCCGCAGAGAAAGGACGTCCGGTCCGACCAGGGCCCGAGCGCCCGGCGCTGTCTCTTCAGCAGGTAACGGGAGAGGTCCGCCATGACGACGTGGCCCACGCGGGTCCCGTGTTCCTCCAGGAGCCCCCGCATCAGGCTCCCGTACCCTCCCCCGATTTCACAGATCCGGCAGCCCGGCGGGAGCAGTCCCCGCCCGTCAAGGAAGGCCCCCACGAGGGCTCCGTAGGGTTTCCTGACCGTAAGCGCGCCCAGGGAGGGAGACCCGGCCCGGGCCAGGGATTCGCAAACGGTGTACTCGGTAAAGAGGTCGATGGCCCCGTTCCGGTGATAATCGTCGGTTCGATGGATCGAAGTCATTTTACGGCGCTCCTCGCCCCCATGCCTCATGAGCGGAAAACAGTCTGAAAATAAAGAGAATGCCCCCTGCCGCCGGTGCGGAATGTGCTGTCAAACCCATTTTACCTTCTACGTGAAAGACGGCGATCTGGCAAGATGGAGAAAAGAGGGAAGAACGGACATCCTGGAGCGGCTCGAAAGGGACGAGGCGGTCTGGGCGGGAGACCGGTTCGTCCACAGGAGGAACGGGCACTTGGTGCGTTCCTGCCCCTTTCTCGTCCGGGAGGGCGGCCGGTTTGCCTGCGCCATTTACGACACACGTCCCCGGACCTGCAGGGACTACCGGCCGGGATCGAACGAACTTTGCCCCCTCCATCGCCCGGCCCGGGGCTGACGTCCCGGGCTTCGGGGGGATCGATCATGGAACGAAGGGGAAAGATCTGATAAAAGAACGTCCATGGGGGCTGCCGGCCGCCGGAAAGCCACGGGCGACAAACATCACGGAAAAAGGAGGGAAACGTCATGATGAAAGCGATTCGAACCATCCTGCATGCGGTCGTCGTCCTTGTCGTCGTTCCATCCCTGTTTCTGACGCTTTCCGGCTGTGCGGCCCATGATCCCGCCAAACCCGCAGCGGCCGGGGAACCCGCCTCTTCCGGGTTTTTCGGCGATCCGTCCCTCTACGTCCGGCTGACACCCGGACCGGAGGGCGGAGCGAAACTGCGCTGGGTGAAGGAAGCGGCGGACCCGAAACGATACGACAGGTTCATGGTGGACGGCGTCACATTCTTTTTTTCGGACAAGTCGGAATACAAGGGCATCGATCCCCAGGAGACGAAGGATCTGGCGGACCGGTTCAACCGGGAAATCGTGAAGGCCTTCAAGGATAAGTACCCGATCGTGGCGGAGGCCGGTCCCGGCGTGGCGCGGATCCGGATCGCCATCACGAGCATAAAGCCGAGCAAACCGGGCATGAGCGCCGTCACGTCGATCATCCCCATCGGGCTGGGCGTCAGTCTCGTCAGGAAAGGCGCCACGGGCGGCTGGTCCGGCAGCGGGGAAACGGGCATGGAGCTGATGGCCCTCGACAGCATGACCGGAGAGGTCCTCGCCCTCGCCGTGGACCAGCAGAAGGCGGCCTTCGAGTCGCGGTTTTCCAAGTGGGGATCGGCCGACGACGCCTTCAAGTTCTGGTCGGAGCGGATCGTGGCGTTCATCGACGGCGAGATGAAAAAATAGGGACCGTGTTTCCCCCATATTTCCGTTGAATTTCTCTCGATCTTCCGATAGAATTCGCCACTTCTTTTCAAGGGAAGGAATCATGGCAAAGAACGTCACGGAAAAAATACTCGAGGCCCATCTCGTTTCGGGCCGTCCGTCGCCGGGAGAGGAAGTGGCCCTCCGGATCGACCAGACCCTCACCCAGGACGCCACGGGAACCATGGCCTGCCTCCAGTTCGAAACCCTGAACATCCCGAGGGTGCGGACGGAACTCTCGGTGAGCTACATCGATCACAATACCGTTCAGGTGGGATTCGAAAACGCCGACGACCACCTCTACCTTCAGTCGGCCGCGCGGAAATACGGCATGTTCCTTTCCCGGGCGGGAAATGGAATCTGCCACCAGGTCCACCTGGAGCGGTTCGGAAAACCCGGAAAGACCCTTCTCGGGTCGGACAGCCACACCCCCACGGGAGGCGGCATCGGGATGGTGGCCATCGGCGCGGGCGGCCTCGACGTGGCCATTGCCATGGGAGGCGGCCCCTTTTACCTCTCCTGGCCGAGGGTCATCGGCGTCGAGCTTTCGGGAAAGCTTCCCCCCTGGATCTCGGCCAAGGACGTGATCCTGAAGGTCCTGGAAATCTTCACGACCCGGGGAAACGTGGGGACCGTCCTGGAATACTTCGGGGAAGGCGCGGCCGCCCTGTCCGTTCCCGAACGGGCGACGATCACGAACATGGGCGCCGAGTGCGGCGTGACGACCTCCGTCTTCCCGAGCGACGGGCAGACGAGAAAATTCCTCCGCGCCCAGGGCCGCGAGGGAGACTTCACCGAGTGGTCCGCGGACCCCGGCGCGCGGTACGACCGGGTCGTGTCCATCGACCTTTCCCGGCTCGAACCTCTGGCCGCCGCCCCCCACAGCCCGGAAAACATCCGGACGGTGCGGGATCTCCTGGACCTGCCCGTCCAGCAGGTCTGCATCGGAAGCTGCACCAACTCCTCCTACAGGGACCTGGCGACGGTGGCGAAGATTCTCGAAGGGAAAACGGTCCACCGGGACGTGAGCCTCATCGTTTCACCGGGTTCGAGACAGGTTCTCGAAACCCTCGCCCGGGACGGCCACCTGGCGGAACTCATCCGGGCGGGCGCGCGGATCGCCGAAAGTTCCTGCAACTTCTGCATCGGCAACAGTTTCAGTCCCCCATCCCGGGGAGTGTCCCTCCGGACGTCCAACCGGAACTTCCAGGGCCGCTCGGGAACGAAGGACGCCGATGTCTATCTGGTGAGCCCCGAAACGGCTGCGGCCGCCGCCCTCTCCGGGAAGATCGCCGATCCCCGGGACCTCCCCATGGCGTATCCCGCGGTGGTTCCGCCGGAATCCTTCCGCATCGACGACGGCATGATCCTCCGGCCGGAGGACGAGCCCGACCCCGGGTCCGTCGTCCTTTACCGGGGGCCCAACATCGGAAGCCCGCCGAAGAACGATCCCCTCCCGGAGGACATCGACGGCGTCGCCGCCATCAAGGTGGGCGACCGGATCACCACGGACCACATCATCCCCGCCGGGGCCCGGATGAAGTACCGCTCCAACATCCCCAGGTACTCCGATTTCGTCTTCGAGGGGCTCGACCCGGACTTTGCCGGAAGGGCCGCCGCGAACCGCGACCGGGGGCTTCACAACATCGTCGTCGCCGGGGTCTCCTACGGCCAGGGTTCCTCCCGGGAACACGCCGCCATCTGCCCCATGTTCCTGGGGGTGAAGGCGGTGATCGCCCGGTCCTTCGAACGGATCCACGCGGCCAACCTCGTCAATTTCGGGATCGCCCCCCTGGTCTTCGGGGACGGCGGGACCTGGGAACGGATTGACGCCGGGGACCGCCTTTACATCGCCGGCGCCCGGAAGCAGATGGGGGAGAAGGAATCCATCACCATTCACAACCGGACAAAGGGATTCACCTTCGAGACGATCCTCCTTCTCACGGAACGCCAGAGGCGGATTCTCCTCGCGGGCGGGGTGCTGAACCTTGCCGGCGGCCATGGGGACTGACAAAAAAAACGCACCTGAAAAGAACAAAGGATTTGCCATGACAGCGGAATATCGCCGAATCGCCATGAAGACCCCGCTCGTGGAGCTCGACGGGGACGAAATGACCCGGGTCATGTGGGAAATGGTGAAGAAGAAGCTTCTCCTGCCCTTCGTAGACCTCCGGGTGGAATACTACGACCTCCATCTCGGCAACCGTGACCAAACGGACGACCAGGTCACCCTTGACGCCGCGAGGGCCATCATGAAGCACGGCGTCGGCGTCAAATGCGCCACCATCACCCCCAACGCGGACCGGGTCCGGGAATACGGGCTGAAAAAAATGTGGAAGAGCCCGAACGGGACCATCCGGGCCATCCTCGACGGGACGGTTTTCCGGAAACCCATCCCCGTGAGGAACGTGCATCCCTTCGTCCGTTCCTGGAAGAAACCCATCGTCATCGGCCGTCACGCCTACGGAGACGTCTACAGCGGGACGGAGGTCCGGATCGAACGCCCGGGAAAGGCGGAGATCGTTTTCACTCCCGGAGACGGCGGGAAGGAGGAACGCCTCGCCGTCCACAATTTCACCGGCCCCGGGATCGTCCAGGGGGTCCACAACACGGACGCGTCCATCGCCGCCTTCGCCGAAGCCTGCTTCGCCTTCGCCCACGAGGAGAAGATCGACCTGTGGTTCAGCACGAAGGACACCATCTCGAAGGTTTACGACGCCCGTTTCCGGGAAATCTTCGAGGAAACCCACGACCGCTGGAAAGAACGGTTCCGCTCCCGGGGGATCGAGTACTTCTTCACGCTCATCGACGACGCCGTGGCCCGGATCGTCCGTTCCGAAGGGGGAATTCTCTGGGCATTGAAGAACTACGACGGCGACGTCATGTCGGACATGGTCGCCGCTGCCAACGGGAGTCTCGCCATGATGACGTCGGTGCTGGTCTCCCCCCAGGGGTACTTCGAGTACGAAGCGGCCCACGGGACCGTCCAGAAGCACTACTACCGGCACCTGGAGGGAGGGGAAACCTCGACGAACTCCATGGCCCTCATCTTCGCCTGGACGGGAGCCCTCCGGAAGCGGGGCGAGATGGACGGGCTCGAGGAACTTGCCGGATTCGCCGGCAGGCTGGAGGAAGCCTCCCTCGAAACGGTGGAGGCGGGAATCATGACGGGGGACCTTCTCGCCGTGGCGGACGAAAGCCCGTCAAACCGCAAGGTCAGCACGGAAGCCTTTATCGATGCCATCGCAGAACGTCTCGCCGGAAAGCTCCGGGGATAGGCCGGACCTGAAGAACATGACCCTTCCCGAGATGGAGGAATTCCTCTCCCATCTCGGCAGGGAGAAGTACCGGGCCCGGCAGATCTTCAAGTGGATGTACCGGAAGGGGACGGTCCACTTCGAGGAGATGACCGATCTCGCCCGGTCCTTCAGGGAGGAGATCTCCTCCCTGGCCCGGATCGGCACCGTCGAAATCGCCGACTCGACGACGTCCCGGGACGGAACGAGGAAATTCCTGTACACCCTCGAGGACGGCCTCACAGTCGAGAGCGTCCTCCTTCGGGAAAGGAACCACTGGACGCTTTGCGTCTCCACCCAGGCGGGATGCCGGATGGGATGCCGGTTCTGCCTCACCGGGACCTTCGGGCTGAAACGGAACCTCCGCCCCGGGGAGATCACGGGACAGGTGACGGCCCTCCGGCTCGGCATCCCCGAGGGACCGGACATCCGGAACCTGGTCCTGATGGGGATGGGCGAGCCCCTGGACAACTACGACAACGTCCTTCGGGCCATCCGGATCCTCACGGACGACTGCGGCCACGGCTTTTCGAACCGGAGGATCACCGTTTCCACCTGCGGCCTCGCGCCCGCCATCCCGGACCTCAGCAGGGACTCGGCGGTCAATCTCGCCGTGTCCCTGAACGCCCCGGACGACGAAACGAGAAACCGCCTCATGCCGATCAACCGGAAATACCCCCTGGCGGCCCTCCTCGCCGCCTGCCGGGACTACGAAATGCCCCTGAGGCGGAGGATCACCTTCGAGTACATCCTCATCAAGGGGGTGAACGACTCGGTGGCGCAGGCGCAGGAACTGGCCCGCCTCCTCCGGGGGGTCCGGTGCAAGATCAATCTCATCCCGTTCAACGAGTTCCCGGAGTCGGAGTTCCGACGCCCGACGGACGAGGAAATCGAAGCCTTCCGGAACGTGCTCGTCGAACGGAATTTCACGGCCATCGTCCGGGCCGGCAAGGGCCTGGACATTCTCGCCGCCTGCGGGCAGCTGAGCGGACGCCGGCGCCCCGAATAGCGGCAAAGAAGGCAGAAAGGAGAATCCTCATGAACGTGAAGAAAGCGATCGTCACCGGCCTTTTCGCATTGGCCTTCCTCTTTCCGCCCGCCGTCCTCCCGGCGGCGGCGGACGACATCACGGACGAGATCGGGCGCGGATTGAAGCAGTACGAGCAGGGCCGGTACACCCAGGCGTCGCAGGCCCTCGACACGGCGTCCCAGATGATCCGCCAGAAGCGGGGGGAACAGCTCAAGGGAATCCTTCCCGAACCCCTGGAAGGATGGACGGCGGACGAGCCCGACGTCCAGTCGGCGGGCGCGGCCCTCCTCGGCGGCGGGATCACCGTCGAGCGGGCCTACCACCGGGGAGAAGGTTCGGTGACGGTCACCGTCGTGGCGGAGTCCCCCATGGTCCAGGCCATGGCGGTCCTCTTCACGAATCCCATGCTCACCGCCTCGGGGGAGGGAAAGATCGAAAAAATCAAGGGCCGGACGGCCCTGGTGAAGTACGACCGCGAGGGCCGGTCGGGCTCCGTCCAGATCCTTGTGGACAACCGTATGCTGATCACCGCCGAGGGAAACGGCATCGATCTGGAAGACCTGAAACGCTACGCCGGCGCGGTGAAAGAGGAAAACCCCTCGTAGGAAAGTCCCGCCAACGAACGTCATCCTCATAAAAAAAGGGGCGGGACCTTTTCAGGTCCCGCCCCGGTTCATCGGTTTCTCTTCGATCAGTTGATTTCGATTTCCAGAACCGCTTTCGTCCTCATGTAGATCCAGTACTGTTTCCCGTTTTCGATGGTCTGCAGTGTGTTGCTGCTGTAGTTGGGATAGTAGATCAGCCAGCGACCGCCTTCGAAGAGCCACACGCTCGTGTATTTGCCCTTGATCGATTCGAGGGCCCCGGCGATGTCCGCCCGGACCGGCGTGCCGATCATGGTGATGACGTTCCAGCCCTTGTTGAGGGAGTACTCGACCGTGTCGTACTCTTCTTCCGTCGGGCTGACGGTGACGGAACAGCCGTCCGAGGACTGGAGTCCGCCGCGGTCGGTGACGGTGAGCTGGAATTCCAGGACCGTGGCCGCCGTAACCTGGGGCGCCGTGAAGACCGGCGCGGCCGCCGTGGGATCGGACAGGACCACCGGGGCTCCCGAAAGCTGGGTCCACCGGTAGGAAGCGATTCCGTCATCGGGGTCGGAGGAATTGCCGCCGTTGAGCGTCACCACGTCCCCGCTGCCGGCCGCCTGATCCGTTCCCGCATCGGCCACGGGGGCTTCGTTCTTCCAGCTCACGTTCACGATGCAGTTGTCCTGGGATTTCAGGCCGCCCGCGTCGGTCACCGTCAGCTGGAACACCAGGGAGGCGCCTTCCATCGTGACATCGGGGGCGACGAAATAGGGCCGGGAGGAAGAGGCGTCGGACAGGGCCACGGGGATACCCGAGGTCTGCGTCCACCAGTAGGAGGAGATACCGTCGTCGGGGTCCTCGGACAGGGAGGCGTCGAGGGTGACCGTGTATCCTTCGTACACGCTCCGGTTGTCACCGGCATCGGCCACGGGAGGATCGTTCACCCAGGTGATGTTCACGATGCAGGTGTCCTTGGATTCCAGTCCGTCGGCGTCGCGGACGGTCAGCTGGAAGACCAGCGAAGCGCCGTCGAAGCTGACGAACGGGGCCTGGAACACCGGGGAGGAGGTTTCGGAATTGGACAGCTGGACCGAAGGTCCTTCCAGCTGGAGCCAGGAGTAGGAAAGGACGTCTCCGTCGGGATCGGTGGAGTTCTCGCCGCTCAGGGTCACTTCATCGTTCTCTTCCACCTGCTGATCCGGTCCCGCGTCGGCCTCGGGCGCACCGTTTTCGAGCATGAAGCTCACCGCGACCGCGTGGTTCGCCGTGACGTTGCTGAACGTGACGGACTCGGCATCGCCCTGGGACACCCCGTCCACGACCACGTTCGACACGCGGTATCCGATTTCCGGGGTCATCGTGAAGGTGGCGTCGTCTCCCTGGTTCACCGAAACAGCGCCGGAGGGGGAGATGATTCCGTTACCCGACGAAGAAGCCGTGATGGTCCAGGTGATCGGCGTGAAGACCGCCTGGATCGTGTGATCCGCCGCCACGGAGGAGAAGGTGTAGTAGGCAATGGCGCCCTGGGACACCCCGTCCACGACCACCTTCGAAACCATGTACCCCGTGCTCGGGGCGATGGCGTACGTCACGGAAGAGCCCTCGCTCACGACGGCCGTCCCCGAGGGAACCATGGTCCCGCTCCCCGAGGAAGAAGCCGTGATCGTGAAGGTCGACGGAACGGCGGCAGGAACCGTGTAGGCGACTTCATCCGAAAAATCGCTTTCCAGGCTGCTGGAATTGATGGCCGTCGCGGCGAAGTAATAGGTTTTCCCCGCCTCGAGGCCGCTCATGGTGATGCTCGTCGCCAGATTGCTTGTGAAAACATTCGACGTGTAGGCCCCGGACTGCAGGCCCTTGTAGATGCGGTATCCTGCAATGTCCGTTTCGCTGTTGGCGTTCCAGGTCAGTTGGACCTCGTCAGCGAAGGCTGAGAAACAAATGCATCCAATGATGAGAAGCAATGTCATCCCGGAAAGGATCCCTTTCAGGACGGATCGGGATTTTGATCTGAAAAATAAGTTTTTCACGGCGGAACCTCCTGGTTTTTCGATGCGACCAAGCAAAAGCAGCATCTGGAGGTGCCGCCGTTTGCCCGGCAACCCTGCTACCGTATCCTCGCTGAGGACTTAGGCCAGTGGCTTTGCGTCCCACCCTTTCGGATGGTTTGCCTTTTTCGAGACAAATCGTGATGCGTTTTCTGTTTTCAAAAAGCTTCAATGACCTTGCTTTTGCTTCCTTATAAGCAAATAGGATGCCATGCAAAATTACTTTATGATTTCAGAAAGATAGAATTGGTCCGATTGCGTTTTCCATTGCAGGCGCACACTTTTCGGGAACCGGGCGGCGGCAGTCAGTCGATCTTCCTTCCGGTTAACGACGCCAACCAATTGTAGTTGTTATTCTTTATTTAAATTGTTCGGGGAGGGTTCCCACGGCGAATACCGGTTGGCAGTTGTACATCGATTACAATTTCGAAACTCCGGTGCAAGTTATGCAAGACGGAGGGATCGGCGGAAGGCGCCTTCCTTCCGCGGCGGGCGGCGGTGCCCGACGGCGGGGGAAAACCCGCCTCAGGAACCCGCGGTTCTAGCTGTTCCCGTCATGTCCGGGGGAACGGGCAAGCTTTTCGGAAAGGAAACAAACCCCGCTTCCGGGGTGGAGGTATGACATTTGCAGGACTTCAAGGCAGATGGCTCTATAAATTCGCAAACCGGGAGATTTTCCCATGAACCGCATCCAGATGGAAATCCCCTTTCTTCTTCTTTCTTTCCGGGTAAACACGGAGGGGGAGCTGGAAAAGAGGTTTCTCACGCCCTTCGGCCTGATCGACGTCATATTCAGGAAAACCGGGGGAATCGATCATTCCAGGCATGTTTACGACATCGAGGTGGAAGGGGACACGGACAGCTGGGTGTCCGTCGAGCCCGTGGCCATCGATTTCAAGGAAGCCCTGTTGAAATTCATTATGGGAATTGTGGAAAAGGACCTGGGCAAGTACCGGGAACCGCTTCAATTCGAGAAACTCATCGTTCGGATCCGGGGAGCCGAAACGAATCTCAGCCTTCCTCCCGGCCCCGGAAGCGATTGCGACACCGATGGGGTCTTCCGCGACCTTTTATGAGTCCCCGCCGGATGTCTTGTGTTTCCTCCAGCGGGCATGGGTGATACCGAGAACCTTGATCTTGTAGTTCAGCGCCCGCGGGGAAATCCCCAGGATTTTCGCCGCGTCTTTCTGAATCCAGAGGGATTTTTCAAGGGCCTTCCGAATGAGCTCCTTCTCGTTGTCGGCGATCGAGGAGGGAATCACATCCTCCTCCCGGTTTTTTTCCGCGGGGGGACCCGCGAGAACGAGTTCGGGAAGAACGATGTTTTCCTTCTGGATGACGTCCCGTTCCTCGAGGATGATTGCCCGTTCGATGACGTTCGCCAGCTGGCGGATGTTTCCCGGCCAGGAGTAGGTTCGAAACAGCGACAGGGCTTCACCGGAGAAGCCCTTCACCCTCTTTTTCAGATTGCGCCCGATTCTGCCCATCAGATACAGGCTCAAGGGTTCGATGCATTCCCGCCGCTCCCGGATCGGGGGCAGGTTGACCCGCAGGACGTTGATCCGGTAATACAGGTCCTCCCGGAACTTGCCCTCCCGGACCTGGTCCTCCAGGATGCGGTTCGTCGCGGCGATGACCCGCACGTCCGAATGAATCGTTTTGTTCCCCCCCACCCTCTCGAAGGCCTTTTCCTCCAGAAATCGGAGGAGCTTGGACTGAAGCTGCAGGGGCATCTCCCCGATCTCGTCGAGGAACACCGTCCCGTTTTTCCCCTGTTCCAGCCTTCCGATCCTGGTCTTGTTCGCGCCGGTGAAGGAGCCCTTCTCATGGCCGAAAAGCTCGCTCTCCAGAAGATTCTCCGGAATGTTGGTGCAGTTGATCTTGATGAACGGGTGCTTCCTTCTCGAACTGTTGAAGTGGATGGCGCCGGCGAGGAAGCTTTTCCCCGTCCCCGTCTCCCCGGTCATCAGGATGGTCGAATCGGTCCGGGCGAATTTCTTGAGTGTCGAGATGGTCTGCTTCATGGCCGGGCTTTTCGCGATGATCCGGTCGAAATCGTAGATGATGTCCTGCTCCCTCCGGAGATAATCGATCTCGTCCCTCAGGTGCCGGTTCTCCATCGCCCTGGAGATGGAAAGCTGGATTTCCCCGGAATTGAAGGGCTGCGTCAGGAAATCGAAAGCGCCCTCCTTGACGGACCGGACGATGAGGCCCGTGTCCTCCCCCGTCCCGAGAATGATGACGGGGATATGGGGATGATTGTCCCCGATCACCTTCATCAGGGAGAGGTCCGCCTCCGACCGCACCCGGAGAAACACGACGTCGTATTCCTCCCTCTGAAGACAGGCCTCCAGTTCCCCCTGAATGCATCCGCGGAGTTCATGATCGCCCTGAAGCGCCTTTCCCAGATCGCTGAACCATTTTCCATCGTCATGTATTACGAGAATCTTCGGCATGATCCACCTTGTCCGGATGATCCGTCGTCTCCCGCCGGCACCAAGGGCAAAACCGCGGGGAGGTCACTGACTGTCTCAATGTACCAGCAATCCCGCTGGAAAACCACCGTTTTCCGGACCGGGCCCGCCGCGGGTCTTCCGGTCCTCCGATATTCGTGGAATTGTTTGCATAAGTATGTTACACAACGAAAAATATGTCAAAGGAGGCATGCTCCGTGAAAGCTGGAAAATATTACATTCTTATTGCGATTTTATCAATCGTTTTCATCGGCTGCGGAACTTCCGAGACAAAAAAAATGAAATTTTATAATACCGGCGAACAGCTCTACCAGAAGGGGGACTACGAAAAGGCCGCCCGGAACTTCGCCAACGCGGCCATGGTGGATCCGAATTTCGCCGAGGCTTATGAAAAACTGGGTCTGTCCCTCTACCGAATGACCAGGATCCGGGAAGCGTACGGGGCCTTCGAGAAGGCGGTGGAACTCAAACCGGGACTCCTGGACGCCCAGGTCCATCTGGGGAAGATCCTGCTTCTTGCCGGGAAAAAGGACGAAGCCCTGGCGAAGGCGGACCTCGTCCTGGCGGCGAGGCAGGGGGACGGGGAGGCACTGCTGCTGCGGGCGGCAAGCCTCGCGGCCCTCGGGAAGACGAACGAGGCCCTGGGCATCCTAGAAGGCCTGGTTTCGAAGGACCCAAAAAATGTAGAAGTCCTCTTTCTCATGAGCAAGATCCAGATGGACACCGGGGACGAGGCCGCAGCGGAGCGGACCCTGAGGAACCTCATCGCCAATGACGGCGGAAACGTCGCCGCCAGGCTCGCCGTCGCGAGGCTCCTGGAAAAGAACGGAAGGATGGACGAAGCGGAAAGCGAGTATCAGGCCATCGCCGGCCTGTCCCCGGGGGATGACAAGTACAAGCTGCTTCTCGTCGGCTTTTACGAACGGGCGGGAAAATCCGAGGACGGCGAGCGGGTCCTGAAGGAACTCGTGGCGGCCCATCCCGACCGGACGGAATACCGGATCTATCTCGCCAGTTTCTACAGCGGGAGGAAACAGGAGGCGGAGATGCGGCAGGTCCTCGAAAAGACGATCCAGGACCTTCCGAAGGAATACGAACCCTACCAGATGCTCGCCGCTCACGAGATGGAAAAGAAGGAACGGGGGAAGGCCGCCCAGTTGATGGAACAGTTCATGGGCATCGTTCCCTACGGGCCGGAGCATCTCAAGGCGAAGATCTTCCTCGCCGCCATCTATTCCCAGGACGGGAAAATGGACCAGACGAAACGCCTCGTGGAGGAAGTGCTGAAGGAAAATCCCCGGGACGTCGCGGCCCACCGGATGAAGGGCGACCTCCTGCTCACGGAGAAGGATTTCCCCGGCGCCATTGCCGAGTACCGCCTCGTCCGCCAGGAACTCCCGGACGACATCCGGGCCACGCTGGCCCTCGCAAGGGCGCACCTTCTGAACGGGGAACAGACCCTGGCGGAGGACATGTACAAGGATGCCCTGAAAATCGATCCCTCGTCCCGGGAAGCACTGAACATGCTCGGCGATATCGCCATCGCGAAGAAGGACTACCGGTCGGCGGACGAATACGCCGAGAAGATCCTTGTGCTCGATCCCGCCTCGGCCCATCCTCTATATAGAAAGGGCGTCGTTCTGGCCCTCCAGGGAAAGGATGACGAGGCCCTGCCGCTCTTCGAGAAGGCGCTCGCCGTGGACCCCGGTTTCTCGCCGGCCATGGTCCAGCTCACGGGGCTCCTCATCCGGAAGCAGAAAGACGTCAAAGGCGCGATCCGCCGGGTAGAGGAACAGATCAAGAAGACCCCGGAAAACGCCGACTATCCCCTCCTGCTGGCGGAACTGCTCGTCAGGAACGGGGAAAGCGGAAAAGCCCGGCAGGTGCTTTCCCAGGCGGCGGAGAAACGTCCCAACGTCCTGACATACCGGGTCCGCCTCGCCGACCTGGACCGGATGGAGGGAAAACGCGACAAGGCCGTCGAGGCCTACGCGGCGATTCTGAAGGGAAACCCCGGCAACCAGTCGGTTTCCATGGCCCTGGCCTCCCTGTACGAGGAAATGGGGGACTTCGACAAGGCCGGGAAACTTTACGAGGACATGCTGTCCCGGAACCCGGAAGACGGCATCGCGGCGAACAATCTCGCCTTCTTCTACGCCGAGCACGCCCCCGCGCCGGAGAACCTGGAAAAGGCGGAGAAACTGCTGACCCCCTTCTTCGAGAAGAACAGGGGAGCCCCTGCGATCGCCGACACCATGGCCTGGATCAAATTCCGTAAGGGCGATTACGAGAAGGCACGGGTCCTGCTGGAGGAAAGCGCGGGCACGGGCGGAGAGATGTCCCCCCCGATGGCGTATCACCTGGGGATGACCCTGTCCCGTCTGGGGAATAAGGAAAAGGCCGTCGATTACCTGGCGAAAGCCGTGAACAGCGGCACAAACTTCCCCGGAAAAGGGGAAGCGGAAAAGACGCTGAAGGAGCTGAAATCGAAATGAACAAAGGATCTTTCATCGCTTTTTCCCTGATCCTCATTCTCCTCGCGTTTCCGGGGTCTCTCCCGGCGGAGGAAGGGGCCTACCGGATCGGGCCGGGGGACGAAATCGAGATATCGGTCTGGAAAGACACGAACCTGACCCGGCAGATCGTCGTCCCGCCGGACGGCATCATCACCTTCCCCCTCATCGGAGACGTGGACACGAAAACCCTCACCATCTCCGACCTCCGGAAGACCGTCACGGAAAAGCTCGGCACCTATATCAAGACCCCATCCGTCACCGTCATCCTGGTCAAGCCCAACAGCCTGATCGCATACGTGGTGGGAAAGGTGAACAAGCCCGGCCAGTATGCCATCAACATGGACACCACGGTACTCCAGATCCTCGCCATGGCCCAGGACCTGAATCCTTTCGCTTCGGCCGGCAGCATCACCATCCTGAGAAAGGAAAACGGCGAAACGAAAACGATCCCCTTCGACTACAACGAGGTCAAAAAGGGGAAAAACCTGCAGCAGAACATCGTCTTGAAACGGGGGGACGTGGTCATCGTACCGTAGAAAACCGGCGAAGGCCTGAAGAAACAAACGGGGGGAAAACCATTTCAGCCGCCGCGCCGGCGCGGTTCCTCCCCCGGGCTGTCCCCGGGGAGGCCGGGTTCCGGCACCGGCGGGAACGACAGGAAAGATTCCGGCTTGTATCCAAGCCGTCAGAAAGGAGGGGTCCGGAATGGGGAAAAACATTGCCATCGCGCTGGCGCTTTCGATTTTCATCCTGAGCCCGGCGGTTCTCATGGGAGCGGACGTCACGTTGACGCCGTCCGTGAGCCTGAAGGGAGAATATAACGACAACATCAACTACACGGCGGAAGACAAAAAAGGAGATTACATCGGCTCCGTCGCGCCGGGACTGAAACTGGAATATGAGACTCCCCGTTTTTCCATGAAAACGGAAGGGAAGGCGGAGATTTTGAGATACCTTGACGTTACGGAGAACAACACGGAGAAGTACAACGTCTCTCTCGACGGAAACTACCGGTATCTCGAACAGTCGAACCTGTTCGGACAGGCCTCGTTCGTCCGCGACACGACCCTGGACCAGGAATTCGACGAAACCGGGCTCGCCAGGAAAAGGGTCAATCGGAACGCCTACACCGGGGGGCTGGGGTTCCTCCATTATTTCACCGCGAACGTATCCGCCGGTCTCGCCTACCAGTACCAGCGGAAGGACTATTCCGGAGATTTCTACACGGACAGCTACGGCCACGACATCGCCGGCCGTCTCGACTATGTCTTCAACGACGGCATCGACACGGTATCCCTGCAACCCATGTTTGCGACCATGCGTTCGGACCTGATCCGGGTCAACCAGTACGGCACCGCCCTCGGCCTCACGCACCGGGTTTCGGACACCGTGGAGGTCTCCATAAAGGGCGGGGCGGTTTATTCCGAGACCACCGACAGGGAAAACGAAGGGGAAGGGGACAAGACCGGATGGGGCTGGGTCGCCGAGGCGGGACTGAAGAAGCAATGGGAAACCTTTTCCCTTTCCTTCAATTATTCCCGGCAGGACATGCTCGACTCCTCCTCGTCCTTCGTGACGGTGAACCGGTTCCTCCTTTCGGCCCGATACGACCTGACGGAACGGCTTTCCCTGGATCTGGCGGGCGGGCTCTACTTCACCAGGTCCTCCGATGTCCTGGAGAAGGACGAAACGGACGAGCGGTCGTTCTATGTCCAGCCGAAAATAAGTTATCGGTTCACGGAAAACATCCGCCTGGATCTCGCCTATTCTTACTCGAAGACGAAGGACCGCCTGCGCGAGGAGAACGACGCGTGGGACCGGAACCAGGTCTGGTTTCTTCTCACGTTCGAGTTCCCGAAGAAACTGTGAGGCACAGCGGGCACGATCCTTGCTAACACCTGCTTAAAGCGAAAAGGGGCTCGGGCGCACCCCGGCGGGGGTGCCGGAGGAAGAGCCGGCCCCGATCGAAAGAAATCATTCAGAAGGGTTGCAGACGACCATGGCGGAGATGTCATTTCGACAATTCAGGCGAATTCTCAGGAAACGGTTGTCCGCTTTCATCATAACCTTTTTCGCCATCCTGGCCGTTTCTCTCACGGTGGTCTATCTTCTTCCCCCCATTTACGTCTCCACCTCGACGATCCTCATCGAATCCCAGCAGATCCCGGAGGAATACGTCCGGGCGACCGTGAGAAGCTACGTGGAGGAAAGGCTCCAGACCATCACCCAGCAGATCATCAGCAGGCCCAATCTCATCCGGATCATCAACGAATTCGACCTCTACGCGGACATGAGGAAGAAATACGCCACCGAGGTGGTCATCGACAGGATGCGGAAGGACATCAGCCTCGACACGATCAGCTCCGCCGACATCCGGGGACGGGGGAGCAGCGCGGCAAAGACGGTCGCCTTCAAGCTCTCCTACGAGGGGAGGAACCCCGGCACGGTGCAGAAGGTGTCGAACGTCCTCGCTTCCCTTTATCTCGAGGAAAACCTGAAAGCGCGGGAGGAACAGGCCGCAAGAACGACGGCATTCCTGGAAAAGGAACTGGAGCAGCTCCGCACCCAGATCAACGACTACGAAAACAAGATCTCACAGTTCAAGACGGTCCATGCGGGTGAACTCCCGGAAAACCTGGACGCCAACCGCCGCACGGCGGAGGAGCTGAGAAGGTCCCTGGAACAGCTCGGCATGCAGTTTCTCTCTCTCAAGGAAAGAAGAATCTACCTGGAGGGCCAGCTCGCCACCATCGACCCCGTTTCGCCCGTGATGGCCGAGGAGGGCAAATCCTCCCCCGCGGAGAGGCTTCTCTTCCTGAGGATGCAGCTCATCAACATGGAAACCGGCCTTTCGGAAAAGCACCCGGACGTCATCCGGCTCAAAAGCGAGATCGCGGAGCTGGAATCGCAGCTCGGCGAGAGTTCCCCGGCGGTGAAGAAACAGCGGGCCTACGCCGATCTCCAGAGGCGGCTAAAAACCGTCAAGGAGAAGGAAGGGGACCTCCACCCCGAAGTCATCCGGCTCACCCGGGAAGCGGAGTCCCTGAAGAAGGAGATCGAAACCCTCTCGCGGGAAGGCAAGCCGCTTCGGGACGCCTCGGAGAAACCCACCAACCCGGCCTATATCAGCCTGAAGGCCCAGATCGACGCCATCGACATCGAGGCGAAGAGCCTTCTGACACAGCGGGCAAGAATCGAGGAGGAGCTGACCCTCTACCGGAAGAGAATCGAGAACGCCCCCCTCGTCGAAAAGGCCTACAATGACCTGACGATGGACTACGGCCACATCCGGGCGCAGTACAACCAGATCAAGTCCAAGGAGCTCGAAGCGAACGTGGCGCGGGAGATGGAGGCCACCCAGCACGGGGAGCGATTCACGATCATCGAGCCCGCCTCGAAACCGGAAGCGCCAAGCAAGCCCGACCGCATGAAGCTGGCCCTCATGAGCCTGCTTCTCTCCCTGGCGGGAGCGGCGGGCCTGGTGTTTCTCCTGGAAAATTTCGACCACTCCATCAAGTCGGAAAAAGAAATCATGGATACCGTCGGCCTCCCCGTATTCGCAACGATTCCATTCGTGGAAACGGCGGAGGAAGTGGCGACAAGAAGGCGAAGGTGGATCGTCGCCGTCTCCGTCCTTGTGTCCGCCATGGTGGTGGGCATCGCGGCGATTCATTTCTTATGGATGCCGCTGGAAATTCTCTGGATCAAGATCCAGGGGAAGTTTTTCACCCATTTCATGAATGTCATGAAATTCTGATCGTTTGAAACGGAAGGCCTGATGAGCAAACTGAAAAAAGCTCTGGAAAAGGCGAGGTTGTCCAGGGAAGGGATTCCCGAGCCGGAGACCGGCGCGGAAAAGACGACAGAGGACGAGGAGTTCCATCCCCGGGTCAGTTGCGAGATCAACCCGATCTACGTGCACACGAAGATCCAGAACATCGATTATCGCAAGCTCGTCGATCAGAGAATCATCTCGATCCACCACTGCAACGCCGTCTCCGACTGTTTCAAGCTTCTCCGCACCCAGGTCCTCTCCCTCCTCAGGGAGCAGGGGAACAACTGCATCCTCATCACCAGCGCCAACCGGAGGGAAGGAAGAACGACGACGGCGATCAACCTCGCCGTCAGTATGGCCCAGCAACTGGACAACACGGTCCTCCTGGTGGACTCCGATTTCAAGGAACCCGCAATCCACAGGATCCTCGGCCTCTCGATGGAACAGGGGCTTTCCGACTGCCTTCTGGGGAAGGCGACCATCGAGGAAACCCTGATCAATCCGGGGATCAACCGGCTCGTCGTCCTTCCGGGCGGCCGCCCCATACCGAATTCGGCGGAAATCCTCGGCTCACCGCGGACGGAGACCATTTTCCGGGAGTTGAAGGAGCGGTACGGAGACCGGTACGTGATCTTCGACAGCCCTCCCCTTCTGGCGAGCGCGGACAGCCTCATCCTCTCGGACTACGCAGACGCGATCCTTCTCGTCGTCGAAGCCGAAAGGACGACGAAAAACGATCTTCTCCGGACGAGGGACCTCCTCGGCGGCAAGCCGGTCATCGGGACCATCTTCACGAAAGTCCGCCAATAGGGGAATCCGCTCCATGTACAAGGAATATTACGGACTCACCGACAAACCGTTCAACCTCACACCCGATCCCGACTACCTTTTCATGAGCAGGGGGCACGAGGAGGCGTACACCCATCTCGAGTACGCCATCGCGGAGCAGAAGGGGTTCGTCGTCATCACGGGGGAGATCGGCTCGGGGAAAACCACGCTGGTCCACTACTTTCTGAACCGGATCCCCGGGGATGTCGAGTATGGGCTCATCAACCAGACCATGGTCCAGCCCAGGGAATTCGTCAAGATGGTCTGCCGGGAATTCGATCTGTCCGTGGACGGCCTGGACAAGACGGGCATGCTGAACCTCTTCCACGAATTCCTGATCAAAAAATTCGGCGAGAGGAAAAGGGTCGTCCTCATCGTCGACGAGGCGCAGAACCTGCCCGCGGCCACCCTGGAAGAACTCCGGATGCTTTCCAACCTGGAATCGACAAAGCACCACCTCATCCAGATCATCCTCCTCGGCCAGCCGGAACTGAAGCAGAAGCTCCGGAGCCGGCGGCTGGAACAGTTCACCCAGCGGGTGACGGTCTACTGGCATCTCGCCGGGATGGACCGCGACGAGGTGGAACAGTATATCCGCCACCGGCTCCATATCGCCGGCGCTCGGGAAAACACCATCTTCAACAGCGAGGCCATCGAGGCGATCTTCAAGCACTCCCGGGGGATCCCCCGTCTCATCAACATCCTGTGCGATTCCGCTCTTGTCCACGGCTACGCCGACGACAAGAAGATCATCGACGGGGCGTGCATCGAGGAAGTCGTCCGGTACAGAGACATCGATATCGCCGAAAACGGGGAAAATCCGGAAACACCGGAACACGGTTTCCCGGAGGGGGCCGTCGCGGGCCCGTCCCCGGAAGTCTTCCTCCAGATGAACAAGAGGATGAACCTGCTGGAAAAGCGGATCGACTTCCTGGAAAACAGCGTTCAAAATGTAATGGGAATTACAAGACACCTGGGGGCCTTCTTCGGTTCGAGCGAAAAACGGGACCAGCTGCTCATCGATCTCGTCAGGATGTCCAAACAGAGCATGGAAAAACGGATCGACCATGTCCTGGATTCCCTGAAGGCGGCGGATGTGCCGCGGCAGGAAACTCCCGAGCCCGCGGGGGCGGGCCGGAAGGCGAAGGCCTTCATCCTTCCCGCCGCCGTTTTCCTTGCATTTCTGCTGGGGATCGCCTTCTACTATCTATATCCCCATTTTCGGTGACTCCTGCCTCAGGGAAATCGACCACGAAACTTCACAAAAAAACCCTTTGATCCCCGCTCAAAATCACGTATAATTATTACCCCTTATCTTTACGGGGGGTAATTTGTAAGTGTGTCCGTGCCCTTCCGAACTGGAGCGAGGCACGATTATTACACCGGCGGAGGGATTGAACGCGGGCGATTCCCGCGACATTGCCGGTATCTTTCATCGGGAAAGCGTAATCGCAACCTTCCCCACGAAACTGAAAATACGTAATTGTAATTCAACGGATGGGCCTGAACGCTGAAATACCATTGACAGCGGTGCCCGGGGGCTTCCTGTCCCAGCCCCCCGGAAGGTGCCGCATTTGCAATGCGCGCACGGACAATCCGCCCTGCGGGACGGTGGATGGACAGCCGCGCCCGACCACCGGTACCCTCTGTTTCGAAACAATCCCACCCCTTTCGGCCATAGCTGAGAAATCGAAAATTTTTTTTATAGTTCAATTATTCCGTATGGATATACGACTATCGCCCAGGGGCGCCTGAAGACGGGCATATCTATTGCTTATTAACAGGGAAACCGGTTCAGGAAGAAAGAAGAGACGCCCCATGAAAAACCTATTTCAGTTGCATCCGCTGGTGAAGAAAATGGACGGGGAATTCCTGAAAGACGAAAGCCGTCTCCTGTACTCGGAGGAGTTCTTTCAGGAGCTGCTTCAGATCGAAAGGAAAAGGTCCTCCAGGACGGGGATACCTTTCCTCCTCGTTCTGATTCACCTTTCCAGCCATTTCGAACATCCCGCCTCCACGGGGATCGTTCGGTCCATCGCCGCAGTTCTCAAGGAAACGACCCGGGAAACCGATATCAAGGGATGGTTCAAGGAAAGAAGTACGATCGGAATCCTCTTCACGGAGATGAGCGAGTCGAAGGACCGGATGATCGACATCTTCCGGGAAAGGATCGAGGGAAAGATCCGGGAAATCCTGCATACCTGTCCCGGTCACGGCGTGGAGATCTCCTTCAACTGGTTCCCGGAGGAGGCGAAGGTCATCACCCGTCAAAACGGCGAAAACCTGGTCTTCTATCCGGAGTTGCAGGATGACGGGAAAATGGACTTCCGCGGCTTTCTGAAGAGAGCCATCGACATCGCGGGCAGTCTCCTGGGGCTGATCGTATTTTCACCGCTCTTTCTCATCATACCGCTTTGCATCAAGGCAACCTCGAAGGGCCCTGTCTTTTTCCGTCAGGAAAGGCTCGGCCTGCACGGCAGAAAATTCAACTTCCTCAAGTTCCGGTCCATGTATGTGGGCAACGACGATGACATTCACAGAAACTACGTGAAGGATCTCATCCACGGAAACGGGCTGGAACCGGGAAACGGGAACGGCGGTCCGGACCAGGTGTTCAAACTGACAGGCGACCCCAGGATCACCCCATTCGGGAATTTCCTCCGGAAGTCGAGTCTCGACGAGCTTCCCCAGTTCCTCAACGTCCTTAAGGGGGACATGTCCCTCGTCGGTCCGAGACCCCCCATTCCCTACGAGTTCGACGACTACAAGGTCTGGCACCGGAAAAGGGTCGTCGAGGTGAAACCCGGCATCACGGGCCTGTGGCAGGTGAAGGGAAGAAGTTCCTGCAGTTTTGACGAAATGGTCCGCCTCGATCTCCGTTACATTCACGAATGGTCCATCTGGCTCGACATCAAGATTCTCATCCAGACCCCCTGGGCGGTTCTGAGGGGGAAGGGTGCTTACTGAGACGCCGTCTCAAGGGGAGGAAACCGTTATGATTCGCATGGGAGTCATCGGATATGGGTACTGGGGTCCAAACATCGTCCGCAATTTTTCGAATGCAGAGGGGGCCGGGGTGGTCGCAATCTGTGATAACCATCCCAATGCAAGGACAAAAGCGGGAAAAGCCTGGCCCGGCATGAAAATCTACGACGATTGCGATCGTCTGATCCAGTCGCCGGACGTCGATGCCGTCGCCGTGGTAACCCCCGTCTACAGCCATTACGAACTGGCCAAAAAGGCACTGGAAAACGGCAAACACGTCTTCGTCGAAAAACCCTTCACGTCCTCGGTCCAGCAGGCGGAGGAACTGATCGAACTCGCGGAGAGGAAAAACCTCACGATCATGGTGGACCACACCTTCCTCTTCACCGGTGCGGTCCGGAAGATCAAGGAGTTGATCGACGGACAAGCACTGGGAAGGCTCTTCTATTTCGACTCGACGCGGGTGAACCTGGGTCTCTTCCAGCACGACGTCAACGTCATCTGGGATCTCGCCCCGCACGATCTCGCCATCATGGACTACCTGATCGGCGAACAGCCGGAGGCCATCTCCGCCACCGGCCAGAGCCACCTCAACGGGAAAGAGGATATCGCGTTCATCACGCTGTACTTCAAGAACCAGTTCATCGCCCATTTCAACGTGAACTGGCTCTCCCCGGTAAAGATCCGCCAGACCCTGATCAGCGGCGATAAGAAGATGCTCGTCTGGAACGATCTCGACGCCGACCAGAAGATCAAGATCTACGACAAGGGGGTCGACGTCACCTCCAGGGAAAGCATCTACGAACTCCTGGTGCGATACCGGTCCGGCGACGTGTGGATTCCGAGGATCGACGGCGCGGAGGCGCTCCAGGTCGAGGCGGGATACTTCATCAGGTGCATCCAAAACGGCGAGAAGCCCATGAACGACGGCAACGCCGGTCTCCGGGTCGTCCGAATCCTGGAGGCGACGAACCAATCCCTGAAGAACCGGGGGGAACTCATTCACGTATGAATCCCTATCTGTGCATCTCCGACGACGTCGAACTGGGACCGAACGTTGTCCTCGCGAAATTCATCAATCTCTACGGGTGCAGGATCGGGGAAAACACGAAGATCGGCACCTTCGTCGAGGTCCAGAAAAAGGCCGCCGTCGGCAGGAACTGCAAGATCTCGAGCCACACCTTCATCTGCGAGGGAGTGACCATCGAGGACAACGTCTTCATCGGCCACGGCGTCACCTTCACCAACGATACCTATCCCCGGGCCACGAATCCGACCGGAACGCTCCAGACGGAAAAGGACTGGAAGGTGGAACCCACCATCGTGAGGAAGGGGGCCTCCATCGGTTCCGGCGCGACGATTCTGAGCAACCTGGTCATTCACGAAAACGCCATTGTCGGGGCGGGAAGCGTCGTCACGAAAGACGTCCCCGCCGGCACGATCGTGGCGGGAAATCCCGCAAAAGTCATTCGGAAGATCGGAGACAAACACCCATGAAAGTCCCCTTCATCGATCTGGGAGCCCAGTACGCATCCATTCAGACGGAGATCCACGACGCAATCGACAAGGTCCTGAAAAGCAGCGCTTTCGCAGGGGGTCCCTTCGTTGCCGGATTCGAGGAGAATTTCGCCAGGTACTGCGGAACGAAACACGCCATCGGCGTCGGAAACGGCACGGACGCCCTCTGGTTCGCCCTCCTTGCCGCGGGCGTCGGTCCCGGCGACGAGGTGATCACCGTTCCGAACACCTTCATCGCCACGGCGGAGGCCGTAAGCTTCTGCGGGGCGACGCCCGTTTTCGTCGACGTGGACGAGAAGACCTGCACCATGGACCCGGCCCTGGTCGAAGGGGCGATCACTTTGAAAACGAAAGCCATCCTTCCCGTCCACCTTTACGGCCAGACGGCGGACATGGACCCCATCCTGAAACTGGCGGGCGACCGGGGAATCCCCGTGATCGAGGACGCCTGCCAGGCACACGGCAGCGCATACAAGGGAAGACCGTCGGGTTCCATGGGGCTCGCCGGATGTTTCAGTTTCTATCCCGGGAAGAACCTGGGCGCCTACGGCGAGGCGGGCGCGGTGGTGACGAACGACGGGGCCCTGGCCGAGAGGATCCGCATGCTCAGGGACCACGGGCAGAACCGGAAATACGAGCACCGGGTGATCGGCTGGAACGGACGGATGGACGGAATCCAGGGGGCCGTTCTGGACGTCAAGCTCCGGCACCTCGACGCCTGGAACGAGGCGCGGCGGAAACATGGAAGGCTCTACACGGAACTCCTGAAAGACGTCCACGGGCTGATTCCCCCGCACGAGGCACCCTATTCCACCCACGTGTACCACGTCTATGCCATCCGGGTGAAGGACAGGGACGCCCTCATGGGGAAGCTCGGGGAGCAGGGGATCTCCTGCGGGATTCACTACCCCATCCCGATTCATCTGCAGGGGGCCTATGAGAGCCTCGGCCTCGGACGGGGAACCTTCCCCGTGGCCGAGAAGATTGCCGGCGAGCTGGTTTCGCTCCCCATGTACGCCGAGTTGGGGGAGGAGCGGGTCCGTCACGTCGCGGGGAAGATCGCCGATCTCATCGGATAGACAAACGGGGGGAATTCCCATCCTTTCCTCTTCCAGAACAACCGAAGCCAATCCGCGGAACCTGGAGACGGAGATCTGCGACCCCCTTTCCCACGGATCCTGGGACGAGGAGATCCTGTCCTTTCCCGGATCGGGCTTCTTCCACAGCCGGGCGTGGGCGACGGTCCTCTCGGAAACCTACGGATACCGTCCCGCATATCTCCGTATTCGCCAAAACAGACAGCCCGTCGGGCTTCTCCCTCTCATGGACATCCGGCGGCCCCCGACCCCCCGGAGGGGGGTGTCCCTCCCCTTCACGGACCACTGCGATCCCCTCTTCACGGAAATCCCCTTCAAGTCCCTCTTCGATGCCGCGGTGGAAACCGGACGGGAACGATCCTGGAAAATCCTCGAAACCCGGACAACCTGGGACCCCTTCGGCGCCGACAGGCCCTATGAAACCTTCCTCGGGCACGTTCTCGATCTTACGGCCGGAGAGGAACGGATTTTCTCGCGATTCAACGGGGCGACCCGGCGAAACCTCCGGAAGGCCGGCCGGGAAGGCGTCGAGGTCAGCATCGGAAATTCCTGGGGGGACACGGCGGAATACTATCGCCTCCACTGCCTGACCCGGAAAAAACACGGCATGCCCCCGCAGCCCCTTAAATTCTTCAAAAAAATCCACGAGCATGTTATATCGAAACACAACGGGGCCGTCTTTCTGGCCCGGCGGGGAGGGGAAATCGCCGCCGGGGCCGTCTTCTTCCATTTCCACGACGGTGTCCTGTATAAATTCGGTGCCTCCGACCCGGCCCTGCAAGAATTCCGGGCATCCAACGGGGTCATGGGGGAAGCGATCCGTCATTACGCCGGCAGAGATTTCCGGCACCTTTGCTTCGGGCGGACGGAATTCTGGAACGAGGGACTGAGACGGTTCAAGATGGGGTGGGGCCCTGAGGAGCGGACGATTTACTACCACCGCTACGGGATCCCGGGAAAGGCTTTCCTTCCCGGGGTGGAATCCCGAAGCCCCAGGTGGAACCGGCTTTTCCGGATACTGCCCGTTCCGGTCCTTCGCCTCATCGGCACGGCGGTTTATGGCTTCATGGCTTAAGAAAAACCGTCCGGCAACCGATGAAACCTTTGATACAAATGCCCCTCGATGGAATCGAGAGGGCGGAGCTGTGCCGAGTCCTGAAATATGAGGAACCCTTAAACCCCCGTTCATGAGCCCTTTCCTCGACAAGCTGAAGTTCGAGCTTTACTACACCGTGAAGCTCCTGATCCCCCGTCCCCTTCAGATCCAGATCCGAAGGTTCCTGGTCCGGTGGAAACTGCCCTCGGTGCGGCATGTCTGGCCCATTCACGAAGAAGCGGGAAACCGGCCGGCGGATTGGCCCGGATGGCCGGGAGAGAAGGAGTTCGCACTCGTCCTCACCCACGACGTGGAGTCGGCAAGAGGCCTGGACCGATGCGAAAAGGTCGCCGAGATCGAAAAGAAGCACGGGTTCCGGTCGTCCTTCAATTTCGTGGTCGGCGATTATGCCGTGCCCCGGGATCTGAGACACGCCCTGGAAAGAGACGGCTTCGAAATCGGAATCCACGGCCTCCATCACGAGGGGAACCTTTTTTTCACCCGGAAGCGATTCACCCGGCATGCCCTGTCGATCAACCGGTTTCTGGGCGAGTGGAAATGCGGGGGCTTTCGCGCCCCGAGCATGTTCCGTAATCTGGACTGGATCCGGGAACTTGACATCGAATACGATCTGTCCAGTTTCGATACGGACCCCTTCGAGCCACAGCCGGAAGGGGTCGGCACGATCTTCCCCTTCATCGTTCAGAAAAAAGCGAACCACAGGCCCTTCGTGGAACTGCCCTACACCCTGCCCCAGGATTTCCTCGTTTTCATCCTCCTCCAGGATCAGGATGGGGACATCTGGAAGAAGAAACTGGACTGGATCGCACAAAAAAAGGGGATGGCCCTTCTCATCACCCACCCGGACTACATGTGCTTCGGTGGGGAATCGAGGTACGACGAGTATCCGGCGGAGAAATATTCCGAGTTTCTCGATCATGTGAACGCCAATTACGCCGGCCGTTTTCTGAACCCGCTGCCGGCCGATGTGGCCCGGCAAGTCATGAACGCCGGTGCACCGGGCCGCGGGAGAACCTGTCCATGATCGGCGTTTCCGTCAGGGAGGGCGAGGAAGGGATCGCCCGCGAATTTTTCGAGCTCTTCAAGACCCCGTGGGAATTCTGCCGGGGAAACGGCATCTACGATGTCGTCGTCGACACCACCGGCGGGGCCGGAAGGACCGGGGCGAAAGCGACTGTCGTCTTTTCGAGCGACGTCACGCCCTGGGATGAGGGGGGTCGTTGCATCCCGCTGAAAGGGGGAGCAACCGTCGTATCGACAGGCGGAGGCGAGAAACTTCCCCTGTTCGGAAAGCTCCTTCTGTTCGAAGGAAGGAAGATGCCTCTCCTTCACACTGAAGAACAAGGGGGGGTTGCGGGGCATGTGGAACCCTGCCGAAAAACGATCCTGCTGCGAATCGGATACGACCTTTTCCGAGAGATCGGGCATCTGCTGACAATGGGGCAGGAAAAGAAATTCTCCCGGTTTCCCACGGCGGATCTGCACATTCTCCTGCTCCGCAACTGGATCCTGGGATCGGGAGTCCCGGTCGTCGAAATCCCCCCGAAACCGCCGGGCTGCCCCTTCATCGTCTGTCTCACCCACGACGTCGATTTCTATTCCATCCGCAAGCATTTCCTGGACCATACCTTCTGGGGCTTTCTTTACCGCGGGACGCTGTCGACCTTCATCGAATTCCTCAGGAAAAGATGCACCTTCGACAAAGTGGCCGCCAACTGGGCGGCGGTCCTCCTGCTCCCCTTCGTCTATCTCGGCCTGGTCCCGGATTACTGGACCCAGTTCCAACGGTACCGGTCCATCGAAAAGGACCTCCATGGTACGTTCTTCATCGTCCCTTTCAAGAACAGGGCCGGACAGGGATTTTCGTCCGGCGGAATGCGGGCGACCCGTTACGATATCGGAGACGTCGAACGGGAAATGTCTCCTCTTCTCTCCTCGGGTTTCGAAATCGGCGTTCACGGAATCGACGCATGGTGCGATCCCGACCGGGGCCGCCTCGAGCGGGAAAGAATCTCAGGGGTTTCGGGACAAGAGGAGGCGGGCATCCGGATGCACTGGCTCAGACTGGATGGAAATTCCTTCCGATGCCTTGAAAAAGCAGGCTATCGCTACGACACAACCGTGGGCTACAACGACGCGGCGGGATTCCGTGCCGGAACGGCGCAGGTCTACCGGCCCATCGGGGCGGAGAAACTCCTGGAACTGCCGCTTAACATCCAGGACACCGCTCTCTTCTACCCCGACCGAATGAACCTTGACGAAAAAGAGGCTATGGAGACGGTGGAGGATCTCGTCCGCACCGTCGAGAGGACAGGCGGTGTCCTGACCGTCAACTGGCACCAAAGGAGCCTTGCACCGGAACGCCTCTGGGAGGACTTTTACCTGGCACTTCTCGACCGTCTGAGAAAGAGCGTCCCCTGGTTCACCACGGCCATCGATGCCGTCCGGTGGTTTGAAAAAAGAAGATCGGTTGTATTCGGACCGGCCCGGAGGGAGCCGGAAAGCCTGAATCTTGAGCTGAAAGTCGAAGGAGATGGAACCGTTCCGGAACTTCTCCTCCAGGTCCACCTTCCCGAAACGCGGGAAGAAAAGAATTCCTTCCGTTTGCCGGCAGGCGGCGGCAGGCGCATCGACATCCCGATCTCGGGAAACGGGAGTATCGCACTCTCACTGAAATCCACTGACTTCGCGAAAGAGCAATCCGGAAAGCCATGGCCAAGCACGTCTGCATGATCGCCTACACGAACTACGCCACCGACGCCCGGGTCAGGCGGGAAGCGGAAACCCTCGCTGAAACGGGTGAATTCCATGTGACCTTTCTGTCGCTCATGGAAGGGAAAACGGCAAGAAGCTATGTCAGGGACGGGGTCCACGTCCGGGAACTCCGGATCAGAAAATACCGGGGAAAGAACAGGGCCCGCTACATCCTGTCCTACTTCCTGTTCCTCGCCCTGGCGTTTCTCGAATGTGCGGGAAGGGCCTTCACGGGAAAACTCGACGTGGCGCACGTCCACAACATGCCGAATTTCATCGTTTTTGCCGCGATCCCGGCAAAATGCCTCGGGAAGAAAGTCATCCTCGACATCCACGATTCCGTTCCGGAGACGTACCTCGCGAAGTTCAGCACGGGAAGGCCCGGAAATCTCTACAAACTCCTCTGCATGGAGGAGAGGATCTCCTGCGGGATCGCCGACAGGATCATCTGCGTGAACCACCCCCAGATGGAGGCGCTCGTGCGCCGGGGAATGCCGGCAGAGAAGATTGTCGTATCCATGAATGTCCCGGATCCGAGACTCTTCCCGAAGACCGCCGGGAAAACGGGAGGCGACGGGAAAACGATCCGCATCGTCTACCATGGGACCATCACCAGGAGACTCGGCATCGACCTGGCCATCCGGGCCGTCGCCCGGCTTTCAAAGCCCTGTCCCGACCTGAGATTCATCATCCTCGGGGACGGGGACGACGCCGCGGAATTCGCCGGGCTGATCCAATCCCTGCACGCGGAGGAAACGATCCGTTTCGAGAACCGGATGATCCCTGTCGAGGACCTGAAGGCGTTTCTCTCGGATATGGATATCGGGATCGTGGCCAACCGGAAGAACATCGCCACGGACCTCATGCTGCCCGTAAAGATGCTGGAATACATCGCGCTGGGAATCCCGGTGGCCGCCCCGAGACTCAAGACGATCACATGGTACTTCACCGACGACATGATCTCATTTTTCGAACCGGAAAACGTGGACTCCATCGCCGGGGCGATCGAGGCCCTCGCCCGGTCGCCGGAAAGGCGAAGGCAACAGAGCCGGAACGCCGGGGCGTTTTTCGAAGAGTACGGTTGGGAAAAACGAAAGCACGACCTGCTGAATTTATATCGCCGAATGGCCTGAAGCGGAGGAGGACCGCATGAAAAAAACAAGGTTCGCCATCGTGGGTTGCGGATCCATTGCAAAGAAGCACATGCACGTCATTAACAACTATCTTGAGAACGGAGAAATCGTCGGGTTCTGCGACATCGACGGGGAACGGGCCGGAAAGTACGCCGCAAACACCGCGGGGAAACCCTTTTCGGATGCCCGGTCCATGATGGACGCCATTGGAGACCAGGTGGACATCATCTCCATCCTGACGCCGAGCGGCATCCATGCGCAGAACGTGAAGGAACTCGTCGGTTACGGAAAACCTCTGATCATCGAAAAGCCGCTGGCTTTGAGGCTGGAGGAGGCGGACGAAATCCTGAGGCTCTGCGACGAACACCGGGTCAAGATCTTCGTGGTGCACCAGAACCGGTACAACCGACCCGTCATCAAGGCGAGGGAAGCCCTCGAAAGCGGCCGGTTCGGAAAACTGGTCATGGGAACGGTCAGGCTTCGCTGGAAACGGGACCAGGCTTACTACGACGAAGCAAAGTGGCGCGGAACGTGGACTTACGACGGCGGCGTCTTCACGAACCAGGCAAGCCACCATATCGATATGCTCACCTGGTTCATGGGGAATGTGGAAAGTGTGAAGGCCATCGGGGTCACCCGTCTTTCGAAGATAGAATGCGAGGACACCGGGGCGGCCATCCTCCGTTTCACCAACGGCGCCCTGGGAATCATCGAGGCAACCACGGCGACGAGGCCGAAGGACCTGGAAGGTTCCATCAGCATTCTCGGGGAAAAAGGCAGCGTGGTTATCGGCGGCTTCTTCATGAACGAACTCGTCACCTGGGAGTTCGTCGAGCCCGATACCACGGACGACACCGTCCGGAAAGACTTCGCCGCAAATCCCGAGGGATGGGGCTACAACCTCGGAGAGTACCTGAAGGACGCCATCCGGTCCATCGAGAGCGACCGGGCGGGCCTCGTGGACGGGCTGGAGGGCAGGAAATCCCTCGAGCTGATCAGCGCCATCTACGAGTCCATCGAAACGGGCAACGAGATCAAGCTCCGCTTCGTGCCCCAGAGATGCAGGCTGGGGGTTCGATGAACGGCACGTCGATCATTCTCCGGGGCGTCCGGCTGGGCAGGGGCGTCGTGATCGAGGATTTCTGCATCCTGGGGGCGGTGCCCCGGGGCAACAGGGAAGGCGATCTCGAAACTTGGATCGGCGACGATTCCGTGTTTCGGTCGCACACCGTCGTCTACGCAGGGAACCGGATCGGCGCCTGTTTCCAGACGGGAAACAAGGTGAACATCCGGGAGCAAAACGAGATCGGCGATAACGTGAGCATCGGCACGCTTTCCGTCGTGGAACACCACGTGCGGATCGGGAACGGCGTTCGAATCCACAGCCAGGTCTTCATCCCCGAGTATTCGGTCATCGAGGACGATGCATGGATCGGCCCCAACGTCGTCTTCACCAACGCCCGTTATCCCCAGTCTCCGGGGGCCAAGAACAGCCTGAAGGGACCGGTCATACGGTCCCATGCGAGAATCGGCGCAAACACGACGATTCTCCCGGGCGTAACCATCGGCAGGAATGCCCTTGTGGGCGCCGGGTCGGTCGTCACGAAGGACGTGCCGGACGGCTACGTCGTCGCGGGCAATCCGGCCAGAGTCATCAATACCGTGAATCATCTGCCATACAACGAGGAGCACACATGAACATTCCCCTTGTAGACCTGAAAACCCAGTACGAATCGATCCGGGATGAAATCGACCGGGCGATCGATGAAGTCATTTCCACCTCCGCGTTCATCGGAGGCCCGTTCGTGGGCCGGTTCGAGAAATCCTTCGCCCGATACTGCGGCGTTTCCCACTGTGTCGGGGTGGGGAACGGAACGGATGCCCTGCGCATCGCCCTTCAGGCCCTGGGCGTGGAACCGGGGGACGAAGTCATCACGACCGCTCTCAGCTTCATCGCCACGTCCGAGGCCATCACCATGGCCGGGGCGAAGGTGGTATTCGTCGATGTCGACAGGAACACGTACAACATCGACCCGGAAAAGATCGAAGAAAAAATCACGGCGGCCACGAAGGTCATCATCCCCGTCCATCTTTACGGCCAGCCGGCGGACATGGACCCCATCCTGAAAATCGCCCGAAAGCATGGTCTCAGGGTCATCGAGGACGCCGCCCAGGCCCACGGGGCCGAATACAGGGGCCGCCGGGCCGGGTCCATGGGCGACATGGCCTGTTTCAGCTTCTACCCCGGCAAGAACCTGGGGGCCTACGGCGACGGCGGGGCCATCGTGACAAACGACGAAACCCTGGCCGTAAAAGCGAGGATGTTCGCCAACCACGGGCGGATCGACAAATACGACCACGAGTTGGAAGGGGTGAACAGCCGCCTCGACGGCCTCCAGGCCGCCGTCCTGGACACCAAGCTGAAGCACCTCGAAGAGTGGACGGAAAAGAGGCGTGGAAACGCCCGCCTTTACAACGAGGGATTGCGGGGCTCGGGGCTCCTGACACCCGTCGAGATCGAAGCCGTGCGGGCGGTGTACCACGTTTACGCCGTAAGGATCGAAGAAGGAAAACGCTCCGCGTTTCAGGATCACATGAAATCGAAGGGAATCGCCACGGGGATCCATTACCCCATCGCCCTGCCCAACCTGAAGGCCTACCGCTACCTGAACCACGCCGCGCAGGACTTTCCCGAGGCCACGCGGACCTCGCAGACGGTCGTCTCCCTGCCCATGTTCCCCGAATTGACGGGGGAACAGATCCGATATATCTGCGGAGCGGCGCGGGAATTCAGCCACTGAGCGGCGGGCCGGGGAATAAGGAAGAAATTTCCAGGACCATGGGAACCCTCAGGTACGTGCTTGTCACCCCCGCCCGAAACGAGGAACGGTACATCGGACTGACCCTCGATTCCGTCATCGGGCAGACCCACCGTCCCGTGAAGTGGGTCGTCGTCAGCGACGGGTCCACTGACCGGACCGATGAAATCGTCGCATCCCGCCTCCGGAAGAACCCCTGGATGGATTTCGTCCGCATGCCGGAGCACAGGGACCGCCACTTCGCGGCAAAGGTCCAGTGCTTCAACGCCGGGTTCACCCGGTTGAAGGATCTGGACTACGACATCGTGGGATCGCTCGACGCCGACATCTCCTTCGAGCCGGACTACTTCGATTTCCTTCTGGGGAAATTCGAGGAGAATCCAAGGCTGGGCGTGGCCGGAACCCCGTTCGTCGAGAACGGGTCCCATTACGATTACCGGTTCACCAACATCGAGCACGTTTCGGGAGCCTGCCAGCTCTTCCGGCGGAAATGCTTCGAGGAGATCGGAGGGTACGTTCCCATCCGGGGCGGCGGCATCGACTGGACGGCGGTCACGACGGCCCGGATGAAGGGCTGGCAGACGAGAACCTTCACGGAAAAAGTCTGCCATCATCACAGGGCCATGGGCACGGGCAATGCCGGTTCGATGGGAGCCTGGTTCAGGCATGGGAAGAAGGATTATTTTCTGGGAGGCCACCCGGTCTGGCAGTGCTTCCGCATGTTCTACCAGATGAAGAATCCGCCCTTTGTCGTCGGCGGGCTGCTCCTCATGCTGGGATACGCGTGGGCGGGTCTCAGCGGAATGGAACGGCCCATCCCCCGGGACCTCATGGCCTTTCACAGGAAGGAGCAGATAGAGAGGCTGAAACGGTTTCTCCTCGGGAAGGCGGGGGAATGACGGAGCGAATGGACGGAATGAATTTACAGCCCCACAGGGTGGAAATCGATGAGAGCCTGCACAGGGTGGAAAAGTGGGTGGAGGATCGCCATTACAGGGGATACGAACCCTTCGACGGTCTTTCCTCACCCCTCCGGCGGCTCACCTTCGGAAACCTTCTCATGGATCGCCTGCTCCTCCAGCTTGTACGCCAGAGCCCGGTAAACCTGAGACCCCTTTTCGGGATCAGGCCGCTGGACTCGACCATCGGGAGGGGCTACATGGCCTGGGGCTACTGCTGGATGTTCCGGCTGACCGGCCGGGACGAATACCGGCGGAAGGCGTTTTCCTGTCTCGACTGGCTCATGGACAACAAATCCCCGGGATACCCGGAGTACACCTGGGGAAAGCACTTCGACTTCGCCAGCCGGGGCGGCCTCTACCGAACCCTCGAACCGATCCTGATCTGGACGGCCCTCATCGGACAAGCCTTCCTGGAATCCTACGAACTATGGAATGAAGGCCGTCACCTGGAAGTGGCCGACAGCCTCTGCGGCTGGATCCTGACGCTTCCCAAGACCCGCGCCGAAACCGGCTTTTGCCTGGGATACCATCATCACGACGACGGGGGCATGATCCACAACTCGAACATGGTCGGGGCCGCCGTCCTTGCCCGGACGGCGAAACACACCGGAAACGTGGGTTACCTGGAAGTCGCCCGGGAGGCGATGCGGTTCAGTTGCGCCAAACAGCAGCCCGATGGCTCCTGGCTCTATGGCGAGGAGCCGATGCACCACTGGATCGACAACTTCCACACCGGCTACAACCTGGACGGCCTGAAATGCTACATCGAGTGCTCGGGCGACGGGCAATACGAAGGGGTGCTGAGGAAGGGAATCGCATACTACAAGAGGACCTTCTTCGAGGAAAGCGGAAGGCCGAAATACTACCACAGCCGGGCCTACCCCATCGACAGCCAGTGCGCCGCCCAGGGGATCGACACGCTGGCCAACTTCGGGGACACCGATGAAGAGGCGCTTTGCCTTGCGCAGAAAGTCGCCCTCTGGACCATACGGAACATGCAGGACCGGCAAGGCTTCTTTCACTACCGCCAGTATCCCGGCGGGATCAAGGCGAAGACGCCCATGCTCCACTGGGCCCAGGCGAACACTTACAAAGCACTGGCCGTTCTCCTTGCGAGGATGAATGATAACAAAAGGGTCCTCCCATGCCCGGAATCGCAGGCCTGATCTCTTCTCTTCCCGACAAACCGTCGAGGGAGAGGCTGGGCCTGATGGTCAGGACCCTCATTCACGAGGATTTTTACAGCCACGGGACTTTCCATGTCCCCGAAATGGCTGTCCACGCCGGATGGACCAGCCTCGAGGGCTCTTTCAACGACTGCATGCCCATCGCGAACGAGACCGGGGAAGTCATCCTTTTCCTGGCGGGGGAGGTCTTTCCCGACGCCCGGGAGATTTCCGGTCTTCGGGGAAAAGGACATCCGTTCGAGGAAGGGGATGCGGGATATCTCGTTCATCTTTATGAGGAAACGGGCAATCGTTTTTTCGGCGCCCTGAACGGGTGCTTTTCCGGCTTTCTCATAGACCGGCGCTCCGGAACATCATACCTGTTCAACGACCGATGCGGCATGCACCGGATCTTTGTCCATGAGGGAAAAGACGGTTTCTTCTTTTCCTCTGAGGCCAAGGCGCTCCTCGCAGTCCTTCCGGAAACCCGGGAATTCGACCCGAAGGGCCTTTGCGAATTCGTCTCCGGCGGCTGCACGCTCGGCGAAAACTCCCTTTTCAAAGGGATCAGTGTTCTGCCCGGAGGGTCCCTCCTGGAATTCGCCGGGGGGAAGCTTCAACGGAGGACCCGGTATTTCGACCGCAGGGAGTGGGAGGAACAGGACCCCCTTTCGGAGAGGGAATTCACGGATCGGTTCATCGGTCTTTTCCCGGAAACGGCCCGGAGATACCTTTCCTCCCGGCAACGCGTGGGGGTCTCCCTGACGGGAGGGCTGGATTCCCGGATGGTCATGGCGGGCATCGATCCCGCTCCGGGTTCCCTCCCCTGCTACACCTTCGGCAGCATGTACCGGGACACCTTCGACGTCAAGGTGGCAAGGCGGGTGGCCGGACATTGCGGCCTGTCACACCGGGTGCTGATTCCCGGCGAGAACTTCCTCGGCGATCTCCGTGATTACCTGGAAAGGGCCGTCTTTCTCTCCGACGGGTACCTGGGCCTGTCCGGCGCCGCCGAACTTTACGTGAACGCCCTCGCCCGGGAGATCGCACCGGTCCGGCTGACGGGCAACTGGGGAAGCGAACTGCTGAGGGGTATCCGGGCGTTTCAGTTCGCCCCGCCCCGCGGCAAAATCCTGAATCCCGAACTGGACGAATATATCGAGGAAGGCAGAAAGACATTCCGGAGGATGAGCGAAATGAGCGGGGCCTCTTTCGTATCCTTTTTTCACGCCCCGATGATGAGCCATGGCCGGATTTCCATCGAGCGTTCCCAGGTGGACCTCCGAACGCCTTTCCTGGACAACGGTCTCATGGCGCTCATTCACCGCAAACCCGAACGCCTTGACGGTTTTACGCTCGCGGAAACCCTTATCGCCCGATGCAGACCCGATCTCCTTGCCATCCCGACCGACAGGGGATACCTCGGTGACGGAGGCTTCCTCGCAAGAAAAATCCGGCGGATTCACAGGGAAATCCTTTTCAAGGTCGAGTACCGCATCGGGCCCGGAACGCCGGACTGGCTCACAAGAAAGAATTCCCGAACCGTGTCTCACGTACTGGAACGCCTGCTTCTGGGAAGGCACAAGTTTTACCATCTCCGGTCCTGGATTCGAGACTATTTCGAAAGCGCCATGCGTGAAATACTGGAAAATGACAAGACAATCCACATAAGCACGTTCGTCAACGAGCGAGAGTGGAAAAGGATGTTGAATGAGCATGTTCTCGGAAAAAGAAATTATACGGAAGAGATCGATTCCATCCTGACCCTTTCCCTGATCGGAAAGTTGTTTTTCTCGCAGTAAGAACCGTAGGATCCCTTTGGAAGGCAGCCGACCGGAGTCAGTTTAATATTCCCAAAAGGAGAGTACAGTGGCAATCGTCATTAACGGCAGAGATTTTGTTATCAGCTCAAGCATGTTGAGAACGATTTCCCTGCGCAATGACATTATCGACGACATTGGTGATCCGGCAGTCGTTCTTCATACCATTCATGACTCACATCTTCCCGCCGATCTCTTGGTTTTCCCGCAACGCCTGGATGACCCGTCGCCAAGGTATCCCTACCATATGGAATGGGACAACCTTGCGGCAGTTAAGATATCAACCTACGACGAATGGCTGAAAAAACAGATTCATCAGAACGCTCGTAACAAAATCAGGAAGGCCGATAAAAGCGGTGTGGTCGTCAGAGCTGAAAACCTTTCGACGCAGGTCATCCAGGGGATGGTGGATATCTTCAACGAGACTGCCGTACGCAGGGGAAGACGATATTCTTATTTCGGCAGAGACGCCGAAACAGTGAAGAAAGAATGGTCAGCCGACGCCGGGCGAAGCATATTCCTCGTGGCCTATCACCAGGAGGAAATCATCGGATTCATCCAGTTGGTTTTTGGAGAGAGCCTCGCGAGGACGAGCGGTACCGTAGCCAAATTGGCCCATCGCAACAAGGCGCCCATGAACGCTCTTATCGCCAAATCCGTGGAAGTGTGTGCGGAAAAAAACATCCATTATCTCGTTTACGGAAAATTCTCCTACGGAAAAAAAGGGGCGGATTCACTCACGGAATTCAAGCGGAACAATGGATTTCAGAAAATTGAGCGACCCGTTTACTACGTACCCCTCTCCATTAGGGGACGGGTCGGCCTTTTCCTTGGTATGCATCATGAATTGTCAGAACGATTGCCGGTGCGCTTGTACAACGCATTGACGACATTCCGATCTCTCTGGTACAAAAGAGTAAACGGAAATCCTTCCCGGTAGGATCATGACAGAGGAAATGATCGAAGACTCCGGGAAACCTGATTCCGAAGTTCCATCTCTTACACCCCTCATTTAATAACGATTCCATGGATTCCAATTACCGAAATGTCATCGGCGTTCAGGAAGGCGCCGTACGGATCAAGCCAGGAAATATCAAATCAAGAAAAGCATGCAATCCCGATATGTTTTGCTCATCCCATCCCATGGTCAATGACTGGTACGTTAATTGCTTATACGTTTCATGCGGCCTGATTTTCTCCCTCTTAATCCTTTACTGGGACGGGATTCGGGTTGTGTGAAACAAATCGGAAGGGTTTCGAAAGGAGTATCGGTCATGAAAAAATACACGGTATTTCTTGCCGGTCTGATGCTATTCTTGAGCCTGTCATGGGCGGGAACGGCCCAGTCCACGACGATCACCGCCGCAAGCGGTTCCCAGAGCCATGTGCAGGCGGCAATTACCTCGGCAAAATCGGGTGACACGGTGACCATACCGGCGGGAGCCTTTGCGTGGAATTCCTCCGTCAGCATCCCCGACACCAAGAAGATCACGCTCCAGGGCGCGGGGGCCAGTTCCACGATTATCACGGTGAATTTAACGAGCGGTTACGCACTCAACGCGGGTTTTTCCAAATCCCGCATCACCGGAATCGATTTCTATATGCCGAGTTCGGGGAACGGAATCAGCATCCGGGGATCTGAATGGCGGGTGGACCACTGCAAGTTCGACAACCCGAGCACTACGGTGTCAAGGGAAGGGGTATTCGCCAACGGGTCCTCCTCCAACTGGGTCCTGAACGGATGCGTGGACAATTGCGAATTTCTCAACTCGAAGGTGCTGGTATGCGCCGATCTTTCCCTGCTGGCCCATGGCGTATGGGCCCAGCCCCTCGGTTTGGGGACAGCATCCGCCGTGTATGTTGAAGACTGCACATTCACGTTCACCAAGACCGGCAACTGCATGGACGCCAATTACGGCGGTGCCTACGTATTCCGTTACAATACGGTCAATGATGCCCTGGTGGAAGCGCATTCACTGCAGGGCAACCACCGGGCGACGCGAAAATGGGAGATTTACAACAACACCTTCAACCAGGTGAAGCAGGCCATGTGGGCACCCATGTTCATCCGCGGCGGGACCGGCGTCATCTTCAACAATGTCGTCACCGGCACGTGGGGAAATCCGGATATCGTGATCGATAATGTCCGGAGCTGCGAAAGTAGATCAGTCTCTGGCATATGCAATGGCAGTTCTTCGTGGGACGGGAACGAGTCCGACCAGGCGGGCTACCCATGCCGCGACCAGATCGGCCGGTCCACGGACCAGTGGCTGTGGACTTCCTCGAAACCCTACCCGCCGCAGTCACTCGACCCCGCCTACGCGTGGAACAACAAGCACGGAAACGACGACGTGGTTTTCTATCATCACAACTGCGAAACGAACAAGTCCCACATCAAGATCGGCAGGGACATTTTCATCGGCATCGCGAAGCCGGGGTACACGCCCTATACATATCCTCACCCGCTCCGGGCGACGGACAGTTCGGATGATGGATCGGACGGATCGGAACCGGTAAAACCTTCCGCTCCCTCGGGTTTTAAGGTCGGCGACTGAGGAGGCATCCCCCAAAAGCCCACCTCCACTCCGGTAACCTCGGACAATTGAATAACAGAATTCAATATCGATAGCATGCAAGGGCCCGAAAGGGCCTTTGCATTGCCACGTTTATCCTTCCCCTGACCTGACCGTTATAGAACCATGTCTCCAGGCATTGCGGCATTGTTGTGTATTGCCATTATCCTTTATCTCTTCTACATCGACAGGAAGACCGGCGACGGGTCGTCGTGGGCGCTCTGGATTCCCATTTTCTGGATGCTTTTCGCGGGCTCGCGATACGTGTCCCAGTGGCTGGAACTCGGAATCCCGATAGAGTCCGAAGCGGCCTACCTCGACGGCAGTCCCCTCGACCGGAACGTGTTCCTGTTTCTCATCATCGCCGGCATTTACACTCTCGTCCGGCGCAGGATCGACTGGAACGGGTTCTTCTCCCGGAACAAGTGGATCTGGCTCTTTCTCCTGTTCGGCCTGATCAGCGTCGTCTGGTCGGACTATCCGTTTGTTTCCTTCAAGAGATGGGTCAAGGCCCTTGGAAACGTCGTGATGGCCCTCGTCATCCTGACGGAAGCCCGTCCCTACGAGGCGCTCGGCATCGTGTTGCGGCGTCTGGCCTATGTCCTCCTGCCCCTGTCGGTGCTTTTCATCAAGTTTTATCCCGATCTCGGAAGGGCGTATCACATGGGCATACCCATGTTCACCGGCGTCGCCTTCCAGAAAAACGGCCTGGGACAGATCTGCCTGATCGCCGGCATCTACTTCGCATGGGACCTTCTTCTCAACCGCCGGGAGTGTCCGGAGCCGGGCCGCCGCCTTCACTATTCCATTTACTTCCTGATCCTGCCGATGATCCTGTGGCTGTTTCGCATGGCCAACAGCGCCACCTCGCTTGTCTGCATGTTCCTCGTATTCTGCCTCTTTCTGGCCGGACGCCAGCCGATGATCCGCCAGAAGCCGTCCAGGCTTCTCTCCATCGGCACAATCGTTTTCGTTTCCTCCATCCTCCTGGAATACATGTTCGACATCTCGGGCTCCATCCTTTCCCTTCTGGGGCGCGACCCTTCCCTGACCACCAGGGTCCCCATCTGGTCCGAGATTCTCGGCATGGTGACCAATCCGCTGCTGGGCACGGGATACGAGAGCTTCTGGTCGGGGGAACGCATGTCCTATATCTGGGACATGTACGGAGACATCATCCAGTCCCACAACGGGTATATCGACATTTACATCAACATCGGCCTGGTCGGTCTCGGCCTTCTCATCGGATGTATCGTTTCCGGTTTCATCAAGGCGTTCAAGGTACTGAAGCATGACTACCTCCACGCCATGCTCAGGATCGGCCTCATCACGGCGGTCGTTGCCTACAATTTCACGGAAGCCTCCTTCAAGCCCTTGAACAACATGTTCATCCTGCTGCTCATCGGTCTCATCGACACGCCCCTGGTCATCGACGGAAACGCTCCCGCTTCACGCTGGGCAAGCCCGCCGCACGGGCAATGAGCCGGCAGCGGCAGCGGGTTCTTTTCTTATAGACCTTTCAAACCAATCATTCTCAGAGGGCTGCATTCACCATGTCCCGCATCGTTACCATCGATTTTACCAAGGGTGCGCTGGTTCTCCTGATGGTAGTGTACCATTCGCTGAACTATCTCCAATCCGGAACGTTATCGCATGATTTCCTTGCTTTCGTTCCCCCATCCTTCATCATGATCACGGGGTTCATCGTTTCTCACATGTACATGCGGAAATATGAGGGGAACCTGAAAGCGGTAGGCCTGAGACTGGGTGTCCGGTCGATGAAAATATTTCTCCTCTTCATCGCACTGAACGCGGCGGCCCGTCTTGTCTGGTCGGTAAATCATTACGGAGTGGCAATACAATTCGAAAACTTGAAGCACGAATTCGTCCAAATGTTTCTCGTCGGGGCTCCCTGGCTCAGTGCATTCGACATCCTGCTGCCCATCAGCTACACGCTGGCCGCCGCCGTCATCGTCGTAAGAGTGCAATCGATTCTTCCATCTTTTCCCCTGGTCCTGGCGTCTGCGGTGTTTCTCCTGTGCACATACATGGAAAACTTTTCCATGTCGTTATACAACCTGAACATGCTGAGCGCCGGATTCATCGGAATGGCCGCCGGGCTTCTTCCCCAGGGGATTCTCGGCAGGATCAGGCCGCCATGGGCGTTCGTCGCGGCCGTTCTCGTCCTTTACGTCGTCGTGATCCGTTTTTTCGAAGATTACTATTACACCCAAATGCTCGTCACGGTACTGGCGCTTGTCGCCATATTGTCGACAGGATCGAGGGTGAATCCCGCATCCATGCTGACACGGCAAGTCACGACACTGGGAAGGTACTCTCTCCTGAGCTACATCGCCCAGATCTTTTTTCTTCAACTGCTGAAACCGGCGGCCGCGGCTTTTAACGTCCACGCGGTTCACCCCCTGGCCCTGATATCGATCGTCATGGTCCTGACCTGGATCTCCGCTCTGATCACCGATTTCGCAAGGCAAAGGCTCCGATACATCGATGTCCTGTATAAAGCCGTGTTCGCATAGGATCTCCCCCTCACCCCGTTGCCAATCATGAATAAACCATTTTCCGAATTGAGCACGACCGGGCTCAAGACGAAGGCGGTGAAAAGCGCCGGCATCAACGTCGCCGCCCAGTTCATCGGTTTCGTGTGCCACACGTTCGGCGTGATCGTGCTTGCCCGCCTCCTGACGCCGAGAGATTTCGGTCTGGTGACCATGGTCACGGCATTCAGCCTCTGGGTGATGAACTTCGGAATCAACGGATTCACGGAATACATTATCCAGAAACAACAGCTCTACCGGGAGGAAGTCAATTCCATCTTCTGGCTGCATCTGGGGCTGGCCTGCATCATGGCGATCGGCTTTTCATTCTTCGGGCTGTATCTCGTCGATTTTTATTCCGAATCCGCCTTGAGCGGCATCGCCGTCGCCATGACGGCGAGTTTCGTCTTCCAGGCCCTTTCAACGAGCCACATGGCCATCCTGAAGCGGGAGATGAAGTTCTCCTCCATCGCCGTCGCGGAACTGATTGCCGTCATCCTGAGCGTGGTCTTCGCCATCGCCGCCGCCCTGGCCGGAGGGGGCTACTGGGCGGTTGTCACACGCCAGCTCTCCGTCCCGGCGGTGACCATGATCGCTGCGTGGATCCTGTGCCCCTGGAGACCGGGCCGGCCGAAACACCTCGCAGTCGCCATGCCCGGGCTCAAGTACGCGATCCAGGTATATTTCAATTTCTCCCTCGGTTACGTCACGCGAAACATGGACAAGGTCCTCCTCGGCAGATTTCACGGATCGGACATTCTCGGCAACTACGACCGGGCGTACCACCTGTCCTCCATGCCCGCCAATCAGCTTCTCACCCCTTTGCACGGAATCGCGCTCTCCACGCTGACCCGGTTGAGGGACGATGAAAAACGATTTTCAACTTACTTCACGAAGGCCGTCTCCACCGTTGCGCTTCTCGGTTCCATTTCCGCGGCAATCCTGACGCTTACCGCCCGGGACCTGATACCCTTCCTGCTCGGTCCGGACTGGGTTGAAGCCGGCCGCGTCGTCATGGCATTCGGTCCCGGAATCGCCCCGATGCTCGTCTATGGAACGCATTCGTGGCTTCACCTCGCCCTCGGGAAGCCGGACAGGTGGCTTCGATGGAACATCCTGGCAACGATTATCACCGTTGCCGCCTTCATCATCGCCACGCCGTTCGGCGCCATCGGCATGGCACTCGCTTACAGCGCCGTTTCCTTCATTCTCTTCATTCCATCCCTGTGGTACGCGGGAATCCCGGTGCGTCTGAGCGCGGGGAAAATCCTGTCCTCCGTCTGGCCGTTTTTCGTTTCCGCGTTCCTGGTCTGCGGTGCCTGGCTGTATCTTTCGGAATCCTGGGCTCCGCTCAGGGAATTTCTTCTCTCCGCCGGTCCTCTTTCCAGGATACTGATCACCTCCTTTATCGCTTTGTTGTTTTACGTGCTTGTCGTAATTGCCTGCCGGCGAAGCATGCACCCCTTTCTCGAAGTATTCTCCCTGGTAAAACTGATGTTCTCCCGTGAGAAGTCATGATTCGCCGTTAAGTTGACCCAGGAATTCCGCCAGATGCTTACAAACGATGAAAACCGCCCGCCGGCGCCCCATGGAAGGATCGGCTGGATCGACACGCTCAAGGCTTTCGCCATATTTTCCGTTTTCTTCGGTCATAAAACGAATTGCGCCGTTCTCGAAACAATCATTTATTCCTTTCACATACCGCTCTTTTTCTGGATCTCGGGATACCTTTTCAATGTGAAAAAGCATCCGAACTTTCGCACTTTCCTGAGGCGGAGATTCCGAACGCTGATGGTGCCCTATTTTATTTTCGCCTCCCTGTCTTTCGCTTTCTGGTTTCTGGTCGTACGCAGTCTGAGCGTCCGCGGCAACGTGCTTTCGATTGATCCGTGGCAGCCGTTCACCGGCATTTTTTACGGCGTCGGTTCCGGGCCTTGGCATCATCCCCTGGATATTGCGCTGTGGTTTCTTCCATGTCTTTTCATTACGGACATCTACTTCTGGTTCATCAACATGCGCCTCGGCAGCCCAAAAGCAAGAACCGCCGCATTGTGCCTTTTCTGTTTTACCGGCCTCCTGTTCTCCCGGGTACTGCCTTTCAGGCTGCCCTGGAGCGCGGATGTCGCACTTTGCGCCGTCATATTCTATACCGCCGGCTATTACACCGGTCGCAACGATTCGTTCCTGAGTCACGTCACCCTTCGATGGAAATCGATGGCGATCATTCTTCTCGGCGCATTGAACATTCTCCTCGCCCTCGCCAACGGAAAGGCCGACATGAATTACAATTTCTATGGAAATCCGTTCTTTTTTTTCGGCGCGGCTTTTTCCGGCATTCTTTTCTGGTATCTCATCATCCGTGAGACCCGGGATTTTCGATTCATTTCCTACCTGGGCAAAAACACGATCATTCTTATCGGAATGGCCGGCATCTCCTCGTTTGTTCTCAGGGGACTGAGCTACCTCCTGTTCAACGATCTGCTGGTCGGGGACAAGTTCGGCCTCATCGATTCCCTGTTTTATTCCATCCTCGAAATCGCACTCATCGTACCCGTGATCTACATGATCAACCGGTTTGCCCCTTTCATACTCGGACGGCACCCCGCCGCGGCATCTTTCCTGCAAGGAAAGAAGCAGGGATATCATCGTCCCGTGTAAGAAGGACACCGCCCGGAATCCGCCGGGACCGGTGGCTCCCTGAAATCCGGAGCCGGGCGTTACTGCGAAAATATTTGAAATTTCAGGATGAATCTATGAAACTGAGCAAAGCGGAAAAGAAGGAGCAGTGCAAAGACACAGGGATGGCGATGGTGCTTCTGTCCCTGATCCTTTACCTCTTCTTCCGTCAAGAAATATACCTGTATGCCGCCATCGGGATGCATGTCGTCAATATGGTCGTCCCGACGGTGTACCGGCCGGTGGCCGTGGTATGGCTGGGCCTTTCGAACGCCATGGGCTGGGTCGTATCCAGGGCTCTCCTCTCGGTGATCTTCCTGGTCGTCGTCACGCCGGTGGGACTGGTCAGACGATGGTTGGGGAAGGATGCCCTGAGGCTTCGGGAATACAGGGAAGGCCGGGATTCGGTCATGCAGACGAGAAATCACACGTATACCGCGGAAGACATCCGGAAACCCTACTGAAGCAGGGTTCATGCCGGTCAGTCGGAGACCGTCTTTCGCATATCGAGACAATGGAGAGGGTTCCATGGATTTTCTGAAAGACTTGTGGGGATTTTTCCAGTCGAGGAAAAAATACTGGCTCGTGCCGATCGTGATCATTCTGCTCTTCTTCGGTATCCTGATCGTTTTGGCCGGCGGGACGGCCATCGCTCCGTTTATTTATACGCTGTTCTAATACCCGGACGGCGCCGGAATCCCGTCCGGCAACGCCGCTCCGTATCAGGGAATGATTATGAAGGAAGCCATCCTGGGCATATCCGCCTATTATCATGACAGCGCCGCGGCCGTTCTGGTGAACGGAGAAATCGTCGCGGCGGCGCACGAGGAACGATTCACCAGGAAAAAACACGACCCGTCCTTCCCGGTCCGGGCCGTTCAGTACGTCATGGACGAAGCGGGGCTGAAATACGGCGACCTCATGGCCGTCTCGTTCTACGACAAGCCGCTGATCAAATTCGAAAGGCTTCTCGAAACCTACCATGCCTTTGCGCCAAGGGGGATCGTCAGCTTCTGGTCCTCCATCCCGGTATGGATCAGGGAAAAGCTCTTCATGAAAAAAATCCTCCGGGAAAACCTCGCCGTTCTGGGAGACGGGGACGTTCCCCTTTATTTTCCGGAGCACCATCTGTCCCATGCGGCGAGCGCCTTCTATCCCTCCCCTTTCGAAGAGGCCGCCATACTGACCATCGACGGGGTCGGAGAGTGGGCGACGACAACCATCGGAAAGGGATCGGGAAGGGACATCACGATCCTGGAGGAACTGAGGTTCCCCCATTCCGTGGGGCTTTTGTATTCCGCATTCACTTATTACACGGGGTTCAAGGTGAACAGCGGGGAATACAAGCTCATGGGCCTTGCCCCTTACGGAAACGCCGATTCTCCCCGTATGGCTTCGTTCAAGAAAAAAATCCTGGACGAGCTGGTCGATATCCGTGAAGACGGATCCATTCTGCTGAACATGGGTTATTTCGACTACGCGACGGGACTCAAGATGGTCAATGACGCCAAATGGGAGGAACTGTTCGGCATGCCGCCCCGGGAAGCCGAATCGGAGATTTCCCAGGATTACATGGATATGGCCCTTGCCATTCAGCAGGTAACAGAAGAGATCGTGTTTCGGCTGTGCGCATCGGCAAAGAAAAAGACAAACTGCAGGTACCTGGTCCTTGCGGGCGGCGTCGCCCTGAACAGCGTGGCGAACGGCAAGATCCTCAAGTCGGGGATGTTCGACGATCTCTGGATTCAGCCCGCCGCGGGCGATGCCGGCGGGGCCGTGGGTGCCGCATACGCCGTATGGCACATCCATGCGAAAAAGGAAAGGAAGGTGACCCCCGGCCGCGATGCGATGAAAGGCGCTTTTCTGGGACCGGAATTTTCGGACAAGGAAATCCAAAAAACTCTGGACAGGTACCAGGCGGTCGCCCGCCATTACGAAGATTCGGGAGATCTTGCCAGGGATGTCGCCGCGAGGATGGCCGAAGGAAACGTCGTGGGATGGTTTCAGGGAAGAATGGAGTTCGGTCCCCGGGCCCTGGGGAACAGAAGCATTCTGGGCGACGCGAGAAACCCGGAAATGCAGAAAAAAATGAACCTGAAGATCAAGTATCGCGAGGGGTTCAGACCGTTCGCACCCACGGTGATCGAAGAAGACATCGGAAAGCATTTCGAGATCGACCGGCCGTCGCCTTACATGCTGCTGGTGATTCCCGTACTCGAGGGAAAAAGGATCTCCACCCCCCCGGACTACGACGACTGGGGCCTTTACAACCGGCTGTACTTCAAGAGATCCGATCTTCCCGCCATCACGCACATCGATTACTCCGCCCGTATCCAGAGCGTCAACCGGGAGACCAATCCCAGGTACTGGCAGTTGATCCAGGAATTCAAGAAACTGACCGGTTACGGCGTCATCGTGAATACGAGCTTCAATGTCCGCGGCGAACCCATCGTCTGCACCCCGGAGGATGCGTACCGGTGTTTCATGCGGACGGAAATGGACTACCTCGTCATGGGGAATTTCCTTCTCGACAAGAAGGAACAGCCGAAGTTCTCCGAAACGGAGGACTGGAAAAAGGAATTCAAGCTGGATTGAGAACATGAAACTGAGGCGGATCCTTGCAAACTCACTGGTCCTTGTAATAGCCGCCGTCGTCGGCCTGCTTCTTTGCGAAGTGGCGGCCCGGTTCATTCTCAATCCGGCCGATTACCTTTCGGTCACCATGGAAAAGGACGACATCCTGGGACGCGCCGTGGCACCCGGAACCCCGGGCTATGACCGCTTCGGCTTTCGAAACCCGGGGATTCCCGGCGCGGTCGACATTCTGGCCGTAGGAGATTCGCACACGTACGGACACGGCGTCCGGATGGAGGATTCCTGGCCTTACCAGGTCGGCCGCATGACCGGGAAAACAGTTTACAACATGGGCATGGGGGGATACGGCCCCAACCAGTACTATCATCTGCTCAAAACGCACATGGAAGACCTGAATCCCCGGATCGTGCTGTGCGGTCTTTACATGGGGGACGACTTCGAAAACGCCTATTCCATCACCTACGGCCTCGATCACTGGTCTTTCCTGAGGACGGCGGGTATGAGCGGGGCGGATCCCGACATCTGGGAGGTCATGGGGTCTCCGGGTTTATCGAAAAGGCTCAGGGTATGGCTTTCCAGGAACAGCGTCCTGTATCAGCTTGTCGTTCACGGGCCGGTTCTCGGGTGGATAAAGGGGTGGATCCAGGTCGAACAGGCGCGCCGCGACCCCGACCCTTCGACGACGGTCCTCGTCGAAGAAGAAAAGAACATTCGGGAGGCTTTTCGCCCGATAGGGATGGAAAAGCGCCTGAACCGGCAAAATCCGTTCTTGCGGGAGGGATTTCGAATCACCGCCGTTCTGCTCAAGGGGATGAAAGAATGGTGCGACCGCCACGGCAGCCGTTTCGCGGTGGTCCTGATCCCGACCAAGGAAATGGTTTTTGCGGAATATCTGAGAGGCAATCCCGGGATTCCTTTGCACGAAATCATCGACGAACTTCTGAAGAATGAAGAGGAAACCCGGCGGGAGCTTCTGGAATTCCTGGAACAACAGGACATTCCCTGCATCGATGCACTTCCCTCACTGAGGCGAGCCGTCGGAAACGGGCTTTACACGAAGAGCGACAAGGACATGCACCCCAACGGAAAAGGATACGGGATGATTGCAGAGTCCGTTTCCAGATTCCTGGAAGAAACAGGCTGGTTGCGATAACATCGTGAAGAACCGGACCGGCGGCTTTTGCCGTGTCCATCCGGAAAATCCCCGAAGGCGGTCCATTGAACCAGGCACTGATCTCCGTCTGCATCTGCACCTACAGAAGGCCGGAGCTTCTGGCACGACTCCTTGATACGCTTGGCCGTCAGCGCGTCGACGAACGTTTTTCGTTCGAGATCGTCATTACTGACAACGACCGGCTGCGGAGTGCGGAAGAAGTCGTCAGACTTTTCCGGGAGAGGTCGGGCGGGGATGTGGTGTACGACTGCGAACCGGAGCAGAACATCGCCCGGGCCAGGAACAAGACCGTCTCAAATGCCCGCGGGCAATTCATCGCGTTCATCGACGACGACGAGTTCCCCGGGCCGGAATGGCTGCGGATGCTCTTCGATACCTGCCTCAAGTTCCGGGCAGACGGCGTCCTCGGGCCGGTCAATCCGGTTTACGACGGGAACCCTCCCCGATGGCTCGTGGAAAGCGGACTATGCAACAGGGACTCTTTCCCGACGGGGACGGTCCTGGACGACTCGAAGTTCATGAGGACGGGAAACGTGCTTTTTTCCCGGCACATCCTCGAGAAATCGAGGGAGCCGTTTGACCCGGCCAAGGGTCTCACGGGAGGGGAAGACGCCGATTTTTTCGACCGCATGCTCCAGAACGGGAGGACGTTCATCTGGTGCGACGAGGCGGGTGTCTTCGAAACGGTCCCGGAAGAACGCCAGCGGATGGGATACCATGTCAAAAGAGCGTTTCTTCAGGGAATGACCACGGCGGATCAGGAGCCCCTGATCGGAACGGGAACGTTGAAGTCCCTGGCGGCGGTCGCCGTTTACACCGCCGGTCTTCCAATCCTGATGGCGGTGAGCCGGCCGCTCTTTGTGAGATACCTCATGAAAGACTTCAACCACGCGGCGAAACTTCTCGGCCATTGCGGCATCAGGCCGGTTGAAAAAAGAACCTTCTGAGATCCTGCACGACCCGAAGCAGCCGGTTGCAGTTTTCGAGATCGGCTTTTATATGAATTCCAGGACAGGGAACAAGGAGGGTGACGTGAAAAAGCTGACGGATGATTATTCCGCCGAGGTCGACCGGATCGACAAAGAGGCCTGGTACGATCTCCTGAACCGCTTCGGGGACGCCAATCTTTACCAGACGTGGTCCTACGACGCCGCCCGATACGGGGAAAGAGGCATATCCCACCTCGTCCTGAAAAAGGGGGGAGCCGAGGTGGCGGCGGCCCAGGCAAGAATTGTCCGCCTTCCGGGATTGAATAAAGGAATCGCATATGTCCGGTGGGGTCCCCTGTGGCGGCGATCGGGGAATGCGGAAGACCCGGAAGTGTTCCGGCAGGCGGTCCGGGCCCTCCGGAACGAATTCTCCGTCAAGAGGCGCCTCGTTCTTCGCATCTATCCCCTGGCATTCCGGGAGGACCCGAACACCATCGAACGGATTCTTTTCGAGGAAGGCTACACCCCTCACGAGGAAGAGGGTTCCGACCGAACATTGATTCTGGATCTTTCGCCCTCTCTTCCCGAGATCAGGGCGTCATTCGACCAGAAATGGCGGAACTGCCTGAACCGGGCGGAAAAAAACGGCCTGGAGCTGATCATGGGCGGGGAGGATCATCTGTTCGAGAAAATCAGGCCCATCTTCGATGAAATGGTCAAACGAAAAGGGCTGGACCTGGAGGGGGACATCGAGCACCTGAGGAAAGTCCAGAACGATCTACCCGATCCTCTCAAAATGAAGGTCGCGCTGTGCCTCCTGAATGGAGAACTTTGCGCAGGCGCCATATTTTCCGCGATGGGAACGTCGGGGATCTACCTTGTCGGCGCAACCAGCGGCATCGGCATGAAGACGAACGGATCCTATCTCCTCCAGTGGGCGTTCATCACGTGGATGAAGGAAGCCGGCTTCCGGGACTACGATCTGAACGGAATCAATCCCGACACCAATCCGGGAACGTATAAATTCAAGCTCGGCGTAGCCGGGAAAAAGGGGAAGGACGTTCGTTTTCTCGGCAGGTACCAGGTATCGGACGACAGATTGAGCGCATGGGTCGTCCGCTGCGGGGAGGCCGCGTTGTCGCGATACCGGCGTATGCGGGCGGCAAAGGCCGGTACGGAAACAAAGTAGAATCCGCGACGGGACCGTCCGGAAGACATTGTCACCGGGAAAGAACATGCTGTTTGTCAACGCCGACGACTGGGGCAGGAACAAGGAGACGACTGGCAGGATCCTGGCCTGTTGCCGGAACGGCAGGGTAAACGGCGTCAGCGCAATGACCTTCATGAAGGACTCGGAAAGGGCCGCGGAACTGGCGAGGGAGAATGCCCTGGATACGGGGCTTCATCTCAACCTTACACTGGAACTCGACGGTGAAACGGCCGGCGCCGTATTGAGGGAACATCACCGGCGCGTGGCCGCTTATCTCGGGGCCCGGAAAGCGAACCAGGTGCTCTTCAATCCCGCCCTGAAACGGTCTTTCGACTATCTATTCCAGGCCCAGTGGGACGAGTTCCGCCGCCTGTACGGAAGGCCGCCCGACCGTCTGGACGGGCATCACCACATGCACCTTTGCATGAACATGCTTCTTCCGAACAGGTATCCCGGCGGGCTCAGGATCCGGAGAAACTTTACCTTCCGGGCGGGCGAAAAGGGCTTCGCGAACCGTTTCTACAGGCGCCTTGTCGATTCCTGGCTCCTGTCCCGGTTCCGGTGCACGGACTTTTTCTTCTCCCTTTCCCCCATCGAGGCCGGGAGGATCCGGGAGATCATGAACCTTTCGGAAGAATCCAGCGTGGAACTGATGGTGCATCCGGCAATGGATGACGAGTATCATTTTCTTCTGAGCGACTGTCCGGAGCGCATGGCCGAAATGAAGTCCGATTCACGCCGCCGCGGCCCGTCGGAATCCGGACGGAAACCCGTCGCGGGGAGAGCCTGAACTTATGAATGTATCTTCGAAAAACGCCCACATTCTCTTTCTTTGTCTCACGCTTCTGTCGCTCCTCATGTTCTTCCAGCCTCTGAAGGAACTGACGAAATTCTCCTTCCACAATCACTATTACACGCACATCTGGCTCATACCGCTTGCCAGCATTTACTTTCTGTTCACCGAGAGAAAAGAGATCTTCCCGGAGATCCGCCCCTCCCGCGGGGCGGGAGCGATCGTGCTCCTCGCCGGCATTGCCGCCTACTTTATAGGAAACCACTTCGAGGGGCGGCTGAACGTCAACGATCACACCGCCGCCATGACCTTCTCCGGACTCCTGTTCCTCCACGGCGCGTTTCTTGTTTCCTATGGCGCGAGGGCCTATCGAAGGGCCCTGTTTCCTCTTTTCTTCCTAATTTTCATGATCCCGATCCCGACCTTTCTCATGGAACGGATCATCGACGCCTTGGTGGCCGGATCGTCCCATATGACGGAGATGCTGTTCAGGGTCACCGGCACCCCCTATCTCAGAACGGACAATATTTTCGAACTTCCAGGCATCGCCATCGAGGTCGCGGACGAGTGCAGCGGGATTCGTTCCAGCATCGCCCTCGTCATCACCATGGCCGTCGCAGGCCACATGTTTCTCAAGAGGCCGTGGACCAGGATCGTCCTGATCCTCGCGGTGATCCCGTTGACCATTCTGAAAAACGCCATCCGGATCACGACCCTCTCCCTTCTCGCAATTCACGTGGATGTGAGGTTTCTGACCCAGAGCTTCCTCCACCACTCGGGAGGAATCTTTTTCTTTCTGCCCTCCCTGTTCCTCCTCGGCCTCCTTCTCTGGGGACTGAGAAAAGCGGAACGAATATCCGCGGGAAGATCGAAAGCTGAGGAAGCATGAACGGAATCATCGAACATCTTTCCCCTTTTCTCCCGTACGGAAGCGCCGTGCTCTGTCTCGTTCTCGCGGGTTTCGGCGGAATCGGGAAATCGCGGATCGTTCCATATCCCCCGTATCTCGCGGGGATGCTTCTCCTTGCGGCGGAATCGTTCGCAACGGGTCGCATCGTGGCCGCTCCGGACGCCGCCGATGTGGAATTCTGGCTCCGCATCCGTTTCGTCGTTACGGCGGTTCTCGCCGGTGCATGGCTTTCCTTCAGTCTCACCTACTCCCGGTCGAATTATCGGGAGTATCTCCACAGATGGGGATGGGGAATCGCTTTTTCCTTTATCGTCCCTCTCGCGCTGGCCGTCTTTTACAACGGGAGTCTGATCGACGAGTTCCTGTACTTCGGGACCCCTCTGGACATGGTCTTCCGGCTCACCCCGTACGGTTACGCGTTCCAGGTCTGTCTCCTCATAGTCACCATCCTCATTCTCCTCAACCTCGAAAAGACCCTGCGGTCCTCCCGCGGGCGCATTCGCTGGCAGATCAAGTTCACGGTCCTCGGATTGGGGTGCTTCTGGGGAGCCCGGATCTTTACCGTGAGCCAGGCCATTCTGTACCGGCTGATCGATCTGTCCCTCGATCTTTTCAACGAGGCGGCCCTCATCGTCGCCTGCATCCTCATCACGAAATCCCTCCTCCGGTCCCGGCGGGAACTTACCGCGGACTTTTACGTTTCACAGACCTTTCTTTTCCAGTCCTTCACCCTCCTCTTCGCGGGCATCTACCTTCTCGCAGTCGGCGTCATCGCAAGGGTGTCCGTCGGCGTGGAGGGCGGGTGGAGCGTGCCCGTCACCGCGCTTTTCGTCTTCCTGTCGCTTGTCGTCCTCTTTTCCCTTCTCTTTTCCGACAGGGTGCGGAAGAACACCAAACGCTTCATCAGCCGCCACTTCCAGAGGCCGGTTCACGATTACCGCAAGGAGTGGGGGAAATTCACCACCGGAACCGCAGCCATCCTGAATCCGAAGGAACTCGCCGGATACATCGCACGAACCGTCTCGTCCACCTTCGAGGCCCTTTCCGTGACCGTCTGGATTTTTGACCAGCCCCTCCGGGAGAAGGCCCTCTGCCTGGGGTCCACGGTTTACCCCGTCACGGGGAATCCGGAAAAGGAGGACATCGCCGTCCGAATGCGGGATTTCATGCTTCAGGTCGAGGAGAAGGCCCTCCCGGCGGGTCTGGATTACCGGGAGGATCTCGTGCCTGCCGCTTTCGACCCATTCGGAAAAGATTTTTTTGAGAAGGCAAAAATCCGTTACGCCGTTCCCATCCGGGATACGGCAAAAGGGAACCGCCTTCTCGGCATCGTTACCCTGGACGACCGGGTCGACAGGGAACCCCTTACCGACGAGGACGTGGAACTTCTCGAGACGATCGCGTCCCAGGCGGCCATAAGCCTCGAGAACATTTTTCTTTCGCAGCGGCTTGAAGAAGCCAAGGAGATGCAGGCTTTCCAGACCATGTCCGCCTTTTTCGTCCACGACCTGAAGAACGTCGCCTCGAAACTGTCCCTCACCATGGAGAACCTGCCCTTCCACTATGACAACCCTGAATTCAGAAGCGACCTTCTCCGGACGGTTTCCCAGAGCGTGGGCAGGATCAACGCGATGACCGAACGTCTGAAAACCCTCAGCGAAAGAATCGAATTGAAACGAAGAAGCATCGACATCAACGAACTGATCCGGGAAATCGTCCGGGATCTCGATGGGTCGACCCGGGAACGGGTGGACCTCCGGCTGGATTCCTCCCTGGATTGCACCGCCGATGGAGAACAACTCGGCAAGGTCATCCTGAACCTGCTTCTCAACGCGAACGACGCCTCCGGCGGCATCGGTCCGATTGTCGTGGCCACGCGGCAAAGCGGAAAGTGGACCGTCGTGTCCGTGAGCGACGAGGGATGCGGTATGTCCAGGGAATTCATAGAAAACGATCTCTTCAAACCTTTTCGGACGACCAAGAAACGGGGGCTTGGGATCGGCCTGTACCAGAGCCGGGCCATCGTCGAAGCCCACGGCGGGCGCATCGACGTGGAAAGTGAAAAGGACATTGGCAGCACATTCCGGGTCTTTTTGCCGGTGAACGGAGACGACATACCATCATAACCGAGGACAGCATGGACAACACCAATGAACAAAAGGAACATCCCCAGGAGAAACCTGCGCTTCTCATCGTCGAGGACGACGAGGATCTCCGCACCCAGATGAAATGGGCCCTTGCCGGGGACTATGGCATCCTCCTGGCAGGAGATCGACAGACGGCTATGGATAAGGTCAGAAATGAACACCCCGCCGTGGCGACTCTGGATCTCGGCCTTCCGCCGGCACCTGCCGGCGTCGAGGAGGGATTCCAGACCCTCTCGGAGATCCTGGCGGAAGACCCGGACATGAAGGTGATCATCATCACGGGCAGGGGCGAGAAGGAGTATGCCCTGCGGGCTGTGGGCATGGGTGCCTATGATTACTTCTACAAGCCAATCGGGATCGACGAGTTGAAAGTCGTCCTGAAGCGGGCCTTTCACGTCTCCGGGCTTGAAAAAGAGCAGAGGGAGCTCAGAAAAAGCCAGTTTCTGAAGGACGGCTTTGAAGGCATGCTGGGCACCAGCGGGAAGATGCAGGACGTGTATGTAACGATCCGCAAGGTGTCCCCGTCGGACATTCCCGTTCTTGTCACGGGGGAAAGCGGCACGGGCAAGGAACTCGTCGCCCGGGCGGTCCATCGTCTGAGCCCCAGAAACGGCGGCCCGTTCGTCGTCATCAACTGCGGGGCCATTCCGGAAAACCTCCTGGAAAGCGAACTTTTCGGTCACGAGAAGGGGGCCTTCACGGGGGCGCACGCACAACGGAAAGGCCGGATCGAACTCGCCCACCGGGGCACCCTGTTTCTCGACGAAATCGGGGAACTGCCCCTCCAGCTGCAGGTCAAATTGCTCCGGTTTCTCCAGGACAATATCATCGAGCGCATCGGGGGCCGGCATCAGATCCCCGTCGACGTCCGGATCGTCGCCGCGACGAACCGGGATCTCAAGGAGGGAATGAGCCAGGGGACCTTCCGGGAGGACCTTTACTTCCGCCTCGGCGTCATCACAGTCTCCCTGCCCCCTCTGAGAGAGCGCGAGGGGGACATCCTCCTTCTTGCCAAGGCTTTCACCAACCACTTCGCCGGGGAATACAATAAAAAAATTACCGGTTTCACCGACAGAGCGGCAAAAGCTCTGGAAAATCATCCCTGGCCGGGCAACATCCGCGAGCTGGAAAACCGGATAAAGCGCGCGGTGGTGATGGCCGAAGGGAAGAGGATCGAGCCCCGGGACCTCGAGTTGGAGGACGCCGCATCCGGCGGCACGCGGACCGTCACCCTCAAGGAAGCCCGCGAGGAGATCGAAAAGGAACTGGTGCTCCAGGCCCTTTCAAGGAACGAGGGCAACCTGAGCAAGACCGCTGCCGACCTTGGTGTGAGCCGGCCCACCCTTTACGATCTCATAGAAAAATACGGAATATCGAAGAAAAACGGCTGACGGGGAAGACGCATCGTTTCCGGCGTCGATAACCAAAAAACAATAAAAAAGGCAGGAACGATGAGGTTCCTGCCTTTTTTTTATTCTATTTCTTTCGGAGCTTATTTCATCATTCTTCTTCTCGCTCCCGCGAGGCCGGCGAGAGCCACACCGAGAAGAAGCAGCGTGGAGGGTTCGGGAACGGAGGAAACATAGCGGACGAGCATGTCCTGCGCGCTTCCGCCGCTCGTGGTGGTCAGATTCAGGGCATACACCGGGTAGAGCGTGGGATCGTTGTCCAGCTGCGCACCCTCGATCGAACCGAACTGGCTGATCACTGCCTGGAGGAACGGGTTTGCCGCAATCTGGGTTGCCGTCAGCGCGATCTCGTTTTCCAGGTACCAGATGGCCTGCTGCAACTGGCCCGCCGACGCGGACCGGCCGGTTCCGGCCGTATAATCATAGCCGGTCAGACTGCCCAGCACAAAGTTGTTGTAAAGGTAAGCCGCCCCGATGGAAACGGGATCCGGATCTCCACCGTCCAAGCCGCCGTCAATTGCACCTTCCTCGCTGATTTCAGCATTGTACGTGGAACCCGGCGAAATATATTCGTCCATTTCTATGCAGAACGTCTCGAACCCGATAAGGCCGGACGAAGCATACTGATAGAGCGAGAAAGGAGTGTAGCTGTCCAGAATCCAGGAGAAGTCAGCCGAGGGGGTCAGCGTGAATTCACCGCCGTTTGCGGTATAGTACCCGCTGATCCGATCCACTGTCACCTGGTAGGCCATGGCTCCCGGAGCTGCAAGGAACAGGATGGCAATGCCAAGAACCGCAACTTTCAGGAAGAGCCTCGTCTTCATTGTCGACCTCCTTATGGATGAGTGATTTATCGCCTTACTTATGGAAACGCTGCCTTTCGCCATGAATATAGCAAAGATGGTGCCAAAAACTCCATTTTTTCACAATCCTCTTCAAAGCATTCCCATGCTCTCGATATTCATATCTATTATTTCACGTCCACAGATCGTTGACAAGCATACGGGCCGCTTTACAAAAAAAAGGACCGGCTTTTTGTAAACACATCCGACAGTTCCGGCCGGTCCCTTCTCTATTGATTCTGTATCATCCACCGGATTTTGTTATTAATAGGGCTTTCTTTACGACTGTAAAAAAATTATTCCGGATGTCTCGCACGAGATGCACGTGGAACCCCTCAAAAAAGAAACAGCCCGTATCCACCGGGGATCGGGCTGTTTCATCAGAAAGTTTTCCTTCAGGATTACCGCATCTTTTTCCTCATGATCCCGAGACCGAGGATCCCGAGGCCGAGGAGCGAAACGGTCAGGGGTTCCGGCACGGCCACTTCGGCGATGAGCGAGCTCTGCCTGTTCGTAACGCGGCCATCGTAACCAATGGAAACGATGTTGATCACGCGAACGGTACCGATGTCCGTCCATCCACTGGCATTCGCAGCGGTAACAAAAGTATTGGCAAGAGCGATTTCAGCGGTAGTCAGTCCCAAACCGCTGAAGGAGCTGATCTCGTTTTCCAGCAACCAGATGGCGGCCTGCAGGGCGTTGGCGGAATGACGGTTTGCCGTGTAAGTCGAAGTGTCATAACCGGCCAGCGTACCCATGTAAAAGTTGTAATACAGATAAGCCGTCTGCGGGGAAAGGGGGTCATATCCCGGGGTGGCGCCGCCGTCTCCGTCAATTCCTCCCTGGATCGTGTTGCCGGAGATGTCCGCCACGTAATAGGGCGTGCCGAAATTCATTGTCTCGTATTTCTCGAGGCAGAAGGTGTCGAACATGTATGTGTAGTTGTATCCCCCGGTGTATTTCCACACTTCCATCTCGCCGGCCAGGTCACCAGGACCATTTTCGTACTTGATCCAGTCACCGACGGCAATGGAGTATGCGAAGGATGCAGGCACACACACAACCAGGACAAGTAAAAGAACCGATGCCATGATTGCGATTTTCTTTTTCATGGAATTATCCTCCTTTTTATTCCATTTGCATTTATGTGTTGCACAAGACATACCAGAAGATTCCCATTCCCCGGAAACTCTCTTATGTGTCTGATATATAAGATGAATATGAAATACCACCTGTGGGAAATCTCCTTCCGTGGGCGCGACAGTTGTAAAGATATCCGACATCCTTTTTCCCCTGTCCCGCTATAAAATAGACGGAACCCCACTGAATTCGGTATCTTGATAGGCTCGCCCTCAGAAAGTTCAAGACAGTCAATGCCTTAACACTCAGCAAGCCGGCAATTCCGGTGTGTTTCAACGTTTTCTACCTTCTGCGGGTCCTGGAAAAATAATTTACAGGAGTTAATCCGCCCGATACATGGGAAACGTACGGACCGGTTCACGCCCATGCTCTCCATAAAAAAAAGCAGGGTGTTACCCCTGCTTCATCACCGGCACTTCGTGTCTCAGATATATTATCTGAAAAATTTCTTCAGCCCCACAAGACCTGCGATCCCCGCCCCAAGAAGAACGATGGACATCGGCTCAGGCGTCGGAACCCTGTCTATGGCAAAGCAGGAACTGGCCGGCCCCAGAAGAACTGCCAGAAGTGCGGTCACACCAAATAACATCTTCGTCGCTTTCTCTTTCATACAGTCCTCCTCCAGCAAATGGATTTTATGAGCTTCCAATGACGATTTTGTCATATAAAAGACTTATGCAAGGAATATGCATCTGCAGGGCTTCAATCGGAAGATTTATTGAATGAACCGTAACTATCGCAAATATAAGGAGTATTTTTATGCAACTGAATCAGGGTGGGCACGAAAGGCGTCGTTTCGAACTTTCCGGACAAATCCGGTGTAAAGATATCCGACACAGCTCCCGCCGTCAATACGAAGGAACGTTCCGGAATTTCAGTGAATAAACGTCCTCCAGAGCATGTAAGAAAATCCAACGTAAAATGAATACACGGTACGCAACATCTGCCGGCGGAACCATCCGCAGGAATCGTCGAACGCGCCGGAGGCGCCTCTTTATATCCGTCCCGGACAGGTCTTTTTCAAGGATTTCCATAAAGGATACGGGGTTATCCGGTGATACAGGGTACACGCAGGGCGGGGTCGGTTCGGGCATTGATCGTCATCTCCAGAAAAACGGCGGAACCAGGTCTCTAATCACGGCACGAATCCTGCAGTTATAAAATTCGAATACAACCGGGACCCCGCTATTTCGCCATACCTACTTTTAGTTGCCCGGATGGATAGAAATATATATAAGGGAAGAAAAAACCCGGATCAATGGGACATCGGGGTCCTCGGGAGGGAAAATGAAAAAAACGGCTGTATTGACCGCTTGTCTTCTCGCAGTCCTCTTCGCCTGTCCGGCCTACGGGTTTTATACCGTCAGCTTCGAAGACACCGTTATTACCTTTCCCGGCTGGGAAAACGGAACGGATGACGATCTCCAGGACGTGATTGGACTCCCGAATATCCTGGGAGGGCAGTTGACTTATGATTCGAATTACAATCTTGTAAGCATACAGTTCAGTTACATTGTCACCCAGAACCAGCATCTCTGGAGCAAGCTGACCCCTGGAGATCTTTTCATGGATGTCGGTTCCGACGGCACCTGGGACTATACCGTGGGAACTTTCGGGGCCGGAGACTGGAGCAATGTGGCCGTGAACAGCGTATCCGTTCCGCTGGGAGGCCCCGGCTACGTTATGTCCGGCGCCGACGGGCTGTGGAGCGGATACGATATCCGTGACGACCACCCGATCGCCATCGAGGGTGGTACGCCGTATTCATCAGCGGCGTTTGTCGGATGGCGCCTTCCCGGATCGCCCGAAGACGTGGTCTGGGTAAGTTACATTTTCGATCCCGAGTCCGCCATCAACATCCGGGACGGCCTCATCATCGGCTGGACGCTTAACTGCGCCAACGATGTCATCTATCAGAAAATAGATATTCCCATCATCGACATTCCCGAGCCGGCAACCATGGTTCTTCTCTGTTTCGGCATAGCCGGGCTCTTTGCATTTCGCAGAAAAATGGCAATTTAGTGCTTTCTTTCGGAGGTTTTGGAATGAAAAAAATCTTTGCGTGCCTGACCCTGCTCGCCGCCGTATTCTTCGGTTCCAAGGCCTTCGCCTATTATGAAGGTTACATTTCCTGGGATAAGAATCTGGTTGCATCGTATGCCTGGGCCAACAGCAAGTCCGTACTCAGTTGGATCGTTTCTTTCGATTCCACTACAAATTACTGGACCTACAGGTATACCTTCACGACGGACGGGAAACCCGGAATAAGCCACGTCATTACCGAGGTGTCCGGGACCTTCGATTCGGACAATATCCAGGACGGAACCACGAAGGGCTATGAACTGGATGCTTACTCGTCCGGCGACCGCAGCAATCCCGGATTGATCGGCGATCTTTACGGATTGAAATTCGAAACGACAAAAAAAAGCGAGGAAAAGTCCTATACCTGGACCATCGTCACGGACCGGGCCCCCATGTGGGGAGACTTCTATGCCAAGGGCGGGAAAAACGATTATGTTTATAATACGGGATTCGGTACGACGTACGACGCCCCCATCGGCAACAACGAAAATCTCTCCGGGTGGGTCCTGGTGCCCGACACGGTGACGACGACAACGACGGTCCCGGAACCGGAGACCTTGATTCTCCTCGGCATCGGAATCCTGTTCCTCATCATCGCGCTGAGGAAGATCAGGAAAAGGAAAGCAGGCTTGCCACAAGACCGTAAGAAATAGCGACCGGATCGGAAGAACGCCCGTACGATGCGATCGGCCCTGTCGCATGTGGGGCCGTGATTCACTCGTTTATACAGGCCGTCGCTGAAATCGCGCCATTCATGCCGCCAAAGGATGACAGGATTGTAAAAAATCCCGTCATCCTTTTTTTTCGAGGCAATCCCCCTCCGAAAGCGGGGGAATAACCGATCCTGAAAGCTCGAACCACGAAATCGCGGCATGAATTCAAAGCACGAATCCGCACCCGGCACTTCCTGTGTTACGGGACATCCGTGCCGCATCACATGCTCCCCTATCTTGACGGTCGCTCCCTCCTTTGCTAAAAAACTGTGAGTACCTCGAAAGGAGGAGCAACGACATGACGGACGAACAAGACAAGAAGATCGATATAGACTACTCAGCGGAAGGGAGCAGTCTTCTGGACAGGGACTTCAAGGATACGCCCCGTGATCGTGGGAGGGCGTCCCGGATCTGGTCGCCGGGACTCCACTCCCCGGGGAAGATCGTCCTCTGGGGAGGAGGGATCTTCATTATTATTGTGCTTATCGCAATCTTCTTCGCCGGCGGGGAAAAAGCCCCCGGAGAGGGAGAATTCGCCGCCCTCCAGGGCAGACTTGAAAAAGTGGAGGGGAAGCTGGACGGCCTCACGTCTCAGTCGGAAGAAGCCATTCGGTACCTGAGAGAGGAAGTGTACACCCTCTCGAAGAAAATCGAATCCCTCGAACGGAAGGCGGAACCCACCGCGGCGAAACAAGCCGTGAAGAAGGAAAGCCCGGCTGCGGCGGTAGAGAAAGCCAAGGCAACATCCACCGCGCAGGCAGTGGAAAAACCAAAAACTGCATCCGCCGAGCCTGCGGCCGCGACGCAGAAATTCCACACCATCCGCAAGGGAGACACCCTGTTCGGAATCGCCAAGACTTACGGACTCACGGTCAAGGAACTCGCAGACCTGAACGGGATGCCGACAAACAGGACGATACATCCCGGGGACCGGCTGCGGGTCCGCTGAAACTCCGCCGGGGGAGAAAATCCGTCCTAAAATCCCAGGTCCTCGTTGATCAGAACGACCTTCACCCGGCCTTTCGGGAAGGATTTCTCCGTAATCGTCCACGTGTTGCAGATCCGGTCGGGACTCTTGCACTCGTCGCAGAAGGACGTGGCCACACAGGGCGTCTTCTTGTCAAGCCTCATGGCGTTCACCGGCGCCGCGTAGTTTTTCACCCGGACCATGGCATCCTCGAGATCGCAGACGATCTTGTTCCGTCCCGCAAGGACGATCACCCGTTTCGGCCCGAATGTCAGGGCGGCAACACGATTGCCGATCATGTCGAGATTGACAAGCCTCCCGTCCTCCGTAACGGCGTTGGTGCCCATAAAGAAAAGATCCACATGGAGGGCCTGCCTGCGTCTTTCCAGGTTTTCCTCCGGAGGGATCGTTCGGTCATAGGTGTCGAGCACCGTCATGTCCCCCCGTCCCTTCAGCGCCTCGTAAAGCCCCGTTCCGATAAAGGTGAGGGAGCCACCCCAGGAAATGCTTTTCGCGCCCGTTCCCGGCAGTAGTTCCTCCAGAACGATTTTTCGGGCCTCGCTCACGCTTTCCGCCACCCGGGCCTCGAAATTGTTGTCTTCCAGCGCTTTTTTCACTGCTTCCAGACGGATCTTCCAGAAATGGTCCACAGGTCTGTCCATCGGGTTCTCCTTTCAAAACAGTGATTCCCTGCCGAACAGGGCCTTTTCATAGGTGTAAAAATAACACCAACCGCCGTCTCTGTCCAAGACAAGATTTTTGCTGTTAGATGGTTCTATATTGTATCCGTTTCATATTCTTGATGATCTCACTCATAACATGGCACCTTTCTTTTTTCCCGATGAACAATATCATAGTATCACTTGATCTCAAGTAGACCTGTTCGAAATATTTCCCTGGATAATTTTTTTCAACTGATTTTATCGTTATACTCTCTTCTCCCATAGTTACTGAATCTTTTTTTTCGATCATCCTGATGCCCGTATCAATATTTCGCTTTTCTGCATTAATTCCTTGACCTGAAAGTCGACCTATTTTTGTGAATCGAATATATATTTCTTTCAGTATTTTCATACTGTATATTATCAACTTTTCGTTACTTTGGTCACCAATACTTTTTGCGACAAGATCATGGGGTATCTTTATTGAATATTCATACCAACGGACAACATCAGGATTCTTCATGTGCCATATATATGTATATATATCTTCAATATAGGCAGTTGCTATTGCTGCAAATATGCTAACAATAACCACAATACATGTATGTATAATGTCTTTTCTTGCCGCTTTAAACGATAACTTTACCTGTATGTTTATTGTACTCAATCATTATACAGACTATTATATTGGTAAGTTCCCCACTTAATGATAGAAATATTCTACTAATTTGGCATGCCTTTCCCTTCGCGTAGGATTATAACAATACTGTCCGCCTATAAAACGAATGCAATTACTAAAAACAACAGCACTAAAATTATTGTTGATTTAATAACATTAATATATATTTTCTTCGACACCAATCGTAATGGCGGCGGAAAAGTCTCCTCCATAATCGCATAATGTCTTTCTATTCCATCTTTTTTAAAATAAAGGGGAATAAAACAAACAACAACCGCAATAGATATAAGTATATATACCTTCGAAAGAGCGTCCATCACCACCACCCATTTATTCTTCCGATATCATATGCCAACTGAAAACCACTCAAAGGTGCACCAAATGTTCCCGGCAAAGAACCAAAAGATGTTGTAAGGATACATATATCTACATCTATTTCTTCTGCAAGCCCGAGCTCATATGCCTCCTTTGTTCTTTGTAAATTTGTTGCTGCTGAGATTTGCCCTCCTGCGTAAAATGCGGGAGGATTAAGTGGATAGGCCAAGTCACACAAAAAAGAGGCAAGATCCAACATTATAGTCGTTCGGTTTCTGTTTTCTTTAGCTACTACCAATACAGATTCAACTGATTTCATTTTATAGCTGTGATTATAACTTTCAGAGAAGCCTTCAAAAAGAGTATTATAAGAATCAATTGATTGATCTTGTCCCATACTCCACAATTCCTTAATTGTGTGATCCTCATCCGTACCGTCAAGATAACCGCTGAGTATCCCACCGATGTCATCATCCTCAAGACCGCTTGGATCGACATAGATCAGAGGATTGCTCCGGCAGTAGGCGTAGCGGTTGAACATCTGGGGATCGTAGTTCCTCGGGTTCGTTGAATCGGAGAGGTACGGCACCGCGGGGTCGGGGCTGATGAAACGGCCGACGGCCGGGTCGTAGAGGCGGGCGTTGAAGTTGTAGAGCCCCGTTTCCGTGTCCAACTCATGGTCCGTGAACTTGTAGTCCGTCGTCCACGACCCCGTCGATTCCCGAAGCTCCCCGAAGGGAAGGTACTCCGCCGTCTCCACCCTGTTGCCGTTTTTGTCGGTGAGCACCGTCGCGCTCCCCAGGTGGTCCTTGTGGTGGTACAGGACGGAGCCGCTCCGAACCTCGGCGATCCGCACCGTCCCGGCAAACAAATGGACCACCGCCTTCCCGTTCGCCACCTGGAAGGCATCGTTCACGTAGACCGTCGTGGACACCGCCTTCGGGTTGATGTTCCCTCCCGTGGACAGCGTCGGCACGGACACCGCCTTCACCGTACGGCGGCCCTCCCCGTCGTACTCGAACCGGATCGTCAACGGCACCGTCTTCTTGTCCTTGTACTTGATCTCCGACGGGCGGTTCTCCGCCGTCCAGGACAAAGACCGCCAGCCCACGGACGAGGAATCCGTGAGATCGGGGCCGTAGGTGAGGTTGCCGTTTGGGTCATAGGAGAAGTAATGGGTCTTCCCCCCGATCCTCACCGACCTCACCGCGTGGGGGCGGGAGGAATCATAGGCGTAGACAAGCTGGACGCCCCCGGTTTTCTTCGAGGTCAGGTTCCCGATTCCGTCGTAGCCGTAGGTGTCCGTCGTGGCCGTCCCTCTGGCATCGGTCCTTCTTTCCGCCGTGAGGCGGTGGAGGCCGTCGTAAGCGTAATCGTACGTGACGCCTTTCAGGTCGTCCCGGATCCGCATGAGGTCGCCGGATCGCGTGTAGCGGTAATATTTTTTCTGGATGACGACGGCGCCCTCGGGTTCCTCGTC
>DJVQ01000029.1:0-2358 GCA_002441265.1 Syntrophaceae bacterium UBA6252
GCCTTGCCGAGGTGCAGGACGACAAGCCCGCGCGGATACCGATTCCTGCCATTGTCTGGCAGGGCATCGACGCGGTCCGACTCTCCGAGCAGACCAACATGCTCGACCGGCCGGTCGTCGCCCGGCTGGCCGGGGAGCTCGGATATCCCGATGCCGCGAGCTGGATCGAGGAGCATCCGAAGGAATACGCCGAGGGCGTCTTCCGCGGGTTCATCGTCGATCCGCAGGGAGGGAAATCCTGATGTGCGGGCTCGCGGGAGTCATCTTCGGAAATAAGCGGCGACGCGCCGAGGAGCGGGAGTATCTCGCCTGGCTCTTTACCCGCCTGCTTGTATTGAGCGAGGAGCGCGGACCACACGCCACCGGCGCGGCATGGCTCGACACCGACGGCGGACACCGGCTCTTCAAGCGGCCGGTGACGGCCGAGCGGTTCGTCACGGACAAGGCCTTCGCCGAACTCCTTGCCTCTATGGACAACCGCGCCACGCTCCTGCTCGGCCATACCCGGTGGCGCACCCGNNTGATCGGCACCCACAACGGCACCATTTACAACGCCGACTACCTGTTCCGGCGCTGGAAGATGCGGCGCTTCGCCGAGGTGGACAGCGAGATTCTGTTCCGCCTGGCCGCGAACGCCGCCCGGGACGGGGCCATGGATATCGAGCGGTTCAAAGCCCGGCTCCGACGCTGTCGGGGTCAGATCACCGCCGTCATCGCCTGCCGGACCGACCCGGGCACCGTCTTTGTGCTCAAGGGGAACCGGCCGTTGGAACTGCGCTGGCATCCCCGCCGCAAAGCGGTTCTCTACGCTTCGGACCCCGCATACCTCGACGCCGTGCTGGCGGAGGAAAAAGGCTGGCGTGAGCTTCCGGTCCCGCCCATGAGCCTGGTGGTGTTCCGGCGCGAGGACCTGGCCGCGTACTCGGTGGAACCGTTCGATTTCGTCGCCCAGGAGAGAAAGGGCGCGGAGCCATGACAGACACTCCAATGAACCCCATGAACCAGGCAATGAACCCAACAGAACCCTTGAAGCCGAACACAAACGGAATGCTGAGACTCTTCGTCTACGGCACACTGAAGCGCGGTTTCTGGAACCACGACCGCTTTTGCCGGGGAGTCCTGGCGGTGGAGGACACCTTGGTCCGCGGCCGCCTCTTCGAGACATCCTCCGGAATCCCGGTCCTGCAGGTCCCGGAGGAGGATATCCTCGCCGTCGGGACCACCAATCCACTCGCCGACGTGGCCACACAAGCGCGCGTCGTGGCTCGCATGTCCAATCCCGAGCCAATCCCCGACCGGCTTTCGAAGAAGGGCACAGGCGCGCCCTGGGGCCCCGTGTACGGGGAGATTCTTACCTTCGACGATCCCGTGATCCGCCTTCCGGCCATCGACCGGCTGGAGGGGTTTCATCCCGGCGGTCCCTGCCTCTACCGCCGCGTCCTGGTACCTGTCCGGGCAAACGGAACCGGGCTCCCGGTGTGGCTCTATGCGATGGGGGATCGCTGGACCGGGAGCTTCAAGGAGCTAATCGGCGGAATCTGGCGCTGATTTTTCCCTCTGCGATCTCAAAAGCGCTTGACAGCAACTGTCAATAACTGTAAATTATGTGCTTGATATGAGGCATGCTAGGTCGAACTTTGCCTTGAGACCAGAGAGGTGCGCTTGATGGATGAAAAACCAGGTGACGTACTGACCATCGAAGAGTTGGCCGCCTACCTGAAAATACCGAAGTCGACGCTCTACAAGCTCGTTCGGGAAGGCAAGATCCCCTCCCAGAAGATCGGCCGGCACTGGCGTTTCCGGAAAGGAGCCATTGACCACTGGCTTGAGGAAACGCGAGCGAACGAGCCCGGTTCAGGAGGAGATCGCTAATGGCGGAGCCACTCGCCGATAGAGTCATAAAGAGAATTGGCCAGGCTGCCGAGCTGTACCACCGGCTTGTCGTGCTGGTGGCCCCGGCCGGTTCGGGTAAGACCGCCGCGCTGCAGGATGTTCATGAACGTACTGCGGCCCCTCTGGTCAACGTCAACCTCGAACTTTCCCGGCGCATGCTCGACCTCACCGAACGCCAGCGGGCCTTGCAGTTGCCCCGCCTCCTCGCGGAGATCGTGGGCGCATCCGCAGCCAATGTGGTTCTTCTGGACAACGTCGAGGTCCTCTTCGATGTTTCGCTCAAGCAGGACCCGTTGCGGCTCCTACAGGGGCTCTCGCGGAACAAGACGGTGGTCGCGGCCTGGAGCGGCTCCATCGACGGCGAGCACATGGTCTATGCAACGCCGGACCACCCCGAATACAAACGATATCCCTTACGAGATTTCCTGGTAGTGAATCCGGAGGCCGTTGCATGAAGACAAGGAA